>DAIDJD010000026.1 GCA_027451505.1 candidate division FCPU426 bacterium
GGCCTGCGCCGCGCGGCGCGCCGGGGAGGAAAGGACCTACCCCCGCCTGCCGCCCCGGCCCGTGGCCCGGCCCGTGTTCAAGGCCGCGCTGCTGGTGGCGCGCGGTGCGGGCGCCGCGGCGGAGATCCTGGCGCGCCGGCGCCCCGAAGGCGGGAAGGATTCAACGGGGCGCTTGGCGGGCATGTGGGGCTTCCCTGAGGCCCGTCTGGAGGCCCCCGAGGACGCGGCGGCGGAGCGCGAGGGGGCGCGTGAGTTGCGGCGCATCCTGGGGCCTGGATGCCGGCCCCAGGGCCCGCTGCCCCGCCTGCGCCACCGCATCACCGTGTACGCGATCCAGGTCCTGCCGCTGCGTTACCACGCGCCGGCGCGGGCGCGGCCCCGTCCAGCGGCCGCGGCCGAGGGCTGGCGCTGGGTGCCGACCGCCGAACTGGAGGGCCTGCCCCTGGCCTCGGCCGAGCGGCGCCTCCTGGCGGCGTGGCGCCGCGCCGGGGCGCCCTAGCCCTCCCGGGGCGGCCCCGCCTTCCGGTGCGCGGCGAGGAACTCCTCCATGTCCCGCCGCGGCGGGGCCTCCCAGCGCAGGCGTTCGCCGGTCACGGGATGGCGCAGGGCCAGCCTCCAGGCGTGGAGCAGGTGGCGCGGGTGCCCGGCCCGCCCGCCGAAGTCCTGGCCGCCCCCGGACTTCACGTGGGCGATGAAGTCCAGGTAGAAGGCGTCCTCGCGGCCGTAGAGCTTGTCCCCGACGAGGGGCAGGCCCAGGGCCTCCAGGTGCACCCGGATCTGGTTGGTGCGCCCGGTCAGCGGCTGGCAGGCCAGCAGCGTGGCGCCGTCGAGGCGTTCGCGGACCACGAAGCGCGTGGCGCTGTCCTTGGTGCCGGGGGTCCCGGCGGGGAAGAGGCGCTGGCGAAGGTGGACGGCGCTGGCGGGCTCCGGCCCCATCCCGCCGCGCAGCAGCTCCTCTTCGAAGGCGGCCTCCCCCCGGGCCACGGCCAGGTACCATTTCTCCAGGCCCTGGTCCTCGAAGGCGGCCATGAGCCGGGCGGTCACGGCCTTGGTCTTGGCCAGGACCAGCACCCCGCTGGTTTCGCGGTCCAGGCGGTGCCCCAGGTTGAGCTGGGGGTTGCGCGTGCGCTGGCGCAGGAGGTTGATGAGGGTGTGGGTGATGAACACCCCGTCGCTGTGCACCGGCAGGGGGGCCGGCTTGTCGACCACCAGAAGGTGTTCGTCCTCCCAAAGGACCGGGATGTCGGTGGCGACCTCGGGTTCCCGGCGGGGGGCCGTGTAGCTGACCCGGTCGCCGCTGCGCACGTCCAGGCGCGCGTGGGCCGGGCGTCCGTTGAGCATGAGGCGCCCGGCGAGCAGTTCGGCCTCCCATCCGGCCCGGTCGCGGTAGCGGAAGCGGCCACAGAGGTACTCCAACAGCCCGGTGCCCGCGAAGGCCCGGCCCACCACCGATGTCAGCGTCACCTCGTCGTCGCGTCTGGTCATGCCCCCACCCTACGGGAAAGGCCGCGGCTTTTCCACGTCCCCATGCCCGGGAGCCCAAGTGAACCGCATCCATGTCTACACCGGCGACGGAAAGGGCAAGACCACCGCGGCCTTGGGGCTGCTCCTGCGTTTCCTGGGCTCCGGCGGGAGGGCCGAACTCATCCAGTTCGACAAGGGCGCCGGATCCGACGATTTCTACGGTGAACGGCGCCTGCTGCCCCTGCTTCCGGGGCTGGCCTTCCATCCCACCGGACTGCCCCGTTTCGTGCCGGCACGGGGGGTGTTCCGTTTCGCCAACGTGCCCGGGGACTTCGAGGAAGCGCGGCGCGGGTTGGCGCTGGCGCGGCAGGCCCTCGGCAGCGGCGCGGGCCTGGTGGTGCTCGATGAGATCCTGTCCCTGCCCTTGACCGGACTCGCCGATGCCGCCTCCATTCTGGAACTGTTGGACCACTACGAGGCCGCGTCCCGTCCCTGCGAATTGGTGTTGACCGGACATGCCCTGTTCGAGGGATTGGAAGAACGGGTGGACTTGATCACAGTCATGACCAAGCGAAAGCACTACTTTGACTCCGGTGAAAAGGCCCGAAAAGGCATTGAGTTCTAAGAGTTTATGACTTTGAGGAGACCCGGAATCTGGCCCTGTCCTTGGGTGTCTCAAATAGTGAAAAATATTGACAGGTACTTAAAACCTGAATAGGATTTCATCATCTGAATCAGCATCCTTTCATAAGATAAAGGGTTCCATATGGCGGCAAGGGTTCTATAGGAGCGATGCATGCGGCGTAAAAAGGTTTATGAATCAACGGTCCAATCCGTGGAAAGGACCTTGGACATCATTGAGGCGCTGGCGGTCAACCGCACCGGCATCGGTGTGACCGAGCTGAGCAAGGGGCTCAATCTCCACAAGAGCACCGTGCACCGCCTTTTGACCACCCTCATGGTCCGCAAGTACGTGGAGCAGGACTCGGAAAGCGGCAAATACCGCCTTTCGGTGAAGCTTTTCGAGTTGGGCAACGCCGTGTTGAGCAAGCTCAACATGCGGGCCCATGCCCTGCCTTTCCTGCGTGAACTCAGGGACCGCACCCGCGAGACGGTGCAGTTGAGCATCATCGACCAGAACGAGGTCCTCTACATCGACGTGCTGGAGTCCCCCGAAAAGATCGGGGTCAAGGCCGCCATAGGGGAAAGGGCCCCGCTGTATTGCACCGCGGCGGGCAAGATCTGGCTGGCGGGCCTGCCGGATGAGCGCTTCAGCGAGGTGCTCAAGGGCGTGGAACTGCGTTCCCACACCCCCGCCACGGTCCCTTCCTTGGAGCGCTTGAAAGAGGATGTGGCCAAGGCCCGTGAGAGCGGCGTGTCGCGGGACCTGCGCGAGTACGATGAGGACCTTTGCGGGCTCGGCGCGGCCATCAAGAACTACCGCGGACGCGTCATCGCCTGCATTTCGCTGGCCGTTCCCTCCTCGCGCTACCAGGAGGCCAGCTTCAATGAGCTGGCCAAGGTCGTCAAGGAGACCGCGGACAAGATCTGCTACAGCGTCGGGTTCACGGATAAGTGACCTTGGGTTCCGCTTTTTGGAACGGAGTTTAAAAATTTCAAACCTTTTTAGGAACTGGAGTAGAATGGTCCGCGTTGGTCCTGGGGGAGCATCCATGCGCACATCCGTCATCCTTGTGTCCGTCCTGTCCTTGGCCCTGGTCTCCGCGATGGCGCGGGCGGACCAGGGAACCACTGCGGCGGCCTTTCTTCAGTTGGACACCAGCCCGCGGGTCATCGGCATGGGCGATTCCTTCGCCGGCCTAGCCGACGACGTCAACGACGTCGAGTACAACCCGGCCGGGTCCGCCTTCCTGACCCAGAAGGAAGTCACGGTCATGGACGCCATGTGGATCCAGGGCATCAACTACGGCTACGGCGCCCTGGACTGGCCCTTCAGTTTCGGCACCTTGAGCGCGGATCTTTTCTACCTCAACGCCGGAACCTTCCAGGGCACCGCGCTCCAGGGCAACACGGTGGTCAACACCTCCACCTTCACCGCGGCCGACATGTACGGGACCCTGGCCTACGGCCGCAAGATCCTGCCCTACCTGTCCGCCGGCGTGAGCGTGAAATTCCTCAACGAGCAGATCGCCGCCTACAGCGCCAGCACGGCCGCGGCCAGCCTCTCCCTGTTCTACCGCAGCCCCATCCCCGGCCTGGGCGCGGGCCTGGTGGTGAGCAACCTGGGCCCGGATGAGGGCTTCCAGCAGGGCTTCCCGCTGCCGGCGAACATCCGCATGGGCGTGGGATACAAGGTGACCCAGGATATCAGCGTCGACAGCGACTACACCCAGTACTTCAACACCGCGGGCACTTGGAGCATAGGCGGCGAGTACGGCTACCGAATCCTGGTCTTCCGCGCGGGCTACAAGTACCAGGGGGCCGTGGATTACAACCAGGTCGAGCAGGGCTACGGGCCCGCGGCCGCGGCGGGTCTGGACCTCGGGCTGGGGATACGGCTGTTCAAGAACTACAGCGCGGACTACTCCTACTCCCCCATGGGGTTCCTGGGATCGAGCCAGATGCTTTCTTTGTCCGCCAAGTTCGATTGAGCGGGACTCGGGGGCCCAGGGCCTTTGGGGCTTTCCGCGACCGGAAGCCGCAAAGGCCGTTTTTTTTGCCCGCTGGCGCGTTCGCGCAGGGCGGGACAACCTGGAAACGGACGCTTTGATAAGGTATTTTCTTCGCATCCTGTCTCTTGGCTTGGCCCTGGGGCTTGTGGCGGAGCCCATCGCGCTCCGGGCCATGGACCGCTCCGACGCGGACGCCCTATACCGTCGCCAGGCCTATGCCGTGGCGGCCGAGGCCTATGACGACCTGCTGCACGCGGCGCCGGATTCCTCCCAGGATGCCGCCGAACGCCTGGGTTGGGCCGATAGCCTGTACCGCAGCGGGCGCATCGGGCGGGCGCGGCTGGCCTATGAGGACTACCTGGAACGCCACGTGGTCGGCCCGGACCAGGGCCGCGCCCTCCTGGGGCTGGCGCGCGACTGCGAGGCCCTCCAGGACCACGCCGGGGCCGCCGCGGCCGCGAGCCAGGCCGAAGCCTACTTGCCCCGCGGCCAAGGTTGGCGCGCGGTGCTGATCCTGGCCGAGGCGCTGTACGAATCCGGCAGCTACGCCCCCGCCGAGGACGCCTACGCGCGGCTCGGCCGGACCTGGCCGGGCCGGCCGGCGAAGGCCTACATCCCCTACGCCCGGGCCTGGTGCGAGTACCGCCTGGGGCGGGGGAGCGCCGCCGCGACCGGGGCCGACCGAGCGCACCTCCGGCGCGCCGAGGGCCTTTTCGCCGAATCGGCGCGCCAGGATCCGGAAGGGCCCTTCGCGCCGGGCTCCACCTACGAACGGGGCGAATGCGACTACGCTTTGGGCCGCTACCGCGCCGCCGCGACCGCCTGGCGCTCCTTCCTGGCGCGCTACCCCGGGGACTCCCTGGTCCCGGCCGCGAGGTATTCCCTGGCTTGGTGCCTGTTCGAGGAGGGGCATTACAACCAGGCCGCCACGGCCTTCCATGAGTTCAGCGTCATCCATTCCGACCATCCGTTGGCGCCCTGGGCCCTGTCCCTCGCGGGCGTCAGCCTGGACCGGGCCGGGAACCTCAACCTCTCGGAGTCGGCCTACCGGATCTGCCTGAGGCTCTACCCCTCCAGCGCCGTGGCCGCCCGCTGCGCCTACGGCCTGGCTTGGCTGGCCAACCAGCGCAAGGACTATGTGGCAGCGGCCGACGGCTGGAACCGCTTCCTCGCGGCCTTCCCTAATTCGCGCCTGGTGCCCTCGGCGATGTTCCTGCTGGCCGATGCCCAGTACCGCCAGGGGCGCTACGCCGCGGCCCGCGACGTCTACTTGGGGCTCCTCAAGCGTTTCCCGGCCCATCCCCTCTCCAAGGATGCGCTGTTCTACGCGGCCAGCGCCTCGCTGGCGCTGGGGGATTACGCCACCAGCGCCGTCGAGTACCGGACCTACCTGGCCCAAAACCCGGGCTCCCCCTTCGCGCTCCAGGCGCGCCTGCATTTGGCCGACTGCGACTACTCCAAGGGCGATCTGGCCGGGGCCGAGGCCGCCTACCGCGCCCTGCGCGCGCGCTATCCCCGCACCCGCGAATCCGCCGAGGCCCTGCTGGGGATGGCCTGGGTCTCCTTCAGCCGCCGGGACTGGGCCCGCGCGGCGCGGCGCTTCGCCGCGGCCGCCGCGGTGTTGCCCCCCCGCCTCGCCGGGGCGGCTTGGCTGCGCGCCGGCGACGCGCTGTTCAACGAGCGCGAAGACGCCGCGGCCGAGTCGGACTATCTGCGCGCCGATGGCCCCGAATATTCCCGCGCCACACGCGCCCAAGCCCACTTCGGCGCGGCCTGGGCGGCCTACCGCCTCAAGGATTTCGACCGGGCGGCCCAGGAGTGGAGCTCGGCGCGGGATTGGGCCCCGGACAAGGAGACCCAAGCCGAGGCCTCCTACTGGATCGGATGGGCGCTCTTCCGACAGGGCCGCTACCCTCAGGCGGCGGCGGTGTTCTCCTCGGTGGCCTCCCGGTTCCCGGCCAGCCACCTGGTCCCCGACGCCCTGGTGCAGGAGGCGAACTCGCTGCACAACGCCGGGCAGGACGCGCAGGCCCTGCCCCTGTACCGCAAGGTCGCGGCGGACTGGCCCCAGCTTCCGGCCGCCGGCGACGCGTTGCACGGGCTGCAGATCTCCTATTCGGCCCTCGGTGAGCAGGACCAGGCCCTGGCGGCCGAACGCGCGTTCCTGAAGTCGCACGCCACCAGCGATGTGGCCCCCGAGGTCCAGTACCAGATCGTCCAGCACTACATCGACACCAAGAATTGGCCCCAGGTCGTCCGGGAGATCGGCGTGCTCAAGTCCCAGTATCCCGGAAGCGGCTTCGACTTGGTGGCGACCTACTGGCGCGGGGAGGCCTACTACCGCCTGCTGCGCTTCGACGACGCCATCCGGGATTGGACCGACCTCGTCCGCCGCTCGCCCCGGAACCCCCTGGCGCCGCGGGCGGCCTTCCGCGTGGGCCTGGCCTGGTACCGCCAGCAGGAGTACCCCCAGGCCGTGTCCGCCTTCCAGGCCGTGCTGGATTCCTACGGCGACACCCGCAACGTGGCCGCGGATGCCCGCTTCAACCTCGCGCTCACCTACAAGCGCATGAACCGCGACGACGACGCCGTGGCGGCCTACCGTCAGGTGGTCCACGACTACCCCGACAGCCCCCTGGCCGACATGGCCCGCATCCGCATCGGCTACATCTACGAGGACTCCGGGCGCTACGAACAGGCCCTGGCGGCCTACCGGGACCTGGCCTCCCGCAACACGGGGGCTTTGGGCGCGCAGGCCCAATACCTGGTCGGGGACTGCTTGATGGACCTGAAGCAGGAGGGCGAGGCCCTCTTGGCCTACGACGCCGTGGAGCGCCAGTTCCCCGCGCAGTCCAATTGGGCCGTGACCGCGCTCGCCCGGGGGGCCGAGATCTTGGAGAGCGAGGGCCGCACCCGGGAGGCCCTGCGCCGCTACGAGGAGATCGCCCGCGAGTCGCCGGACCCCTCCTGGGCCGCCGCCGCGCGGGAGCGCGCGGCCCTCCTGCGCAAGCGCCTGGGCCTGGCGGCTCCGCGGCATCGCGCCAAAGGGCGCCGCCGCGGGCACCGGCGCGCTCCGCACCACCGCCACGGCTCGCAACGCCCGGCCCCGACGCCGGGGTCGACGCCGGCGCCCGCGGGGGCGCGCCCATGAGGCCCGCCTCCCTTTGGCTGGCCGCGGTCGCGTTCGCGGCCGTCCTGCGCGCGGTGCCGGTCCGCGCCGCGACGCTGCCCGCGAGCGCCGCGCCCGGGAGCCGATCCGAGGCGCTCGAAGGCGAGGACCAGGCCGTGCCCACCGCCGTGCCCACCGCCGCCGCGGACGAGGCCGGCCCGGCGCCCGTCACCCGGGCGGCCCAGGCCGCGCCCACCTTCGCCCTGCCGGCCTTCATCGTGACGGGCGGCGGGGAGCGGGAGGATCTGGTCGGCCGGGGGGATCTGGGGGCCGGGCTGGACACCTCCGGGGGGATACGCACCTCGCCGGGCGAAAAGGGCGCGGGCCAGGACCAGAGGGCCACCGAGGCCCCCCGCGCGGTGCCCGCCGACGAGACCTTCACCCCCACCCCGCGCTACGCCGAATTGACCGCGTCCTACGGGCTGGGCAACACCCTCAACCTGGACGGCCTCCTGGCGGGGCAGAAGGGGCCCTTCTCGGGCTGGCTCGAGGGGGGTGTGCATAGCGACGACGGCGGCCCGCTCCCGGGGACCGCGCTCAGCCCCAGCCAGAACCGCTCCGCGCGCTTTGAGGGCGAGGGGGCCTGGCGCATCGCCGACGACCGGCAACTGGAGGGAGGCCTGGACGCCGCCTGGCGTTCCCTGCGGCTGGCGTCGCTTCCCGGGGGCCACTGGCTGCAGCGCCAGGACTGGGGCGAGTCCGCCGACTACGAGGCCGACTCCGCGGGGGGCGGCACCCAGAGGCTCAGCCTGTCGGCCCGCGAGGGCAACCTCGACGTCCCGGGCTTCGGGCCGGCCGAGTGGGCCTACCAGGAGGATTCCGGAGGGGCCGACTACGACCTGGAGCGTTCGGTGGCGTGGCTGCTGCTCGACGCGGGGGCGGACCTCAAATTCTTGGACCAGCGTTGGGGGGCCTCGGGCCGCTCGGCGGTCCAGGCGGGGGTCTGGTTCGAGGGCCACGTCTCGCCCTGGAGCGGGGCCCGCCTGGGACTCGGCGCGGACTTGCGCGGCGTGGGCGGGGGTGTGCGGGCCTTCCAGGCCGGCCCCCGCCTCCACTTCGAGCAGGGCTTCGGTCCCTCCCTCGGGCTCACCGCCGACTTCGGCACCGGGCTTTCCCTCAGCGACTTGGAGGCCTCCTCCCTGCCGATGGACGGCGCGCCCACCGTGTTCCGGTCCGATCCGCTGCTGCCCAACGCGACCTTGGGCGCCCAGCGCGAGCCGGTGGACGCCTCCGTGGCCCTTCCCTGGAGGCCCATGGACGGTTTGACCGTGGAGCCGGCGGTCTTCGTCCGGGAGCTGGAGGACGCCTACCTCCCCACCGAGGGGCCGCTGCTGGGATTGTGGCAGCAGGCCGACGCGGGCACCCTTCTGATCGAGGGCGCCCGGCTGAGGGAGCGCCTCTCCGTGGGGCCCTGGTGGGAGTCGGCCGAGGCCGTGGCCCAGGATCCCCGGCTCCAGGGCGAGCCCGGCCTGGTGCCGGCCTTCGTCCCGGACGTCACGGCCAAGTTCGACCTGGGCTGGCGTCGGGGAATCTATTCCGCGCGGGCCGGGGTGGACGTCACCGGCCCGCGCCAGGCCTCCCTGACCGGGGGCTGGAGCGTGCCGGCGCAGGCCGACCTGGGGTTCCGCGCGGCTTGCGCCATCAGCCCGGGGCTCACCGTCTTCATCGAGGGGGACCGCCTGGCCGGGCCGGCCCCGGTCTGGCCCCTCGACACCGACCCCTCGCCCTACGTCGGGGTGGGGGCCAAGATGAAGTTCTAGCGCCGCGAGGCGCTCGCTCACGGAGCCGACATGCAACTGGACCTATCCTTAAGTTCGCTCCTGCACCACGGGGGCCCCATCCTCGTGCTGCTCTTCCTCGGCAGCCTGTGGAGCTGGTACGTCATCCTGGAGCGCTGGATGGCCTTCCGGCGCGCCGAAAAGGGCGGCGCGCGGCTGGCCGCGCGGGTGGCCAAGCTGGTCCGGGCCGGTCAGATCGATGAGGCCCGCACCCTGGCCGCGGAGGAGGACGGCTGCCTGCCCCGGGTGTTGGCGGGGGCCCTGGCCCATTCCACCGCCGACAAGGAGGTCCTCGACGAGGCCCTCGAGCGGATCCAGGCCGTGGAACTGCTGGACCTGGAGCGGGGACTTCCCACCCTCGGGACCATTGGTTCGGTGGCCCCCTATGTCGGCCTTTTCGGCACGGTCCTGGGGGTCATCCGCAGCTTCCAGAGCCTGGGCCAGGGCGCGGCCGACGCCTCCGGGGCCGCCCTGGTGAGCGTCGGCATCGCCGAGGCCCTGGTGGCCACGGCGGCGGGCCTGGCGGTGGCCGTGCCCGCGGTCGTCTTCTTCAACGCCTTCTCGCGCCGGCTGACGGTGCTGGAGACCCGCATGGCCGCGGCGGCCTCCGAGGTTTCCGAGGCGGCCCAGGAGGCCCGCCGCCGCAGGGGGTCGGGCGATGCGCAGGCCTGAGCGGCGGCGCAAGCTCGTCAGCGACATCAACATCGTCCCGCTGACGGACGTGCTGCTGGTGCTTCTGGTGATCTTCATGGTCACCACGCCCCTCATCGTGCAGGGCAGCATCCAGGTCAAGCTGCCGAAGTCCTCGGCCCTCGCCGACGCCCAAAGCCAGCCCGTCACCCTCACCCTCACCGTGGGCGGGAGGCTTTTCCTGGGCGACCAGCAGGTGAGCCGGGAGGACCTCCCGACCCTGCTCAAGGAGGCCCTGGCCTCCCGGGCCGACAAGCTCGTCGTGATCCGGGCCGACGCCGCGTGCACCCACGGCAGCGTGGTGGATCTCATGGACCTGGCCCACCGCTGCGGGGCCCAAAGGCTCGCCATCGCCACCCAGGCTTCGGGGACCCGGCCGTGAACCCGGGCTGGGGCACCGCGCGCGGGCGCTGGATGTCCCGCGGGGCGTCGCTGGCCCTGCATCTCGCGGTGCTCGCAGCCCTTTGGGCGGCCCTGCGGGCGTCCTCCACGCCCCCCATGATGGTGTTCAGCGTCGAGACGGTTCCCGGGACCGTGCCCAAGGGCGAGGGCAGCGGCGCCCGGGGATCGGCCCGGACCGTGACCAACCAGGAGGCCGGGGCCAACCCGCTGTCCGGGGGCCTGCGGCTCGGCCCCACGGACGCGCCGGTGGCGGGGGGGAAGGAAGCGGCCGACCGACGGGCCTCCCCGAAGCGCGTGCAGGCCCCCAGCCTCAGCCAATTGGACAAGCTCTACGCCGGGATGAAGATCGGGGTCCAACCCCAGCAGCCGGGCTCCTCCGACGAACCCAGCGAGGGCGGCATGGGCGATTCCCACGTCTCCGGGACCGAGACGGGCGGCCTCTCCCCCGCCGGGGCCATCGCCGGGCGCGGGTACCGCATCGGCGACTACAGCTACGGCAAGCCCCTGCCCGAGGAGAGCGAGGTCGTGGTGCTGGTCACCGTGGATCCCAAGGGGGAGGTCCTGGACGCCTCCATCCGCAAGACCTCGGGATATCCGGAATTGGACCAGCACGCCTTGTCCAAGGCCCGTGACATCGTGTTCGATCCCCTTCCCCCCGGGGTGCAGCAGGTCGACGAGACCGGGACGGTCACCTTCCGATTCGAATACAGCGGAGCCGCGAACCCTTGACCCCCCTGCGCCCCTCCGGCCGGGCCGACGACGGCCTCCGACCGGTCACGATCACCCGCCGCTACCTTCGGGACTGCCCCGGCTCGGTGCTCATCACCTGCGGGGACACCCGGGTGCTGTGCGCCGCCACGCTCGAGGAGAGGGTCCCGCCCTTCCTCAAGGGCCGCGGGCGGGGCTGGATCACGGCCGAGTACGGGATGCTGCCGCGCAGCTCCCCCCAGCGCATCGAACGGGAGTTCCCCCGGGGCCGCCCGGGGCGGACCCACGAGATCATGCGCCTCATCGGCCGGAGCCTGCGCTCCGTCCTCGACGCCCAGGCCCTGGGCGAACGCCAAGTGCTGCTGGACTGCGACGTGATCCAGGCCGATGGGGGCACCCGCTGCGCCGCCATCACCGGCGCCTACGTGGCCCTCGTGGACGCGCTGGAGCCCCTGCGCCGCGCGGGAAGCCTGCCCGTCTGGCCCCTGCGGGAGGCGGTGGCCGCGGTGAGCGTGGGCATGGTCGGGGGGCGGCCCCTTCTGGACCTGGACTATTCCGAGGACAGCGCCGCGGAAGTGGACATGAACGTGGTGGGGACGGCCTCCGGGCGCCTGGTCGAGGTGGGCGCCACGGCCGAGCGGTCCACCTTCGACCGCGCCGGGCTCGACGCGCTGCTGGACTTGGCGGGCCGGGGCTTGGAGGCCCTGTTCCTGGCCCAGTCCCGGGCCTTGGCGGAGGGCTGAGGTGGCTCCGCCGGCCGAGCTTCTGGTGGCCACCACCAACCCGGGAAAGGCCGCCGAGCTCGGCGCCTTCCTCGCCGCGCTGGGGGTGCGGATCGTGCGTCCGGCGGACCTGGGCGTCGCGCTGCCCGAGGTCGAGGAGACCGCCGAGACCCTTCTGGGGAACGCCCAGCTCAAGGCCCGCTCCGGGGCCCGCGCCTCGGGCCTGGCCTGCCTGGCCGACGACAGCGGCCTGGAGGTGGACGCCCTGGAGGGCGCCCCCGGGGTCCACAGCGCCCGCTATTCCGGCGGCGGCCCCGAAGCCAACAACGCGAAGCTCCTCGCGGAGCTTGAGCGCCTGGGCGACGCGCCCCGCACGGCCGTGTTCCGGAGCGTCCTGGTCCTGGCCGACCCCGGGGGACGCGAGGACTGGGTGTCGGGGGCCTGTCCCGGGGTCATCACCAAGTCCCCCCGGGGGAGGAACGGCTTCGGCTACGACCCCATCTTCCACGTGCCGCGCCTGGGGAAGACCTTCGCCGAGATGGAGCCCGCGGAAAAGGAATCGGTCAGCCACCGCGGGGAGGCGCTGCGCCGCCTGAGGGACCTGCTGCTTCGGTGGTGAGCCCCGGACACAAGGGCTTGCCAAGGGCTTAAGGTTTCGGGTATATTAGACGCCCTGAATTCAGGCCTTAGGGCCCCAGAGGAGAACGCCATGTCCCGAGTCTGCGCCGTCACCGGCAGCCGCCCGAACGTCAAGAACCTGGTTTCGCACGCCAACAACCGGGTCAAGAGCATCCAACTGCCCAACCTGCAGACCCACCGGGTCTATGTGCCCGAGCTCAAGCGTTCGGTGAGCCTGCGCCTGTCGACGCGGGCCCTGCGCTCCCTGAAGAAGCGGGACAACCTGCTGCACTTCCTGAAGGAACAGGGCATCAAAATCTGACGTCGGCCGGAAAACGAGCCGTTGAAGAGGGCCCGGGGGTCGCCCCGGGCCTTCTTTTTTTCCGGGGCCACCCCGGCCGCCGCGGCGGGCCTATAATGGAGCATGGAACGCTGCGGCTTGTGCGAACTTGAAGGGATGGAGGGGGGCTGCCCGGAATGCAAAGGCGGCCTCCAGGCGCGCCTGGCCGGATTGGGGCGGACCTTCCCGGGTCCGGCCATGCCGCCGCCCGGACTGGGGCGTCCGGAGGATGCGCTGCGCCTGCGCCTGGCCCTCCTGGCAGGGGAATGGGTCCGGGCCGAGGGTTTGTGGGATGCCCTCCTGCGTACCTTGCGCCCCCTGGGTCGCTCGGGCAGGGCGCAGCTGGCCGAATGCTTCGAGGCCTGCGCCGCCCTGAAGGAGGCCCTGGGCAAGCCCGCCGAGGCCGCCCGCCTGCGTTCCCGGGGCGCCACCCTGCGCAAGGACGCTTCGTCCGTGGCCCGGAGGGCGGCCTCGGGGTCCGGTTGGGACAGCCATGCCTGGACCTCGGCCCAGGCCGCCGACGCGGCCGAGGCCCTGCCCAGGGTGCTCAAGGCCCGCGACGAGTTGGCCCGCCTGGAGGCCGTTTGGGCCCGCCGGCGCCTGGGCTGGGCTCTGGTTCTGGGCGCCCTCGCCGGGGTATGGGTGGCCCTGGTTGTCGGGCTCCCGGTCGCGCTGTTGGCGACGGCCGGGGCGGGCGCGGGCCTGGTTTGGGCGCGCCGCACATGAGCGGTACGGGTCGCGCTTCGCGGCCGGCGGCGGTGGGCCTGGCCCTGGTCCTGGCGCTGGGACCGTTCCGGGCCGCCTGGGGGGCCGGCGCGTCCCCGAGGTCCCCCCTGGTCCTGACCCAGAAACGGGACGCCTCGGGCGTGCGGGTATGGGCCGAGAACACCGACCCCGACGCCGTGCGTTGGGTTTGGCTCTCCTTCGCCTTCGCCCGGAACGCCTACGCCCAGCCGGCCTTCCCCGCGGGCTTTGTGCTGCAGCCCCGCCAGAAGCTGGAACTCGCCACCATCCTCCCCGAAAGCGCCGCGGCCGGGTACGCCTACGGCCTCTCGGAATCGACCGGGGAGGGGGACCCGACTCGGGACCCGGATCCGGGGGTCGTCTATCTGCTGCCCTACGCCCACGGCACCAAGCACCTGGTCAGCCAGGGGTACTTCGGGAAGGCCTCCCACCAGGGCCTCTACGCGCTCGATTTCGTCATGCCCGACGGCACCACCATCACCGCGGCCCGGGGGGGCGTGGTCATCGGCGTGAAGCAGGATTCCGACGTCGGCGGGCCCTCGGCCGAATACGCCTCCGCGGGCAACTACGTCGAGATCATGCATCCCGACGCCACTTGGGCCCTCTACGCCCACATCGAGCAAGGCGGGGCGCTGGTCTCCGTGGGGGAGTCCGTGCGGGCCGGGGAGCCCATCGCGTTGAGCGGCCACACCGGGGAGGCCACCGGTCCCCACCTGCATTTCGCGGTGTACCGGGCCTCTTGGGAGGGGCCCCGCAGCATCCCCACGGTCTTCCTCACCGGGGTCTCCCGGAGCGCCTCGCTGGTCGAGGGCGCCACCTACTATTCCTACCACCCCGGCGGGCCGCCCTTCGTCCCCGTGCTGGGGGCCGACATCGGCGACGCCGACCTGCGGGGGGTCACCCTCCCGGCGTCCGGGACCTCCGTCACCCTGCTCCGCCGTCTGGTCGACCGGCGCGCGTTCGTCTGGGCGGACAACCCCACCCCGCGGGCCGTGGACCTGAGCGTGGGCGTGGAGGACCCCCAGGGCGCCCTGCCCAGCGTGCCGTTGCCCTTCCCCGTGGAAGTCCCCCCGCATACCGAGGTCTACTGCTTCCACGTCGACTTGGTGGGGGAGGGGCGTTCCTCGTTCCGGCTTACGGCGTCCTGGACCTGGGCCCGGCCTTAGGGCCCCGGCTCGGGCGCGGCTTCGGCCAGGCGGGCCCGGGCGAAGGCCACCAGGCCGGGGCGTCCCGCCGCCGCGGCCTCCTCCTGGGCGAGCCGGTAGTACAGGGGTTCCTCCAGGATGCGCACGCCGGGTTGGGGCGCCGCGCCGAAGCGGGGATTCTCGTAGACCTTGAACGTGCGGTCGTCGAAGACCAGCCGCCAGCCGGCGCGCTCCATCTCCAGGAAGGAAAGGGGCACCCCGGGGAAGCGGAACAGCCCCAGAAGGTGGATGCGGGTCACCACCGCGTAGCGGACGTCCCGCAGCCGGCAGGGGTAGGCGAAGCGGGAGGCCGGCGCGTCGGGGGCGTAGAAGCCCGTGGCGCGGCCCTCGGCCGCCGCCAGTTCGAAGGGCTCGCAGTCGCGCAGGCCCGGCCTCAGCGCCCAGTTGAAGTTGGGGAGCCCGCAGACCAGGTCGCCGGGGCGGGCGGCGCGCGCGAAGAAGCGCTTGAGGTCCGCCACTTCACGGGGGCGGAAGCTCCACAGGCGCAGCCAGTCCAGGGGGGCCGGGCGGGACCACGCCGCGGCCAGCGCCAGGAGGGCCGCCGCCGCCGCGGGCCGCACCCAGCGCCGGGCCCCGCCCCGGAGGGCCGCCAGGCAGGCGCGGGCGCCGTCGGCCGCCCC
>DAIDJD010000027.1 GCA_027451505.1 candidate division FCPU426 bacterium
TCGGACTCGAGGGCGGCCCAATCCCGCTGCGCGGCGAGGGTCCGGTCCCGGATCGCGGAGCGCCCATAGCCCTCGGCCTTGCGGGCCCCGGCCACGATCTGGCGGTAGAGCAGGTAGTCCAAGTCGGCGCTGAATTTGAGACCCACCATGGTTTGCGGACGGAAGCCGCCCCCCAAGCCCGGTTCCAGGTACTGGGGGTTCTGCTCCGCGCCGCCCACCTCGGCGAAAAGGCTGACGTCCGGCGTGAAGCTCCGGCGCACGGAGCGGACCTCGGCCCTGGCGGAGCGCAGCGCGGCCTCGGCATGGACGACGTCCAGCCGGGCCCCGGGCCGGGCCACGGGAAGCTTTGTGGGCACGGGGAAGGGCGCCAGATCGCCCACCGGAGCCTGCGGCGGCGATCCCCTCAGGACGTTGAAGTCCGCCAACGCGCTGGCCTCGTCCTCGAGGCTCCGGCGCAGCTCCAACCGGTCCCCGACCAGGGCCGCCTGGCTCTCGAGGACGTCGGCCCGGTCGGCCAGATTGTCGGCCTGCTTGCCCTTGGTCCAGGCCAGGACCGCCGAGGCCCGGGCCATGGCGTCCCGCAGCCGTGCCTCCACCCGGCGGTCGGTGGCCAAGCCGATGTAGGCTTGGCGCGCCTCCAGGAGCACCGCCTGGGCGCGGTAGGCGTTGGCGGCGCGCCCGGCATCGGCGTCGGCTTGGGCCTTGTCCAGGGAGGCCGACTCCTGGGCGGCGCCGAGGTCGCGCCAGAGGGACTGGCTGACGCTCACGTCCCACTGCTGGCCGTAGGTGAAGAAATAGGGCAGGAACCCGGCGAAAGCCGGATTGGAGGCGAACTGGGAAACCACCCCGGGGAAGATCAGGTTGGCCTTGTCCCCGGAATAGTCCAGCCCCACCTTGGTTCCGGTGGAGAAGAACTGGCTCAGCGACGCGTCCCAGGACAGCTGCTGGGTGTCCACCGGGGACAGTTGGGTGTCCCCGAGCGGCAGCTCCTGGTTGTCGTCGTAGGAGACCTGCCCGTTGAGGGTCGGCGAAAAGGCCGTCAGGGGCCGCTTGGCCGAAAGGGCCAGGGCCGCGTCCTCGGCCCGGGCCCCCGCCAGCGCGGGGCTCCCCGAGCGCACCTGCCCCAGGTAGGCGTCCAGATCCAGGGCGCGAAGCCCGGGCGCCAGGGCCAAAAGCGCGGCCAGCGGGAATGAGATCTTGGGGTTCAAAATCGCCTTGAAGCTGGATGGAAGGACGACGGCGTAGGCCACGCGGGATTATACGCCGGTGCGGTCCAAAAGGTTTGTCTCGGCGACGATGTTTCCCGGGGTCTTGCGCAGGAGGGCGTAGGTCGCCCGGAACACGGCGCAGACCCGTCCCCTGCAGAGCACCTCGGAGGTCGTCTCCACGCGCGCACGGTCCCGGCGTCGGAGGGTCGCCAGCCCCACGTCGAAGGCCCCGACGGGCGCGCAGCATTCGGCGATGAACGGCTCACCGACCGGGACCAGGTAGCGTTCCCCCGAGTCGGCGACGACGATGTCGGCGTCGGCGAGGCGGCGCTCCTTCAGCACGCACCACAACAGGCCCCATCCCGAAAGCGTCGCCGCGCTGTAGAGGCTGCCCCCGAAGGCGGTCCCCGTGCGGTTCAAGTTGGGCTCCAGGGGGCAGGCCAGGCGCACCCTCAAGGGCGAGGCCTCCGCGACCCTCAAACCAAGGGCCGCCGCCAGCGGGAAGCGCCGCGCGAACAGGGCGGCCAGCTCAGCGCGGGAATCCCGCGGCGCCGCCGGGACGCTCACTTGGGCGCCACCGCGCGGATCCGGCGCTCCCCGGGATCGGCGCAGGCCAGGGACCGGAACGACCAGCCCCCCGAGGCCGGGAGCGCCGCCCACTGGGCGTCGAAGACCCCGGCGGGACGCCTCAGCATCAAGTCGAAGTCGGCGACATGTCCGTAGTAGCGGCGCCTGAAGAATCGCTGCACGCTGTCCAGGGCGTCCAGGCGCCGGCGCAGCGCCTCCAGGGCCCCCTTGGAGGCGCCCTCGACCACCAGGCGCAGCAGGGTCACCGCATGGGGCCGGCCCGCGAGCAGGTCCTCGATCTCCCAAAGCGTGTAGCGCGAGGCCTGGTCCGAGGCGGCCTCCAGCGCCTGGCGGGCGGCCAGTTCCAAGGGGCGGCCCGCGCGGGCCACGATGGTGTCCCCGGATTCGCTGACGAGCGGCAGCGCCCCGGGCGGGTCGTCGACGTCCAGCACCCGCACCTCGGCCGTGGCGCGTTCCCAGCGCCCCGGAGGCAGGCCCGGTCGCGGCGCGGAGGCCGCCACGCAGTTGCCCACCACGGCCCAACGGGCCCCCCGCTCCCGCGCCAAGGACTTCAGATAGGCGTCGTCCCCTTTCTTCAGCGCCCCGTTGGCCTCGTGCGCGAAACGGGCCTCACCTGAACCGGCCACGACCTCGAGGCCAGGCAGGCGCGCCAAGCGCTCGGCCAGAAGGGGGCCCAGCACCGCCGGGCGCGGCCACAGCCCTATGTCCTCGTTGTAGTCCCGCGCCACCACGAACACCCGCACCCGATGGTGGAGTTCCCCGAGGAGGACGTCCGGCACCCCCGCGCGCGCGCGGGGGGGTGCCGCGCCGGGGAGGGGGACGACCGCGGAGGCGGTGGGGGTCGCCGGCGCCAGGGATTCCGGGCACCCGGCGGCGGCGGGAGGACCCGGTGTGTAGAGCCGGGAGGCCCCGCCGTCGGCGACGGCGAAGAAGCGCTCCCCCGGGCGCAAGGTCAGGTCCCGGTCAGGCAGGGCCAGGACGATGTCGGCCGACCGGCCGAACTGGAAGCGCCCGTCCACGAGGAGGGCCCCCCGGGTGAGGGCCACGACCAGCCGCGGGGGCGCGTCCGGGCCGTTGGGTGAGGGCACGGAGTAGACCGCCAGCCGCGCCGGGCCCGCGGCGTCGAGGTCCAGGTAGGTCGCGTAGCGCAGCCTCAGCAGCGACCCGGGCGCCAATTCGAAGCGGGCGTCGGCGCCCAGGGGGGCCCCGGCCTGGAGGGGCCAGGGGACGGTCTCAAAACGGAAGAGGCGGACGTCGCCCCGGGCGGACACGACGCGCAGGGGCGCGGGGACGGCGGCCGAAACCGGACCCGCCGCCAGCAGGACGGCCGCGAGGAGGGCCGCCCGGGGGCTCACCCCGCCCGCCCGCGGCACCCCGCCCGGCCGCGGCGCCCCGCCGCCGGACGGTTGCGTTCCCAGATGATGCGCAGGCCCTCGAGGGTGAGGTCCGGCACCACCTCGGAGATGCCCAATTCCTCCGCGGGCAGCCAGGCGGAGAGGCCGCCCGTGGCCACCACCGCCGGGGGCCTCCCCTCCAGGGCCTCCAACTCCGCGCCCAGGCGCGCGCAAAGTTCACGCGCGCCGCCCACGGCGGCGTGGTAGATCCCGGAGCGCATGGCCTGGAGCGTGCCCCTGCCTATGGCGGACTCGGGGCGGGCCATGTCGATGCGGGGGAGGCGCGCCGTCCGGCTGGCGAGAGCCTCGACGCTGATGGCCAAGCCGGGCGCGATGGCTCCGCCGAGGTAGCGGCCGTCCCCGGAGACCGCGTCGACGGTGGTGGCGGTGCCGAAGTCCAGGACCAGGAGAGGCCCGCGGATCCGTTGGTGGGCGGCGACGGCGTTCACCAAGCGGTCGGCCCCGACTTCCTCGGGGCGGGGCAGATCCACCCGTATCCCCAGGTCCAGCCCGGGTGTGACCGCCAAAGCGCGCAACCCGAAGACCGTCCCCAGCGCCTCCTGGAGCACCGCGTCCAGCGGAGGCACGACCGAGGCCAGGACGGCGGCGCCGATGGACCCGGGCTCCAGGGATTCCTGACCGAGCAAACCGCGCAGCACGACGGCGTATTCGTCCGCCGTCCTGCGGGGGTCCGTGGACAGGCGCCACGCCCGCCTGAGGCGGGAGCCGGAATACACGCCGGCCACGATGTTCGTGTTCCCTATGTCCAGGACCAGCAGCATGGGCTTGCCTCGGGGAGGGGGCGCCTTCAGGCCCCGGGAAGGGGGCGCAATTCCATCGCGGCGGCGGCGCGGACGAGGACCTCCCGGCCGTCCGGGACGGCCAGACGCAGGGACCCGTCCGCCGCGATGCCCAGGACCCGGCCGCGCAGGGTTTCCCGGCCGCTGGCCAGGCCGCATTCCCGGCCCACCAGGGCGTCGCACTCGCGCAGGGGCGCCTCGAAGGCGCCCAGCCCGCCGCGCCGCCATCCCTCCAGGGCCGTCTCCCAGGCGCCGAGAACCGCGGCCAGCACCGCCTCGCGGGGCGCGGTGAGGCCGGCCTGCCGCAGGCTGGCCGCTTGGCCGCGAAGCCCATCGGGCCAGTCGGCCTCGCCTTGGAGCAGGTTGAGGCCGCACCCCGCCACCCGCAAGGCCCCGGCGGCCTCCACCAGAAGGCCGCCGAGCTTGCGCCCGCGCCACACCACGTCGTTGGGCCACTTCAGGCCCGCCCCGGGAAGGCCCAGTCCCCTCAGGGCCAGCACGGTCGCCAATCCCAGCAGCACGGGAAGCTCGGAGTCGCGTCCCGGCGGCGGCGCCTCCACCAACGCCGAAAAAAGGAGTCCGGCCCCGGGCGGCGAGATCCAGCTCCGGCCCCAGCGCCCGCGCCCGGCGCTCTGCTCCCCGGCCAGGACCACGCAGCCCGCCCCGGCGCCCGAAGCTGCCGCCTCGCGCGCCGCGTCCTGGGTGGACGCCAGCGAGGCGTGCCAGCGCAGGTCCGCGCCCAGGGGGCCCCGGCGGACCCGGTGGAAGGCCCCGGCGTCGAACCCGGGCTCCACCTCAGTCCCCGAATTCCAGCGAAAGATCCAGGGCCGGCGCGGAATGCGTCAGCGCCCCGACGCTGATGCGGTCCACCCCGGAGGCGGCGTAATCGGCGATGTTCCCCAGGGTGATCCCGCCCGAAGCCTCGGTCAACACCGCCCTTCCGAGGGCCCGGGAACGGGCCCTCGCCCGGGCCACGGCCCGGCGCAGGCGAGCCGGTGTGAAGTTGTCCAGAAGGACCACATCGGCACCGGCCTCCAGGGCGGCGTCGAGCCCGGCCAAGTCCTCGACCTCCACCTCGACCGGAGACGGGACGCCTCCGCGGCGGGCCCCCGCCCGGGCCAGTTCCACGGCGTGGGCGACGGAACCGGCGGCGC
>DAIDJD010000028.1 GCA_027451505.1 candidate division FCPU426 bacterium
CTATGAAGGGAATTCCCCCTTCCTTTATGGCACAGCTTTTGCATCTCGGAGGCGGCCGTTTCCGCTAGGAGCCCCGCCTTGAGCGAACCGCAGCTTCCCAAAAACGTCGATCCGACCCTGCATCCAGAGTTGGACGAGGACACCGACCTCAGCTGGAACATGCGCTTGTGGAAGCGCTGCCGCCGCCTGCTCATCGGCGGGGCCAAGGACATCAACGACCGCGGCCTGTTCCACACGGTGGCGCTCATCCCGGTCCTGGCCTGGGTGGGCATGGGCGCGGACGGGCTGAGCTCCTCGGCGTACGGTCCGGACGAGAGCTTCCGGGTCCTCCAGCAGCACCTCTACCTGATCCCGCTGGTCGTGCTCGCCACCATGTTCACGATCTTCGTGATCGCGGCGGCCTACAGCAAGGTCATCGAGCACTTCCCCAACGGCGGCGGGGGCTATGTGGTGGCCTCCCACCTTCTGGGGCCGCACGCCGGCCTGGTCTCGGGCTGCGCCCTGGCCGTGGACTACATCCTCACCATCACGGTCTCGGTGGCCGCGGGAGGCGACGCGCTCTTCAGCATGTTCCCGATCCAGTGGCAGCACTACAAACTGGTCGTGGAGGTCGGAAGCCTGCTCTTCCTCGTGGTCATGAACCTTCGGGGAGTGAAGGAGAGCGTGATCGCGGTGGCGCCGGTGTTCCTGCTGTTCGTGCTCACCCACATCGTCCTGATCGGCGGCGCCTTCTACGTGCACAGCGGGCAGCTTCCGGCCATCGCCCGTTCCGTGCCCCAGGGCCTCGGGCAGGGCGTCGCGACCATGGGGCTGTTCGGCCTGCTGTTCCTGTTCATGAAGGCCTATTCCATGGGCGCCGGCACCTACACCGGAATCGAGGCCGTCAGCAACGGCCTGTCCATCCTGCGCGCGCCCCAGGTCCACACCGGCAAGGTGACCATGCGCTACATGGCCGCCTCCCTCATCCTGGCCGCCGGGGGACTTTTCATCGGCTACCTGATCTCAGGCATACGGGTAGAGCCCGGCCAGACCATGAACGCGGTCCTGGCCAACGACGTCTTCGGCTCCGCGGGTCCCCTGGGGTTCGGCCTGCTTTCCCAGGCCTTCATCTGGATGACCCTGGCCTCCGAGGCCGGCCTGCTCACCATCGCCGCCCAGACCGGCTTCATCGACGGGCCCCGGGTCCTGTCCAACATGTCCCTGGACGGCTGGGTGCCCAAGCGCTTCAGCAGCCTGAGCGAGCGCTTCACGATGCAGAACGGGGTTCTGGTGTTCGGGGCGGCCTCCCTGGCCGCGCTCATGCTCACCCGGGGCGACGTGGACATCCTGGTGGTGATGTACTCCATCAACGTGTTCATCACGTTCACCCTGACCACGGTGTCCATGTCCCGCCACGTCTGGAAGGAGCGCCGCGGCAACCCGCGCTGGGTGCGCGAGATCTACATCCAGGTGATCGGCGCGGTCCTGTGCTTCGCCATCCTTGTGGTGATGCTGGTGCAGAAGTTCACGGCCGGGGGCTGGGTCACGGTGGTGACCACCAGCCTGCTCATAGGGCTGTGCCTGATGATACGCCGCTATTATGTCGCCGTGGCCGAACGGCTCAAGCGCCTGGACGACCAGCTCATGCAGCTCAACGTCGACGACGCCCCGACCGAGGCCCCCCTGGACCCCGGCAAGCCCACGGCCATCATCCTGGTGGACGGCTACAACGGGGTGGGGCTGCACTCGCTGTTCTCCATCTTCCAGGTCTTCTTCCCGGGGCATTTCAAGAACGCCGTCTTCGTCAGCATAGGGGTCATCGACAGCGGGAACTTCAAGGGGCATGAGTCCATCGAGCACCTGGAGCAGAAGGTGCGCGGGGACCTGGAGCGTTACGTCGGTTTCGCCCGCCGCATGGGCATCCCGGCGGAGTACCGCATGGAGCTCGGCATCGAGGTGGTCGCCCCGGCCGCGCGGCTGTGCGGACAGATCGCCAAGGAATTCCCCGTTTCGGTGGTCTTCGGGTCCAAGTTCGTGTTCCAGAGGGAGCGCTGGTACCAGCGGTGGATGCACAACCAGGCCGTCCACCTGCTCCAGAGCCGTCTGCAGTGGGAGGGCATCCCCATGACCGTGCTGCCGGTGCGGGTGTTCGAATAGCCCGGACGGTCCGCCCCTGCTAGGATGGGTCCCCCGGGGCGTATGCCCGGGGCCCGGTTCCCAGGTGGAGGGCGCCATCCGTCCGTTCAAGACCGGCCTGCCGCCCCTGAGGCGCCGGGTCTTCCTCGCCTACATCCTCATCGTCGTCGTCTACGCCGCGGCGCTGGGCGCGTTCGTTTCCAACTCGGCGTCCTTCGACGCCGGGCTGGACCGTCTGGCCGCCTCGGGACGGGCCGACGCCCGGGCCCTCGCCGCGCGCGAGCGGGCCGAGGCGCGCCACCGCGTCCTGGCCCTCACGGGCTTCGCCGCGGCGACCCTGCTGCTGACCCTCCTGATCGCTCAAAGGCTCGCGCGGGGCCTTTCCCTCCCGCTGATCCGCATCGCCAAGGAGCTCAGCCGGCCCCGGGGCCTGGACGATCCCCTCGAACTGCCGGAAAGCGACAGCCGTGAGTTCGAGGTGCTGCGCCTGCGGTTGGTGGAGTGGTGGGACCAATCGCGCCGCATCCAAAGGCTCAACGTCGACGAGGTGCTGGCCCAGCGCAACAAGCTCTCGGCCGTGTTCGCCTCGGTCGAGGACGCGGTGCTCCTCATCGACGGCGAGGGGCGGGTGTCGCAGCTCAACCCGAGGGGCTGCGTCCTGCTGGGGGTCTCCCCGGAGTCGGCGGGCCGGGCGCGCTTCGACGAGGTCGCCGCCGCCACCGCCAACGGAAGGGCCCTTCTGGGCTGGCTCAAGGGCCCCCGGGGGGAGGGGGCGGCCCTGGAGATGGACCTCGACGGGCGCCGCCGCCTCTTCGTGGCGCGGGAGCGCCCCATCGAGGCCCAGGACGGTATGGCGGCTTCGCGGCTGCTCCTGCTGCAGGACGTGACCGAACGCCGCCAGCGGGAACGCCTGGAGGAGGAGTTCATCGGGGTGCTCTCGCACGAGCTCAAGACCCCGCTCCAAAGCCTGGGCATGGCGATGGAACTGCTCGACAGGCGGCGGTCCGGGATGGACGAGGGGCAGGGCGCGCTGCTGGACACCATGCTCGACGACCTGCGGCGCATCCGTTCCGTGGCCAACGACTTCGTCCAGGTGAGCCGCCTCAACGTGCGCGGCATACGCCTCAACCTTGAGGGCGTTCCCCTGGCGGGGCGGCTGGAGGAGTGGCTGCGCCCCTTCCGCTTGCAGGCGGCGGAGCGGGGGGTGCGGCTGGAGTACCAGAGGGGTCCCGGTCCCGGTCTCTGCCGTCTGGACCCGGTCAAGTTCCCCTGGGTGGTCTCCAACCTGCTCTCCAACGCGCTGCGCGTGTCGGCGCCGGGTCAGGCCGTCCGCGTGAAGGTCGACGACCAGACGCTGTATGTGGAGTTGAGGGTCGAGGATGAGGGGCCCGGCATCCCCCCCGATGTGGAGCGCCGCATGTTTGAGCCGTACGTCCAGGGTCCCGCCGACGGGCGATCCCCGGGCCTGCTGGGCCTGGGCCTCACCATCGCCAGGGAGGTGGTGGAGGCGCACGAGGGCGCCATCGAATACTATCGCTGCCATCCCCGGGGGTCCGGATTCCGGGTGCTGCTGCCCTCCGCCCCCCGGCCGCGTCTGGGAGCCGAATCGTGAGCCCCGAGCCCCTGCGGGTCCTTTTGGTCGACGACGACCTGAACATACGCAAGACCCTGGCCCTGGGCCTGCGCGAGCTGGGTTGCGAGGTCGAGTCCGCCGACGGGCCCGGGCGGGCCCTGGCCCTGATCTCAGAAGGTTCCTTCGACCTCGTCCTCAGCGACCTAAGGCTCGGCTCCGGGAGCGGCCTGGAGATCCTTTCCGCGGCTTCGCGCCACGGCCGGCCGCCGCTGACCGTGGTGATGACGGCCTACGCCAGCTTCGACAGCGCGGTGGAGGCCGTGAAGGCGGGCGCTTTCGACTACCTGGCCAAGCCCTTCGGCAACGCCCAACTCGGCCATCTTCTCGCCAAAGTGCGCACCGTGGTGGGGTTGAGGCGGGAGAACTTAAGGCTCCGCGAGCGCGGAGGGGTCCCCGAGCTTTTCCTGGGCATGCTGTCCCCGGCCGTGCGGCGGCTGGAGGACTTCACCCGCAAGGTCAGCGCCGTCGACGAGACCGTCCTTCTGGTCGGCGAAAGCGGCACCGGCAAAACCGAGCTGGCACGGCACATCCACGCCCGGTCCCCCCGAGCCCAGGGGCCCTTCGTGACCGTGTTCTGCTCCACGCTGGCCGAGGGTGTCCTGGAAAGCGAGCTCTTCGGGCACGCCCGGGGGTCGTTCACGGGGGCGGTCTCGGAGCGCGCCGGCAAGTTCGAGACGGCCCAGGGCGGCACCTTGTTCCTCGACGAGATCGGGGAGCTGAGCCCCTCGGCCCAGGCCCGGCTGCTGCGCTTCCTGCAGGACAAGGTGGTGGAACGCGTCGGCAGCAACCAGGCGCTGCCCGTGGACACCCGCATCATCGCCGCGACGAACCGGAACCTGCCCGAAGCCGTGGCCGAAGGCAGGTTCCGCGAGGACCTCTACTACCGCCTGAACATCCTGGAGTGCGCCCTGGTGGCGTTGCGCCATCGGCGGGAGGACCTTCCCGTGCTGGCGCGGCGCTTCCTGGAGGACGCCTCCGCCGCGCGC
>DAIDJD010000029.1 GCA_027451505.1 candidate division FCPU426 bacterium
CGGGCCCGGGCCGTTTTTCCCGGGACCTGTCGTTTACAGTCCTGGCCCCCTCCCTTATAGTAAACATTCTTTGGAGGTGTGGTGGAGATCCGCAGTCCGGACAGGACCCATCTTCCCGGCATTTCCGCGCTGCTGCACCAGTGTTTCCCGGGCGCTTGGGGCGACGAACGCCTGGTGGAGGCGGTCTTCGCCGATCCCCGCTTCGACCCCAACCACGTGTGGATGGCGCGGGAAGGGGGCCGCATCCTGGGGTACTGCGCCACGGCCCTCGATGGTGCCCGGGCCTGGATCAAGATCCTGGCGGTGGACCCGGCGCAGCGGCGCCGGGGCATAGCCGCGGGATTGTTGGACCGGGCCGAGTTCCGGCTCAGGGGGGAAGGCGCCCGGGAGGCCCGGGTGGGCACCGATCCCCCCCACGAGTTTGTGCCCGGGCCCGAGCCCGGCAGCGGCGAGGCCGCGTTTTTCATGCGGGCCGGATACGCCGTTGAGGCCGAGGAGCCCGTGCGCTACCTCCCCCCCCTCGAAGGGCGCCCGGCCCCCGAGCCCATGGATGAGGCCGCGCGCGAGCAGGCCCACGCCTGGGCACGCGCCCGCTGCGGGAGCCTGCTGCCCTGGGTCGAGGACGCGCTGGCTTGCCGGCCGGCCAAGGCCGTGTTCGATCCCGGAGCGGGCCTTTGCCTGGCCGAGCCGGGGCGGAGCCTGGGGCCGCTGTGGGCCCTCGAGGGCGTCGAGGCGCCCCGGCTCAAGGAGTTGTCCGCCCGGGCCTGGGCCCTGGCGGGATCGCGGACCCCGGAGGACGCCTGGGGACTGCGGCTGTGGGACCTCCCCGGCACCGGACCCTTGCCCGGGGGTCTGGCGCGGACGCGGATCCGGGCGCGCCTGGTCAAGGCGCTGGCATGAACCCGTAGACATCCCAAGGAAAGCGAGGCCACTCATGATCAAGATTTCAAAAAGGGCCGCCGGCATCCAACCTTCGCCGACCCTCGCCATCACGGCCAAGGCCAAGAAGCTCAAGGCCGAGGGCAAGGATGTGGTGGGCTTCGGGGCGGGCGAGCCCGACTTCGACACCCCGGACCACATCAAGCAGGCGGCCGCGGCCGCCCTGCAGTCCGGCTTCACCAAGTACACGGCCTCGGCCGGCATCGACGAACTGCGCGCGGCTATCGCGGCCAAGCTCAAGAACGACAACCGCATCGAAGTGGCCCCCTCGCAGGTGGTGGTCAGCAACGGCGCCAAGCACAGCCTGCAGAACCTCTTCAGCGCGCTGCTCAACGACGGCGACGAGGCCATCATCCCCGCGCCGTACTGGGTCAGCTATCCCGAGATGGTCAAGCTCGCCGGCGGGGTGCCCGTGATCGTGGACACCTTGGAGGACGACCAGTTCCGCCTCAACCCGCGCATGCTGGAGAGGGCGGCCGGCTCCCGGGCGCGCCTTCTGGTGCTGTGCAGCCCCTCCAACCCGACCGGGGCCATGTACCACGAGGAGCACCTGAAGGCCCTGCTGGAGGTGGCCATCCGCAAGGACCTCATCGTCATCGCCGACGAGATCTACGAGAAGCTCGTCTACGGCGGGGCCCGCCACGTCAGCTTCGCCTCGCTCTCCCCAGAGGCGGCGGCGCGCACCATCACCGTCAACGGCTTCTCCAAGGCCTACAGCATGACCGGCTGGCGCCTGGGGTATGCCGCGGGGCCGGCCGAGGTGATGAAGGCCGTGGACAACCTGCAAAGCCACGCGGCCTCCAACCCCGTGAGCTTCGCCCAGAAGGGCGCGGTGGCCGCGGTCACCGGGCCCCAGGACGCCGTGGAGACGATGCGCCGGGAGTTCGAGCAGCGCCGGGACATGATGGTGCGGGCCCTGCGGGCCATCCCGTCGGTGACCTGCGTGGAGCCCGAGGGGGCCTTCTACTGCTTCCCCAACGTCAGCGCCTACTTCGACACGCAGATCAACGGGCGCACGCTGCGCAACAGCACCGACTTCGCCGCCGCCCTGCTCGAGGAGGACCTGGTGGCCGTGGTCCCGGGCGCCGACTTCGGGGCCCCGGACTACATCCGCCTGAGCTACGCCACGGACCGCGGCACCATCGTCAAGGGCCTGGAGCGACTGACGGCGTTCTGCGCCAAGCTCAAGCCGGCGCGGGCCGCGGTCACGGCCTGAAGGGCGGGGTTTGAGCCGGGGCAAGGACGAGCCCGTCCGGCGGCGCTTCCTGCAGCACAAGTTCCTCAACGCCGCCCACGCCCGCCCGGGGGTCCACGGACTGACCCTGGTGCTGGACCACCTGAAGCCCGGCTTCAACGTCGGGAAGATCTTCCGCAGCGCCGACGCATTCGGCGCGCGGGAGGTGCTCCTGGTGGGGGTGCCGTACTTCGACCCGGCCCCCGCCGTGGGGAGCTTCCGCCACGTGCCGGCCCGCTTCCTGGGGTCCTTCGCCGAAGCCTACGACCTGCTTCGGGCCGAGGGCGCGGCGGTCTTCAACCTGGAGGCCGGCGCCGGGGAATCCCTCATGGGCGCGGAACTGCCTGAACGCTGCGCCCTGGTCCTGGGGAACGAGGGCGTGGGGCAGAGCTTCCGCCGCGAGGACTTCCCCGGGGTGGGGGCCCTGCGCATCCCGCAGTGGGGGCGGGCCCAGAGCCTCAACGTCAGCGTGGCGGCGGCGTTGGGGATGTACGAGTACTGCCGGCGTTGGGGCCGCGACCCGGGCCCCCACGCCCTGCCGGACCGAAACCGGATCAAGCACGCCGCCTGACCGGTGCCAAGGGCGGCGGTTCCAAGCCCCGCACATCCGCTAGGGAGGTAAGGATGAAGGCCAAGTCGCTGATGCTCCTCGCCATGGGCCTGAGCCTGGCCGGCGCCATGCCCGCCGGGGTTCCGAAACGGCCCGGGGTCCCCCCGGACCACGCTTGGCACATGCTGGTGCTGGGCAACGACCGGTTCGCCTCGGGCCTCACCCTGGGCCCCCACCGGGACCAGGACACCCGCCGCCGGCTCCTCCTCGGGGAGCGCCCGTGGGCCGTGGTGGTCACGGACTCCGACAGCCGGGTGGCCCCGGAGTTGATCTTCGACCTGGGCCTGGGCGACCTCTACACCGTGCGCACGGCCGCCGAGGCCTTGGGCGGGCCGGCCCTGGATTCGGTGGCCTACGCCGTGGAGCACCTGGGGCCGCGCCTGGTGGTGGTTCTGGGCCACACCCACGACGCGGTGGTGCAGGCCGCCCTGGACGGGCGGGCGGGCCGCCTGGGCGCGGAGAAGCGCCTCGCCGGGAACCTCGCTCCGGCCATGGAGGAGGCCCGCAGTCCCATCGCCGGGCTTTCGGGCATGGAATTGGCCGCCTCGGCCGTGGAGCACAACGTGCTGCTGCAGATGGAGCGCGTCTTGAAGGACCCTTCCGTGGGCCAGGCCGTGCGCGACGGGCGCGTCAAGGTCGTGGGCGGCGTCTACAGCCTCGACACCGGCCGCATCCACTGGCTGGGCCAAGACCCCCAGCAGGCCCAGATCCTGGCCGGCAAGCGGCCATAAGGGGAAGCATGGAACGCGGAGACATCGCGGCGCTCTTCGGGCTGCCCTTCTTCGAACTGCTGCACCGCGCCCATGGGGTCCACGAGGCTTCGTTCCCCGGGGGTGGGGTGCAGCTTTCCACGCTGCTGTCGGTCAAGACCGGGGGCTGCTCCGAGGACTGCGGCTACTGCGCCCAAAGCGCGCGCTATTCCACGCCGGTGGAGGCGGGGCGCCTCATGGACACCGAGGCCGTCTTGGCCGAGGCGCGCCGGGCGGCCGCGGCCGGGGCCACCCGTTTCTGCATGGGAGCGGCCTGGCGCGGCCCGTCGGACCGGGACCTCGAGCGGGTCGCGGAGATGGTGGCCGGGGTCAAGGCGCTGGGGTTGGAGACCTGCGCCACGCTGGGCCTCCTGGGGCCGGGCCAGGCCGAGCGCCTGAAGGGCGCCGGGCTGGACTACTACAACCACAACCTCGACACCAGCCGGGAGCTCTACCCCGAGGTGGTGGGCACCCGGGCCTACGACGACCGCCTGGGGACCCTGGAGGCGGCCCGAGACGCCGGGCTCAAGCTGTGCTGCGGGGGCATCCTGGGCATGGGCGAGAGCCGGGACGACCGGGTGGGGCTGCTCCACGAACTCTCGCTCCTGGGGGCGCCGCCGGAGAGCGTGCCCATCAACCGCCTGGTGCCCATCCCGGGAACCCCCCTGGAGGGGGCCGCCCCGGTCGACGATTTCGAGTTCGTCAGGACCATCGCGGTGGCGCGCATCCTCTTCCCCAAGAGCCATGTGCGCCTGTCGGCGGGGCGGGAGTCCATGGACGACGCGCTCCAGGCCCTGTGCCTGTACGCCGGGGCCAACAGCATCTTCTACGGGGACCGCCTCCTGACCACGGGCAATCCGAGGTCCGAAAAGGACTTGGCCCTGCTGCGGAGGCTGGACCTGAGGCCCGAGCCCCTCACCGAGGCGGCGCGGACCTGAAACAGGAAGGGCCCGCGCCCCAGGCGCGGGCCCGGATACACGGTAAAAACCTTCGGGTTTTTCCGTGGAAGGGGGGCCCCCCGGGGCCCTGTGGGGCCGGCCCCTCCAGAGCCTGTCCCGAGCCCGCAAGGGGCCGGATCCGGCCCGGCGGGCGCCGCGCGCCCCGGAGAGGGGGCGGCGGGAAGACCTTCTGGTTTTTTCGGAGCACGCATGACCAGTTACGCCAAGTCCCTGCAATGCCGCGAGTGCGGCAAGGAGTACCCCCTCGAAGCCCGCTACGTCTGCGAATTCTGCTTCGGCCCCCTCGAGGTGGCCTACGACTACGAGCGCATCCGTAGGGCCGTGAGCCGGGAACGCATCGCCGAGCGGCCGCGGACCATGTGGCGGTACCGGGAGTTCCTGCCGGCCGACGGGGAGAACCCGGTCACCCTGGACGAGGGCTGCACCCCCCTGGTGCGGGCCCGGGCCCTGGGGGAGAGGCTGGGGCTCAAGGAACTCTGGATCAAGAACGACTGCGCCAACCCCACCCATTCCTTCAAGGATAGGGTCGTCAGCGTGGCCGTGACCAAGGCGGTGGAACTGGGCTTCAAGACCGTCAGCTGCGCCAGCACGGGCAACCTGGCCAACGCGGTCTCGGCCTACGGCGCCCGCGCCGGGCTCGAGCGCTACGTCTTCATCCCGGCCAACCTGGAGGCGGGCAAGGTCGTGGCCAGCAACGTCTACGAGCCGCACCTGGTGAAGGTCGAGGGCAACTACGACGAGGTGAACCGCCTGTGCTCCGAGATCGCCGGGCGCCACCGCTGGGCCTTCGTCAACATCAACGTGCGGCCGTACTACGCCGAGGGCAGCAAGACGCTGGGCTTCGAGGTGGCCGAACAGCTCGGCTGGAGGGCCCCGGACCATGTCGTGGTGCCGATGGCCAGCGGGAGCCTCCTGACCAAGATCCACAAGTCCCTGGGCGAGCTGCACAAGACCGGCCTCATCGCCAAGCCGGCCACCCGCGTGAGCGGGGCCCAGGCCCTGGGCTGCTCGCCGATCAGCACGGCCTATCTGGAAGGGACCGACACCTTCCGGCCGGTGAAGCCCAACACCATCGCCAAGAGCCTGGCCATCGGCAACCCCGCCGACGGCTACTACGCCCTGCGGGCCATCAAGGAGAGCGGCGGGGCGGCGGAGCGGGTCACCGACGACGAGATCGTCGAGGGCATCAAGCTGTTGGCCTCCACCGAGGGCATCTTCGCCGAGACCGCCGGGGGAGTGACCGTGGCCTGCCTCAAGAAGTTGGCCGCCTCCGGGGCCGTCCGCCCCGACGAGGTCACGGTGGCCTACATCACCGGCACCGGCCTGAAGACCCAGGAAGCCCTGCACGGGAGGCTGAAGGAGCCGCCCGTGATCAAGCCCAACCTGGCCTCCTTTGAGGCCGGGATTTAGCATCCCCGACACCGACCCCTCCCTCACGGAGCGACCATGCCCGTCAAAGTCCTGATCCCCACTCCCCTGCGCAACCTCACCGGGAACGCCGCCGAGGTCGAGGTCGAGGCCGCGGACATCGCCGGACTCATCAACGCCCTGGAGGCCCGCCACCCCGGGCTGAAGGAGCGCCTGTGCGACCCTTCGGGCAAGCTGCGCCGCTTCGTCAACGTCTACCTGAACGAGGAGGACATCCGCTTCCTCAAGGCCGAGGCCACCGAGATCAAGGCCGGCGACGAGATTTCCATCGTGCCGGCCATCGCCGGAGGGTGCTGACGTGCCCGCGGCCAAGGCCAAGGGCAAGGCCACCGTTCGGGGGGCCGCGCGGGCGGGGTCCAAGGAGCCGTTGGTCTCGCGGCCCCTGGAATTGGACTTCCCGGCCCGACTGGTGGGGCTCCCGGTCATCTACGAGCTGGTCAAGCGCTTCGACCTCGTGCCCAACATCAAGCGCGCCAACGTCACCCAGACCTTCGGCTACATCCAACTGGAGCTGAAGGGGAAGGCGCGCGCCATGGAGGCGGCCATGGCCTACCTGACCAAGTCCGGGGTGGGGGTCTCCCCCATCGAGAAGGACGTGGTGGAGAGCTGAGGCCCCGGTGGGGTCCCCGGAGGCGCCCATGGGCTCAGAGACACCGGCACCCGTCACGGCCACGCTCAAGGTCGCGGCCACGAGCAACCCCGCGACCGTGGCCGGGGCCATCGCCAACAACATCCGCGAAGGCAGGGCCGTCGAGATGGTGGCCATGGGGCCCCACAGCGTCAACCAGGCCGTCAAGGCGGTGGCGATCGCCTCCAGCTACCTCCGGGAGGACTTCATCGGCTTGGTGTGCCGCCCGGAATTCATGCACCTGGACATCGGCGGGGAGCAGAAGAGCGCCATCAAGCTGGTGTTGCTGACCTCGCGGACCTGAGAACCGTCCCTCCCCGCCCCTTTCCCCTCCCACCCACGCCCCTTCCGCAGTCCCCCGCCATGATCGAAGCCTACCTCGGAAAGACCCCCCGCGCCCTTGGGGAGGCCCGCGTCCACCCCAGCGCCGTGCTCATCGGCGACGTC
>DAIDJD010000030.1 GCA_027451505.1 candidate division FCPU426 bacterium
CAATCCTGGCCCGGCGCCAAACCCACCGCTTCGGCGCCGCCGGGACGGCCGACGAGGACATCCAGGGGAAGCGGGGCCGGCATCAAACCCGCCCCGCGGGCCCGGCCGGGGCCGGGGGAGTGCTTGCCGACGCGAGCACCCGGCGGCGCACCAGCCATTCACCGGAGAACATGAGCCCCATTCCCATGTAGGCGAGGAAGCCGTTGTAGAGGGCCCAGTACCTGCCCCCAAATGCGAAGGCCGAGAGGAGGGAGGCCGCCGCGTTCAGGGGAAAAAACAGGCACCAAGCCCGGGTCACCGCCCGGGTGTAGCGCACCGCCTCGGGGCCCAGGGGACCGGAGCGCAGGGTCGCCAGGCGTTCGATCACGCTGGGCCCCTGGCGCAGGCTCGAAGCGAAGACGGCCAGCAAACCCAGGTTGACGGCGATGGGATAGGCCCGCAGCGCCCACACCGGCCGCCACAAGGACAGCCCCGCAACCCCAGCCAAGACCAGGCCGGCCAGGACGGCGCCGCGGCGCCCCAGCCAGGGCCCCGCCTGGAACAGGGCCAACGCGGCCAGGGCGGACGCCAAAGCCCGGGGGGGGAGCCCGGCCCAATAGCCCCAGGCCAAGGCCGGAAAGGCCAGGGCCAGGGCGATGGCCCGCGGCCTCATGCGGCCGGGCCGCCGCCGTCTTGGGTGAGGCGCTCCAGCACGTCGACCACATCGGAAACCGTGCGCACCGAACGGAAATCCTCGGGGCGGATCCGTCGGCCGAGGAGCTTTTGCATCTTCACCAAAAGGTCGATGGCGTCGATGCTGTCGATGTCCAGGTCCCGGTAAAGGTCCGCGTCCGCCTTCAGGCGCTCGGCCGGGATTCCGAAGGCGTCCTTGAGCTCGCGCTCCACCGCCTGCTGGATCTCCTGTCTTGTCCGCATGTCCTCCCCGTGTGACCCCAGGACCGGAGCTTCCCATCCCGTCGTCCCTGGACCACAATGGCGCTTCCCCACACTACCGCCCGCCCGGACGGGCACCCAGGAAAGGATTCCCATGCCCCCGGACGCGGATGTCCTCGTGATCGGGGCCGGCCCCTCCGGCTCCCTCGCCTCGGCCCTGCTGCTGCGGCGGGGCTTCAGCGTCCTGACCCTTGAACGCTCCGTGTTCCCCCGCTTTTCCATAGGGGAAAGCCTCCTGCCCCAGAGCATGGAGCTCCTGGAGGGGGCCGACCTGCTCCGCCCTGCGGTGGAAGCGGGCTTCCAGCACAAAAACGGCGCCGTGTTCACCCGGGCCGGCCGGCGCACGGCGTTCGATTTCCGGGAAAAATCCTGCCCCGGTTGGGGCACCACCTTCCAGGTCCCCCGGGCCGCCTTCGACCTGCTGATGGCGGAGCGGGTCCGGAGCCGCGGGGCACGCGTTCTTTTCGGCCAGGAAATCGTCGACGCGCAAGTCCGGGTCGGCGACGTGCGCTTGGCCGCGCGGGACCTGGAAAGCGGCGGGGAACGCGAATACCGGGGAGGGTTCGTCCTGGACGCCTCGGGAGGGGCCAAGGTCCTGGCTCGACTGATGGGTCTGGAACGCCCCAGCCGCCTAGCTCCCCGCCGGGCCGCCTTTGCCCACGTCCAGGATCCGCGCCCCCCCAGGGACGACTATGACCGGAATAAAATCCTAATCGCGGTGCATCCGGAGCGCAAGGCCGTGTGGAGCTGGCTGATCCCCTTTTCGGACGGCCGCTCCTCCGTCGGGATCGTGGAGGACGGGGTCACGGGACCCTCGGACGGCCCCGGTGGCGCGCTGGAGGCGCTGCGGTCGCGAATCTCCGAGGAGCCCGAGATGCGGCGCCTGCTCCAAGGCGCCACCTGGGACACGCCGGCCCGGAGCCTGGAGGGATACTCCTCGGAAGTTTCCGCGCTCCACGGACCGGGATTCGCCCTTTTAGGGAATGCCGGGGAATTCCTGGACCCGGTCTTTTCCTCCGGGGTCACCCTGGCGCTGAAATCGGCGTCCCTGGCCGCCGACCTGCTCACCCGGGAGCGGGACGGAACGCACCCGGATTGGACCGCCGATTTCGACCGGGAGTTGGGGCGCGGAGTGGACTGTTTCCGCGCCTTCGTGGAGGCCTGGTACGACGGGAGCTTCCAGGACGTGCTGTTCTTCGAACCCCAGGAGCCCCGCATCCGGCGCCAGATCTGCTCGATCCTGGCCGGTTACGTCTGGGACAGGGACAACCCCTTCGCCGTCGAGCCCGGACGGCTGAAGGCCCTGGCGAAACTGTGCGCCCCGGCTTGAGCCCCGGCTCCGGGGCGACGCCGCAGGCCGGGGGCCCAGCCCCCGACCACTGGGCCGACTTGGGCGAACTGGGATCGGCCTGGGGACTGTCCTTCCTGTACCAGGTGCATCGGCGACTGGGGCGCTGGCCCTTCCGGGTCGCCTTGGCCCCCGTGGTGCTGTGGTTCCTGGCCTTCGCGCCCGCCCGCCGCAGGGCCTCGCGTGAATTCCTCCGCCGGGCCGGGTTTTCCGGGCCCCTGGCGGTGGCCCGCCATTTTTGGTCCTTCGCCGAGGCCGTGCTGGACAAGCTGGTCGCCTGGAACGGGGGCATACGCCTGGCGGACGCGGACTTCCCAGGACGGGAAGCGGTGGAGGAGTGCTTCGCCCGGGGCCAGGGGGTGCTTCTGGTGGGCTCCCACCTGGGCAACCTCGAGGTCTGCCGCGTCCTCGCGCGGCTGCGCCCCGGGCTCCGGGTGCACGTGCTGGTCCACACGCGGCACGCCGGCAATTTCAACCGGCTTCTGCGGCGCCTGGATCCGGCCGCGGCGCTGAACCTGGTGGAGGTGGGAGGGTTCGGGGCCGCCGAAGCCGCCCACCTCAGCGCGCGCATCCGCGAGGGGGAGGTCGTCCTGATCGCCGGCGATCGCCGGCCCCTCGGGGCCGGCCGCGTGGTGGCGGCCGACTTCCTGGGGGCCCCGGCCCGTTTCGCCGCCGGTCCCTGGGCCCTGGCCGCGGCATTGGGCTGCCCCGTGTTCCTTATCTTCTGCCTCAAGCGGGGCCGCCGCTACGAGGTGCGCTTCGAGCCCTTCGCCCAGCGCCTGGAACTGCCGAGGTCCGGACGGGAGGAGGCCCTGACCGCGGCAGTTCGCCGCTACGCCGGCCGCCTCGAGGAACGCTGCCGCGAGGACCCGCTCCAGTGGTTCAACTTTTTCCCGTTTTGGGGCTAACGCCGGGCCGCGACGAAGGCGGCCAGGGCGCGCACGCTGGCGAAGTGGGCCCGGTTCTGCTCCGGATCGGACCCCAGGCTCACCCCGAAGCGCCTCTGCAGGGCCACGCCCAGCTCCAGGGCGTCGATGGAATCCAGCCCCAGGCCGCCCTCCCCGAAAAGGGGCGCCTCGCTGGGGATGTCCTGGGGGCCCAGGTCCTCCAGGCGCAGCGACTGGATGATGAGTTCCTTGAGTTCCAACTCCAGGTTCGAGTTCGGTTCAGCCACGCTTGAGCACCTCATGAAATCGCCGCTCCAGGGCGGCGGTCAGGTCCCGGGCGGCCCGTCCGGGTTCCCCTCCCGCGCCCTCCAGGAAGGGGCCGGTCGCGACCTTCGGCAGGACCCGCACGCTCAGGCGAAGGCGCCTTTCGGGCGCGAGCCACCAGGATCCCCCTTTTTCCAGGTTGCTCTCCCGGGACTCCAGCGCCACGGGCAACACCGCACCCGAGCAGCGCACGGCCAACTGGGCGGCGCCGCGGCGGAACTCGGGGAGCCGGCCGCGGAGGGTTCGGGTCCCCTCGGGGAAAACGACCATGGCGTTGCCTTCGGCCAGGCTCCGCCGGCATTCCTCGAGGGTGCGCTCGCCGCGGTCGTTGGAAACGTATCCGGCCAGGAGCACCGGCCAACGCATCGCCTTGTGGCGGGTGAGCGAGGACTTCACCAGGCAGTCGGCCTGCGGCAGCAGGGACGCCAGCACCACGAAGTCGATCAGGGTCGGGTGGTTGGCCACCACGAAAAGGCCGCGTGCGCCGGAAAGCGCGTCCCGTGTGTCGGGATCCAAGTCCAGGTCCAGGACGCCCAGAACGCGCATCCAGCCCACGAAGGCACGGAACGAGGCCCGCACCAGCCGCTTCCCGAAACGGGCCCGCCGGGCGCTGCGCGGGGCGGCCAGGAGAAGCGGGGCCGCCAAGGGCATGAGCAGCAGGCTGCCGGCGAAAAAGGTTCCGAAGCACAGGACGACGGTGGCGAAGGTGCGCCAGGCCCGGTCCGCGGCCCTCAAGACACGAACGCCCACTCCCACGCATGCCTCCCCAGGGTCCAGCGCGCCGCGCCGCTCCCGCGCGCCAAGACCCGGGCGAACTCCAGCGCCTGAGGCCCGGGGTCCCCGACCGCGCCGACGCGTCCCGGAAAGTCCCAGAGGCGCTGGGTCAGGACGCGGTGCGGGCCCTCCCCGCCCAAAAGAAGGCCCAGGGCCCAGCCCCCGGGCTCCCCCTCCCAGCATCCGTTCAGGGGCGCGGGCGGCTCCTCGTCATGGTACACGACCAACACCCGTTTGGCCCCTTCCCCCAGCAGGCCCAGGGCCTCCAGCAGGCCGGCGGAAAAGCTCTCCCGCCCCCCGGATACGGCCGACGCGGCGCAGCGGTCGCCCCGGGACATCGAAAAGATCCCCGCGGTGGTGTTGTGCACCGACAGGCTGAAATCCATCGGTGAGGGGCCCTCCCCGCGGGCCAGCGCCTCCAACATGGCCACCGAACGCACGATCTGCCCGTGGCGCGAGGCGAACACCGCCGGGAGGGCTTCCCCGTCCTGGGCCAGCCGGGAGGCGACCTCGAGCCCCAGGCGGTCCGACCCGCCTGCGCGCCGGCGCAGCAGGGGCGGGATCGAACGGGCCTCGGGAACCGGCGGCGCGCCGGGGAGGACGGGAATCCCCCCATTCCCCGAGGCCCAGCGGGTCCAATCCGATTTGCGGGGAAGGGCCGGCGCCCAGGCCTCCCAGGCCATCACCGGGATGACCACGGCGAGGGCCTGGGAGGACGCCGGCCCGTGGTCAGTCGAAGCCATAGCGACGCACGAACCAGGTCTTGACCTTTTGGGTGAGCACCGCGTAGCACAACAGCGTCAGGACCAGCCAGGGGTAGAAGGACAAGGGCAGGCCACGCATTCCGATTTCCCGGCCCAAACCGGTGTAGGGGATGAGGATGCCCAGGGCCATGATCACGGCGGTGGACGCCAGCAGCGGCCAGGAGGCCCGGCTCTCGATGAAGGGCACCTTGACCGTGCGGATCATGTGCACGATGAAGGTCTGGGTGAGCAGCCCCTCCACGAACCAGGCGCTCTGGAATAGGGATTGGCCGGCCGGATCCTGGGGATTGCGCCCCACCCCGTAGACGAACCACATCAGGGCGAAGGTGGTGTAGTCGAAGATCGAGCTGATCGGCCCTATGTAGATCATGAAGTTCCGTATTCCCCCGATCTCCCAGCGGCGCGGCTTGGTCAGGTATTCCGGGTCCACGTCGTCCAGCGGGATCGTGGTCTGGCTGAAGTCGTAGAGCAGGTTTTGGACGAGGAGCTGGGCCGACAGCATGGGCAGGAAGGGCAGCAGGATGCTGGCCCCGAGCATCGAGAACATGTTCCCGAAGTTCGAGCTGGCGCCCATCTTGATGTATTTGATGATGTTGCCGAAGACCTTGCGGCCCTCGATGACGCCCTCCTCCAGCACCAGGAGGCTCTTCTCCAGGAGGATGATGTCGGCGGACTCCTTGGCGATGTCCACCGCGTTGTCCACCGAAATGCCGACATCGGCCGCCTTGAGGGCGGGGGCGTCGTTGATCCCGTCGCCCATGAACCCAACGACCTTGTTGGAGCGGTGCAGGCTGCGGACGATGCGCTCCTTCTGCGCGGGGCTCAGCTTGGCGAAAACGCTCAAGGAAAGCACCAAAGGATCCAGCTCCGCGTCGCTGAGGCCCTCGATCTCCGATCCCAGCAGGATGCGGTCCACGGGGATGCCCACCTCGGCGCAGATGTGGCGGGTGACGTGGTCGTTGTCCCCCGTGAGCACCTTCACGTCCACGCCGTGGGCCCTCAGGCGCCCGATGGCCGTCGCGGCGCTTTCCTTGGGGGGATCGAGGAAGGCCAGGTAGCCCAGCAGCACCATGTTGGATTCGTCGGCCACGCCGTAGGCCGGGTGGCCCCCGGGGACCTCCTTGTAGGCCACCGCGATCACGCGCAATCCGTCGTCGTTGAGCTCGCGGGCCACCCTGCGGTAGGTTTCGCGAAGCTCGTTGTCCAGGGGCTCCACGCTGCCTTCGCCGTCGACCCGGTCGCAGACGCCGAAGACCTCCTCCAGGGCGCCTTTGGTGATGAGGATGTCCCCGCCTCCGCGTTTTTTGACCACGACGCTCATGCGCCGGCGCTGGAAGTCGAAGGGGATCTCGTCGACCTTCTGGTATTCGGATTCTACCTTGAGGTCGGCGGCCACCCGTTTTTGGTCCAGCACGGCGACGTCGAGGAGGTTCTTCAAGCCCGTCTGGTAGTAGCTGTTCAGGTACCCGTAGGCCAGCACTTTGGGGGCCTTGAACCCGTTGGGATCGACGTAGCGCAGCAGGACCACCTTGTCGGCGGTCAGCGTCCCGGTCTTGTCGGTGCACAGCACGTCCATCGCGCCGAAGTTCTGGATCGAGTTGAGCCTCTTGACGATGACCTTCTTTCGGGCCATCGCCATCGCGCCCTTGGCCAAGTTCACGGTCACGATCATGGGCAGCATCTCGGGGGTCAGGCCCACGGCCACGGCCACGGCGAAAAGGAAGGCCTGCCACCAGTCGTGCTTGAACACGCCGTTGATGACGAACACGGACGGCACCATGATCGCCATGAACACGAACATCAGGATGGTGAACCTGTTGACGCCCTTCTCGAAGGCGGTGACCTCCCTTTTGCCCACCAGGTTCTGGGCCAGCGACCCGAAATAGGTGTCCTTGCCCGTCTTCACCACGACGGCCTGGGCCGTCCCGCTGAGGACGTTGGAGCCCATGAAGCAGAGGCAGGGCGTTTCCATGATCGATCCCTTGTCCCCCGCCGCCGCCATCGCGGTCTTCTCGACGGGAAAGGATTCGCCCGTGAGCGCGGACTGGCTGATGAACAGGTCCTTCGCCGAAAGGAGGCGCACGTCCGCCGGGATCATGTCCCCGGCGGAAAGCAACACGAGATCCCCCGGCACCAGTTCCTTGAGGGGGATCTCCCTCTTCTCGGTGCGCGTGATGCGCTCGAGACGCTGGCCCATCCCGAACTGCATCTCCTCGCGCCTCAGGACCGTGACCGTGGTGATCACCATGGCCTGGAGGCGCTCCGCAGCCTGGTTGCTGCGGTATTCCTGGATGAACGTCAGCACGACGCTGACCAGGGCCATGCCGCCGACGATGGATCCGGTGGTGGGATCGCCCGTGGCGAAGCTGCCGCCGGAGATGAGCGCAAGGAGGACGATGAAGGGGCTTTTGACGGTCTCCCAAAGCTGCTTCAGCGGGCCGTCCTTGCGTTCGTGCGAGACTTCGTTGGGCCCGGACCGGGCCAGGCGCCGGGCCGCCTCATCGGCGCTGATGCCCTGGAGGTCGCCCCGCAGCATGCGCAAGGCGCGCTCGGGTTCGGCCGCCGCGATCTCCCGGTAATGGTCGGCGTGGATGTGGGCCTCCGCCGAACCCTCGCCGCCCTTGAAGCCGATGGGCAGCGGAAGCTTCGCCAGAAGATTGTTGCCGCGGAATAGGATCTTCATCGCTGCGCCGGGAATGGGGGCCTGGGTGGGCGTCGGCTTGTGGGCCGGGCTGGTCCGTTTTACCCTAGAATGGCCCGGGGCTGCACGTCAAAAAGCGCCCGGCCTTCAGGAGCACGCATGGGTCTGGTCCTGCTCGCCCTCGATTTCGAGACCGCCAACCGCAGCCCCTCGAGCGCATGCCAGATCGGGTTGGTGCGGGTCGACAACGGAGTGGTCACCGCCGAGGCCAGCCGCATGATCCGGCCGCCGGATCCGGAGTTCGTGTTCTCCTACCTGCACGGGATTACCTGGGATCTGGTGTCCGGCGCACCCACCTGGGGGGAACTATGGCCCGACCTCGCCGCCCACTTCCGCGGCGTGGACTTCCTGGCGGCCCACAACGCCCCGTTCGACCGGGGGGTGCTGGCGGCCATTTGCGCGGACCACGGCATCCCGGCGCCCAAAACGCCTTTCCTGGATACCGTTGAAATCGCGCGTTCGGTATGGGGAATCTATCCCACGAAACTGAATATGGTCTGCCAACGTTTGGGCATATCCCTCAACCACCACGAGGCTCTTTCCGACGCCCGGGCCTGCGCCCAGATCCTTCTGAGGGCCGCCGGGGACGGCTGGAGCCCCCCGAGCCGGCCCCGGAACTAGGCTGGACCGGCTCGGGGACACCTCGGGAGCGTGGGTTTAGCGGTCCTCTTGGCCCTCCCCCATGGCGGGGCAACGATGGCCCTCCATGCCTTCTTCGCTTCCCATCTTGTCGCAATGGTGGTTCCAGCGTCCCTGGCCGTGGCGGACCATCCAAAGCGCGGCCTTGGCTTGCTGCATGGGATTGAGGATGCCCCGAAGTTTGTCCAAATAGCCCAGACGGCTTTCCACCAGGGCTTTATGGTCCGCGTCCAGCTTGTCCAGCGCCTGCGTCAGGTCCGTGTCCGGGGCTTTCTCATCGACCAAAACCGCCAGGCGCGCGGCGTCCGAGCGTACCTTGTCGCCCAACAAACGCTCCTGGGTGCGTTCCTCGGCGCGGGCGTCCTTCCAGCGGTCCCACTGCCCCGAGGAAAGGTCCAAGGTCTTTTTCATCATTTCTTCACGGGCCATCGCGCATTGGCCCGGCTTGGCCTCGTCGGCCCTCAACCCGGCTCCGGCCAGGACGAGAATGCACGCCGCGGCCACGGCCGCGGTCTTGATGGAACTCGCTCGCATGGTGCCTCCTGTGGTGGATTGCGTCCCCGGGTGGCAGTCGACCTATGGGGTTTATCGCATCCCTAGGGTAACGCGCCCGGGTCGGGCAAGTTTTGCGGCATTGTAAGGATTTGAGCCGGCTCGGAAAGAACCCCCCTGCCGACTACATCGTGAAATGAAGTCCTATGATTCGGAACGGATGGTTTTGGAGGCCCGGTCTTAAACCGGGGGACCCGCGAGCCACTGCGATGCGGTTCCTTCGGGTTTGCCCCGCTCGTCATAGAAGCGCGCCAACAGATAGGTGCTGTCCTTTGGCCAATCCTCCACCCTAAGGTCCAAGGGTCCTTGACCGGGATGACAAAGGCCTAGGTCGGCCTGGAAGGACCAGGGATGCTCCGAACACAAAAGACGCAGCGCCACGCTCTGGGCATAGGGGACCTCGACCCAGAGGCGAAGGCAGTCCTTGTCCCGGATTCCATAGATCCCTGATCTTGTGGCAGGGGCAACGGTAGGCATGGCCAGCTCCCAAGGAATTAAACAAACGTTATCCAAAATTTGAAACCGAGTCAACATTTTTTATTCATGAAAATGCTTATTTTACTTGGGCTTTTATCTTTAGTTCGAAACGCAACTTACTGATACTATGGTTCAACGAATGAGACAGCCCGGGGAAGTGACGTAAGAAGAATACCAGCACTTTGGCGTGAAGGGGCCATATCCATTCCCGCCGCCGCGCTTCCACCGCGCGCATCGCCCCGCGGGCCATGCCCTGGACATCACCCAAAAGCCAGGTGGGGATGTATTCCTGCACCCCGGGATCAAAGCCCCCGGCGCGGTTCCTCCGACGGATCTCGCTGGCGAAAAATCCCGGTGCGATGTGGGTCACCGCGATCCCCTGGTGGGCCCATTCCACGGACAAGGTCGCGGCAAGGCTGCGCAACGCGGCCTTGCTTGCGGCATAGGCGCCGCTGCCGGCGGTGGAGCCGTACCCGGCCACGCTGCCGACGATCCCCAAGGCCCCGCCGGATTCCGCCAAAAGGGGGCCGCAGGCCTGGACCGTATGCAGCACCCCCTCCACGTTCACCCTCATTTGGGCCTTCCAGGCGGCCGGATCCAAGGTTTCCAGGCGTCCGGATACGGAATACCCGGCATTGGCGTAGGCCGTGTCCAGACCGCCCATTTCGCGCGCCGCCCCCGCCGCCCGAACCGCGGTGCGGGGATCGCCTACGTCCCCCCGAACCAGGCGGACTTTGCGGGCGCCCAGGGCCGCACAGTCCCGGGCCACCGCCCCCAGCGCCTCGGCACGGCGCGCCACCAGGACCAGGGCGTGGCCCCGCGCGGCGTGGGCCCGGGCCAAAGCCGCCCCGAGCCCTGAGGACGCCCCGGTGATGAGGACGACCCGCTCCCGCTTCGGCCTCCCCCTGGGGGCGGATTCAGTCGACAAAGGGACCGTTCCAGGCCACCGGTTCGCGGTGGGGGCTGCCCGAGGCCACCACGAATTCCAAGGGCAGGCTGCCGCCGTCCTGGGCCACGGCCAGCCCCTCGCCGTCGCCAAGCACCGCCACCTGGCCCTCTTCCACACGGGATCCATCCGCCGGAACCGAGGCTATCCCGTGAAACACGTAAAAAAAGCCCTGCTGGCCCGCCGGAAACGTCCACTCAAAGCGTCCCCCCGGGGCCACCGCGACCTCAAGGTAGGTGATCGGGGTCCTCAGACGGGCCGGGGACCCCGGCCCCACCAAAACCTTGACCGAGGTGCGGCCGCCGTCCTGCGTCAGACGGGGGAATTGGGCGTCCTCGTAGGCGTGGAAGGAGGGGGGCAGGGCCTTGTCCGCCCGGGCCAGGTTCACCCAGAACTGGAATCCTTCCATGCTGTGGCCGGCCTGGGCCCCCCCGGACTCGCCGTGCCACATGCCCTTTCCGGCGTTGAGGTGCATCATCCCCCCGGCGTGGACCGTGGCCTCGTTGCCGAGGTTGTCCCTATGGGACCCCCAGCCGTCGCGCACCAGCGTGAGGATCTCGAAACCGCGGTGGGGATGCTCCGGGAACCCCGGACCGCCCGGCTCCATCTTGAAGTGGTCAAGCATCAGGAAGGGGTCCAGGGGCTCCAGGCCTAGGCGGGGCTGGGGCAGTACCCGGCCCACCACCTCCCCGCCGCCTTCCACCACCTCCCGACGCTTGCCGATGAAACGGATTTTTTGGCCGTAGTCCATGCCCTCACCCCCTCAAACCCAGGCGTTTCCTGAGGCGCTCCATGCGGTCCCCGGCCAGGGCCCTCGCGCGTTCAGCCCCGCGCTCCAGGAGGCGGTCCAAGGCGGCCGGATCCTTGAGATGCCCCTCGTACGCGGCCCGGGGCCCCGCGAAACGCGCCTCCAGGACCGCGGCCAGCTCCTCCTTCATGTCGCCGTACCCAAGGCCGCCGCCCAGGTATTGGAGGCGGCGCGCCTCGACGCGGGCCGGATCGGCGAAATGGCGGAAGATCGCGAAGATGTTGCAGGCGTCCGGGTCCTTGGGTTCCTCCGGCCTCTTGCTGTCGGTGACGATGCGCAGGACCGCCTTACGCACCTCGGAGGCCGGCGCGAAAAGGGGGATGACGTTGTCGTAGCTCTTGGACATCTTGCGGCCGTCCGTGCCCGGGATGGTCTTGACGTCGTCTTGGATGAGGGGCTCGGGCACCCGAAACACCGAGCCGAGCTGCCGGTTCACCGCCTCGGCCAAGTCCCGGGCGATCTCCACGTGCTGCTTCTGGTCCTGGCCCACCGGCACCACGTCGGAGCCGAACAGCAGGATGTCGGCGGCCATGAGCACGGGATAGGTGTAGAGGCCCGCGTTGACGCCGGAATCCTGGGCCCCCGAGACCCTGTCGACGTACTCCTCCAGCAACACCGCGGCGCGCAGGTCCGCCCCGGCTTCGCCCGCGGCGCGGGCCTCCTTGAAGACCGCCTCGCGCAGCTCGACCACGGCCCCTTCGGCCAGGACCTTTCCGCGACGCTCCTCGGCGACGGCCTTGTAGGCGTGGGCGCGGTTGAGCAACCCCTTGGCCGCGAAGCAGGCCAGGATCCAGTTGAGCTCGCCCAATTCGGGGACCCTGCTCTGCTGGAAGAAGACCGTCTTTCCCGGTTCGAGGCCGCAGGCCAGCCAAGTGGCGGCCAGACGGTGGATGAGGGGCCTGAGTTCCTTGCCGTCGCGCAGGGTGGTGAGGGCGTGCCAGTCGGCGATGAAATAGACGGACAGATAACTTTCGGCGAGGGCCAGCGCCGGTTGGATGGAGCCCAAGTAGTTGCCCAGGTGGGGGATCCCCGTGGGCTTGATACCGGTCAGCGAGATCTTTGCCATGGCACCCCGTGCGGCGGTACGGCCGCCCGGGTCAAGGTTCCGGCGGGCGTCCGGAATTTTGGCGCAAAGCCAGGAAACGCTCGACCCTGGCCAAGTCGTCCTTGCTGATGGAGTGGAACTTCAGGCCGCTGCTGCACAGGCTGCCGCTGCGCCTGCTCCAGCGCACCTCGCCCACCGCGTTGAGCGGTAAAGGGACCCCGGGGATGGACACCTGCAACCAAAGCCTGGTTCCTTCGGCCAGCGGGTACGGGGTGGTGATGCGCAGGCCCCCCAGGCTGATGTCCTCGCCCAGGACCCGGTGGATGTCGCGGACCTCCTGGGCCGATCCCTCCACGGCGCTGGGCGCCGCGAAAGCGCCCGCCTTGACGAGGGTGGCCTCCTCGGTGGGCCCCACCACGCGGAATTTCACCTGGAGGCCGGCCTTGAAGCGCTCGTAGCGCCTTTTCTCGAGGGCCTCCCGCGTGGCCCGTTCCATGTCCTTCCGGTCGCCGTCCAAATCCCGGTCCTGGCCCATGCGTCCCCCCCTCGGTGGAACCGCGGCCCAGGCGGGGCCGCCCGACCATCATAGGCGTTCAGGCACCCCTTTGCACGTTTTTAGGGCGGTCGATTTCGCTTAGATTAAAAGGCGCATGGGACGGAAGAAGGCCGCCCCTCGCGGGGCGGCCTTCCGGATTTCCCGTCGCCGGCAGGGCCCGGACTAGTACTGGAAGAGCATCTCGCGGTACTTGGGCAACGGCCACAACTCGTCGGCCACCACCCCCTCCAGCCCATCGGCGGCCTCACGCACCTTGAGCATGGCCGGAGCGACCTGGTCCCGGTAGGTCTCAGCGGCCTTGGGCAGGCTGCTGGCGGCGGCGGCGATGGCGTGGGCCTTGCGGAGCCCCTCTAAGCCCGAAACCAGGGCGTTGACCCGCTCCACCACGTCCTCCAGCACGGCCTTGACGCCGCTGTTGTTGGCCGAAACCACGTCCTCGGTGGCCTTGACCGCCCCGGCCAGGCGCCCCTGGTACTGCACGGCCGCCGGGAGGATCTGGTTGCGGGCGATGTCCGCGGTGGCCAGCGCCTCGATGTTGAGGGTCTTGACGTAGCGCTCCCAAAGGATCTCCTCGCGGGCCCCGTATTCCTTGGCGGCGAGCACGCGGTGCTTGGCGAAGAGCTTCTTGTATTCGGGGTTGTCCATCGCGTGCAGGGCGTCGGGCGTGGACTTGAGGTTGGGCAGGCCGCGCTTGGCCGCCTCCTTGTGCCAGGCCTCGGAATAGCCGTTGCCGTTGAAGACCACCCGCTTGTGCGCCTTCACGTACTTCTGGAGCAGCGCGGCCAGGGCCTTGTTGAAGCCCGGCCCCTTGGCGGACTTCTCGAGCTGGCCGGCCATCTCGCCGATCAGCTCCGCGACCACCGTGTTGAGGACCATGTTCGGGAAGTAGATGGCCGCGGTGGAGCCCACGGCGCGGAACTCGAACTTGTTGCCGGTGAAGGCGAACGGGGAGGTACGGTTGCGGTCCGTGGCGTCCTTGGGCAGCGGCGGCAGCACCCCCACCCCCAGCTCCAGCGTGCCGCCCTTTTTCGAGCGGGAGGCGGCGCCCTTCTCCAACTGGGCGAAGATGTCGTCGAGCTGCTCCCCGAGGAACACGCTGATGATGGCCGGCGGGGCCTCGTTGGCGCCCAGGCGGTGGTCGTTGCCCGGGCCGGCGATGCCGATGCGAAGCAGTTCGGCGTAGCGGTCCACCGCCGCCACGGTCGCCACCAGGAAGAACAGGAACTGGGCGTTGTCGTGGGGGGTGTGGCCCGGCTCGAGGAGGTTCTCGCCCCGGTCCGTGGCCATGGACCAGTTGTTGTGCTTGCCGTTGCCGTTGATGCCGGCGAAGGGCTTCTCGTGCAGCAGGCAGACCAGGTCGTGGCGCAGGGCCACCCGGCGCAGCATCTCCATCACCAGCATGTTGTGGTCGGCCGCGATCGA
>DAIDJD010000031.1 GCA_027451505.1 candidate division FCPU426 bacterium
GGCCGCCGGTCGACGCGAGCGTCGATTCCGAGCTCGGCGAGGTTGCGCGCGATGGCCTCGGCCACGCTGCGCTCCTCACCCTCGATGCCGGGATAGGCGCCCATGATGTCGATGAACGTGAGGACGGGGATGCGGAACCTCTCGGCCAGGCGCATGAAGCGCAGGGCCTTGCGGAACCCCTCGGGCTGGGCCATGCCGAAGTTGCGGGCCAGGTTCTCCTTGGTGTCGCGCCCCTTCTGGTTGCCCACCACCGCCACGCCGCGGCCGTCCAGGCGCCCGAACCCGGTGATGATGGACTTGTCGTCGGCCATCATGTGGTCGCCGTGGATCTCCAGGAAATCGGTGAGGATCCGGTCGCAATAGTCCAGGCAGCGGGGCCGGTCCGGCCGGCGCATCAGTTGCACGACCTGCCAAGCGTCCATGGAGCCGTACACCTTGCGGCGCAGGTCCTCGGCCTTGGCCTCGAGCCGGGCGATCTCCGAGCTCATGTCCAGCCGCTTGGACTGGGCCATGGCCTTCAACTCGCCGATCTTGGCCTCGAGTTCGTGGACGTCCTTGTCGAAGTCTTCGCTCATGGCCTTTGGGTTCGGGGAAGGGGGCTAAAAACTGCCGCCCCAGGAAAGCCGCAGAAGCCTGGAGGGCGGCTGCCCGCGGTGGAGACCCAGGATGTCGTCGAATTCCAGACCGGCCGTCAGCGGGCCCAGGCTGGCCTCGACGCCCGCGCTGCAGCGCGGCCCCAGGGGTTCGAGGATCTGGTCCGCCGCCGCGAAGGCGCCCAGCCAGCGCCACGAAAGCGTGGCCGCCGTGAAACCCCTCAGGTCCCCCCGGCCGTAGAAGGAACCCAGGTCGTCCCCGGAATCCGCTCCCAGGTGCGCCTGGAGGAAGAAGGGCGCCAAGTGGATTTCCTTGGAGAGGGCCACATAGAGCCCTTTGGGGTCCACATCCTCGTAGGAACTGCCGTCCCAGCCCACCGCCACGGCCGGAAGATAGCGGTGCTCCGTGAGCAGGGCCAGGCGGGCCAGGCCCTCGGTGTCGGCGCGTTGGGGCCGCCAGGGGGCGCTGCCGACCACCCCGGGAAGGTCCTCGGAGGCGCCCAGCATGAGGCGCGAAAACGGCGCGAAGAGGAACTGGCCCAGGACCCCGCCCCCGCCGTAGATCCGGGCATCGGCCCGGTAGCCGCGGGAGGCCAGGCAATAGGCCGTGGGCACGTCCCCGGCCTGCAGCCAGACCGGCACGTCGTCGTCGCTGAGGCCCAGCCCCGGATCCCCTCCGTTGGAAGCGGGGACCCGGGCGCGCCACCGCGACGCGGCGTGGGTCGCGTCCGTTCCGGGGTCCCCGGGGGAGTCTCCGGAGCCGGCGGACGCCGCGGCGGATCCGATCTCGGAGGGGCTCAGCACCCCCGGAACCGAGGGCTGCGGCGTCAAATATAGGTCGGCGGCCCGGGCGCCGGAGGCCCAAACGGCCCCGGCAAGGGCCGCCGCGAGCGCCCAACGCTCCAAAAAGGCCTCCTTTAGGGCCGCATTCCGATGGAACCGCATGATACCGCCCCGTTTTCCGCAAGGCAAGGCGTCCCGCTGGGGCCCGCCGCCGGGAGGCCCCGGCGTCACGCGCCCTTTCCGAAATGGCGCCTTAAGGTCGCATCCCGGGCCAAGGCCGGGGGAAGCCAAAGGCTCAAGGGAGCGTCGGCGCGGATGAGGGCCCGGATGCCCGAGGAGGAGATGTCCAAAAGGGGAGCGCGGACGCGCCGGGCCCGAAACCCCGCGGGCGCCCCGGCAGGGACCCCGGGCCGGCTGAAGACCGCCAAACGGCACAGGCCCGGAAGGGTCCGGGCCTCCTTCCATTCCGGCAAGCGCAGGAATTGGTCCTGTCCCAGCAATAGGGTGAGGCGCACGCCGCCACCCAGCCGGACCCGCAGTTCGCGCAGGGTGTCCACCGTCCGGGACACGCCCCCCCGCCGGAGCTCCAGGCCGCTGGCCCGCAGCCCCTCCTCACCCCTGAGCGCGGCCTTGAGCCAACGCATGCGCAGGTCCCCGGGAGCCAGGCGCTTCCCGTCCGCCGAGCGGGCGCAGGGGATCAACCAAACCTCGTCCAGGCCCAGGGAGCGCCGCGCCACGCGGGCCAGGAGCACATGCCCGCTGTGGACCGGGTTGAAGGAACCCCCCAGGATCCCGAGGGAACGCGGGGTCCCCATGGGGAGGTTCAGCCCCGCACTTGGCCGCTGCCCCGGCCGATCCACTTGACGCTGGTGAGCTCCTCCAACGCCATGGGGCCCCGGGCGTGCAGCTTCTGGGTGCTGATGCCGATCTCGGCCCCCAAACCGTACTCGAAGCCGTCGGTGAAGCGCGTGCTGGCGTTCCAGTACACTGCCGCCGAATCCACCCTGCGCAGGAACTCCTCGGCCGCGGCCGGGTCCCCGGTGACGATGGCGTCGCTGTGGCCGGAGCCGTAGCGGTTGATGTGCCCGATGGCGGCCTCCAGTGAAGGCACCACCTTGATCCCGACGATGAGGTCGGCGTACTCGGTGGACCAGTCCTCCTCGGTCGCCTCCCGGGCGTCCGGGGCCAGCGACCGCACCGCCGCGTCGCCCCTGAGCTCCACCCCGGCGGCCCGGTAACGCCCCAGGATCCGCGGCAGGAAGTCGGCCGCCGCCCCGGAGTGCACCAGGAGGTGCTCCATGGCGTTGCAGACCCCGGGGCGCTGGACCTTGGCGTTGACGGCGATCTCCTCGGCCATGCGCAGGTCGGCCCGGGAGTCCACGTAGACGTGGCAGTTGCCGACGTCGTGCCGGATCACCGGGATGCGGCTGTGCTCCACCACGAAGCGGATGAGCCCGTGGCCGCCCCTCGGGATGACCACGTCGATGAGGCCCTCCAGGGAAAGCAGGGCCGCCACCGCCTCGCGGTCCGGGGTGTCCACCACCGCCACGCTCCCGGCGGGCAGGCCGGCGGAGTCCAGGCCCGCGCGCAGGGCCCGCCCGAGGGCCACGTTGCTGCGCACGCTCTCGCTGCCGCCGCGAAGCACGCAGGCGTTGCCGCTCTTCAGGCACAGGGCCGCCGCGTCGACGGTGACGTTGGGACGGCTTTCGTAGACGATGCCGACGACCCCCAGGGGGACCCGCACCTTGGTCAGGCGCAGGCCGTTCGGCCGGACCGCGTCGGAAAGGACCCGGCCCACCGGATCCGGGAGCGCCGCCACCTGCTCGACGCCGACGGCCATCGCCTCGATGCGCGCCGGATCCAGGCGCAGTCGGTCCAGCATGGCCGCGGACAGGTTCCCCCGGGCCTCCTCGACGTCCCGGGCGTTGGCCTCAAGCAGTTCCGGGACGCGGGCCCGCAGTTCCCGGGCGACCTCCAGGAGGGCGCGGTCCTTGGCGGCGCGGTCCGCCAAGGCCAGGACCCGCGCGGCCTCCCGGGCCGCCTCCGCCGACCGCCGCACCGATGCGCCCACCCCGTCAGACGTCACGTCCCATCCCCCTTCCCTCGCCGCTAGAAGGCGCGCTTGAAGGCCATGTCCTCGAAGCTCACCAGTTCCTCGTTGGGGATCCTCCCCAGGGCCCGCTCGATCTGCCACAGCTCCTTGCCCCGGACCTTGAGGCAGTCGTTGGAGGAGTAGCGGCAGATCCCCTTGGCCCAGGTGTTGCCCTTGGCGTCGCACAGCCGCACCACGTCCCCGGCGTGGAAGTTGCCGCGCACCGCGGAGATGTCGGCGGGGTACAGCGGGGTGTGGCTCCGGCGCACCCGGGAGACGGCGGCGGCGCGGATGAGCAGCTCGCTGCGGCCGGGCTCGGAATAGGGCATCCAGCGGATCCGCCGCTCCCGGGGGGTCGCCGGGGCCACGAACAGGGTGCCCTCGTCGGCGCCCTTGAGCACGGCCCCCAGCACGCCGCGCTTGCTGCCGCGGGCGATCACCACGTGCTCGCCGTTCATGCACGCCATGCGCGCGGCCAGGAGCTTGGTCACCATCCCGCCCGTGCCCACGAGCGAGCCCTCGGAGCCGGCCAGGGCCCTCAGGTCCTTCGTGATGCGGGTCACCACCGGGATGCGCCGGGCCTTGGGGTCCTTGCGCGGGTCCCCCGTGTGCAGCCCGTCGACGTCGGTCAGGATCACCAGAAGGTCGCCCTTGACCAGGTTGCAGGCCAGCGCCGCCAGGCGGTCGTTGTCCCCGAACTTCAGCTCGTCCACGGCGACGGTGTCGTTCTCGTTGATCACCGGGACCACGCCCATCTTGATCAGGGTCTCCAGGGTGTTGCGGGCGTTGAAGTAGCGGGGGCCGCTCTCGAGGTCGTGGCGGCTCAGCAGCACCTGGCCGGCGTTGAGCCCGTAGCGCTGGAACACGCGGGCCACGAGCTCCATGAGGTAGACCTGGCCCACCGAGGCCGTGGCCTGCTTCTCCTTGATGGAGGTCGGCCGGCGCTTCAGGCCGAGCCGGTGCATGCCCGCTCCGACGGCCCCCGAGGCCACCATCACCACCTCAAGGCCCTTGCGCCGCAGGCCGGCGATCTCGGCGGCCAGGGCCTCCAGGTTGCGCGGATCGATGCCCTTGGCCGGGTCCCAGCTCAGGCTGGTGCCGATCTTGACCACCAGCCGCGAGACGCCGGCCATGGCCTCGGAGCGGTGGCGGGGGGCCGCGGCCCCCGTCGGTGCGGCCCCTTCAGGGCGCATACAGGAACTCCTCCCGTCCCACGCGGACGGTGTCGTCGGGCTCGACGCCGGCCTCGCGGAACGCCTTGGCCACGCCGATCTTCTCGAAAATATACTTCAATTTACGCACCGCCTCGACGTTGTCGAAGTCGGTCAGGGCCACCCATTTCTCCACCTCGGCCCCCTTCAACACCCACAACCCTTCCCCGCCGCGCTCGAGAACGAAGCGCGCCGACGGGCGGTACACCTTGTGCCCGTCCGCCTCCGCCGCCTCCCGTTCCAGCACCGTGGCCGTGGCCCCTTCCAGCAGGGCGTGGGTCTGGCGCGTGAGCTCCTCCAGGCCGGAGTGGGTCGCGCCCGAGACCAACAGGCAGGGGATGCGCCTCCGCCGCAGCGACTTGGCCAGCGCCGCGTGGGTCTCCGCGGCGCCCGGCAGGTCGGCCTTGGAGACCGCCACCAGTCGCCGCAGGCCGGCCAGGCCGGGGTGGTAGCTCCGAAGCTCGTGCTCGAGGATCCGGAGCTCCGACTTCAGGACCTCAACGGGTCGCCCGCCGTCGAGCAGGAACAGGAGCAGGCGGGTCCGCTCCAGATGTTTGAGGAAGCGCAGCCCCAGGCCCTTCCCCTCGTGGGCCCCTTCAATGAGACCGGGGAGGTCGGCCAGGACGAAGGAGCACTCGGGCCCGACCCGGACCACCCCAAGCTGGGGGATGAGTGTGGTGAAGGGATAGTCGGCGATCCTGGGGCGAGCCGCGGACACGGCGCCGAGCAGGGTGCTCTTGCCCGCGTTGGGGAAGCCCACCAGGGCGACGTCGGCGAGCAGCTTCAGCTCCAGGCGCAGCCGGCGCTCGCCGCCGGGCAGGCCCCGTTCCGCCAGGGTGGGGGCCTGCCGGGTGGAGGTCTTGAAATGGGAATTGCCGCGGCCCCCCCGGCCGCCCTCGGCCACGACGGCCCTTTGACCGGACCGGACCAGGTCGGCCACGCGCTCGCCGGTGTCGGCGTCCAGCACCAGGGTCCCCACCGGCACCCGGAGCACGGTGTCGGCCCCCGAGGCCCCGGCCCGGTTGTTGCTCCCGCCCTTGCCGCCGTCCTCGGCGGAGTGGCGCCGTTCGTGGAGGAAATCCACCAGGGTCGTCCGGGAGGCCGTCGCCTCGAGGATGACATCCCCGCCGCGTCCGCCGTCGCCACCCCAGGGGCCGCCCAGGGGCACGTACTTCTCCCGGCGCATGGAGCTGGAACCGGCGCCGCCGGAACCGGCGTGGACGAGGATGGTCGCCGAATCGACGAAATCTGCCATGGGGGCCCCAAAACGCGAAGACCCTTCCCGGGCGCCGGGAAGGGTCCTGCAGTGGTCCGTCCGCCGGGCGCCGGGGTTTAAGCCGCGGCGCCTTCCGGCAGGACGCTGATGCGGCGGCGGCCCCTCTCGGAGCCCTCGAAGCGGACCCTGCCCTCGACCTTGGCGAAGAGGCTGTGGTCCTTGGCCAGGCCCACGTTCAGCCCCGGCTTGAAGGTGGTGCCCTTCTGGCGCACCAGCACCGAGCCCGCCGTCACCCGCATGCCGCCGAAGGCCTTGCAGCCCAGCCGTTGCCCGTGTGAGTCGCGCCCGTTCTTTGTGGAACCGCCCGCTTTTGAGCCTGCCATGTGTGCTCCTTCGTCCCGGCCGCTCGGCGGCCGTTTCCCTTACAGGGAAATGGACTCGATCTTGAGGGTGGTGAGGTACTGCCTGTGGCCGTGGCGGTGGTACTCGCCGGTGCGGCGCTTGAACTTCTCGGAGCGCACCCGGCTGCCCCGGCGCTGGGCCACGACCGTGGCCTGGACCTTGGCCCCGGCGACCAGGGGCTTGCCCACGGTCACGGAGTCGCCGTCGGCCACGAGCAGCACCTTGTCCAGGGACAGGCTGTCCCCGGCCTTGGCGTCGAGCTTCTCGACGTTGATGGTGTCCTGGGCGGCCACGCGGAACTGCTTGCCGCCGGTTTCAATGATCGCGTACATGGCTCCTCCAACCCGTCCCGCAGGCCGGAGGGCCTTCGGGACACGGGGGATTGCAAAGGGGAAATATGCTAAACCAAAACAGCCGTGGGCGTCAAGACGCATCCCCGGGGAGGCGGTATCCCGGTTTGCGCCGTCCCTGGACCGCGCCAGGGACGGCGCACGGGGAAGGGAACCGGGAACCCCCTCAGCGCTCCTCGGACAGGAGGATCTCCTTCTGCCCCTTGGCCGCCAGGATCTTGATGTCCTCGCGGTGCATCTGGTAGTCGTCCTGGACCTGGACGCGCAGGTCGTAGCGCCGTTCCAGGGTCCTCAGGCGGACGGAGTCCTCCTGGCACAGGTAGGCCGCGATGGCGGGATGCACGCAGACGATGAGGCTCTTTTCCGGGGTCTGGATGGCGATCTTCTTGAGCGTGCGCAGCACCTTGAGGCCGACGGTCAGCTCGCTGAGGATGAACCCCTTGCCCTCGCAATAGGGGCAGGCTTGGGTGAGGTCCTTTTCCAGGCTCTGCTTGACCCGCTTGCGGGTCATTTCCACGAGTCCGAGTTCGGTGAAGTCCAGGATGTTCGTCTTGGCCTTGTCCTTGCGGATCGCCTCGTGCAGGGCCAGGGAGACCCTCTCGCGGTGCTCCCCGTCGTCCATGTCGATGAAGTCGATGACGATGATGCCGCCGATGTCGCGCAGGCGCAGCTGGCGGGCGACCTCCACGGCCGCCTCGACGTTGGTCTTGAAGATGGTCTCGGCCTGGCTCTTCTTGCCCGTGAACTTGCCCGTGTTGACGTCCACCACGGTGAGGGCTTCGGTGGCCTGGATGACCAGGTAGCCGCCGCTGCGCAGCCAGACCTTCTGGCGCAGGCTCTTCTCGATCTCGCGCTCCAGGCGGTAGTGCTCGAACACCGGCAGGCTGTTGGTGTAGTGGCTGACCTTGACGTCCTCGCCCAGCCCGAAGCTGCGCACGTACTCCTCGACGCGGGCCGCCGTCTCCTTCTCGTCGACGACCACCTCGGCGACGTCCTTGGCCAGGAGCTCGCGCAGGATGCGCTCGGTGAGGGCCTCCTCCTTGTACAGCAGGGTCGGCGCCCGGACGGAGTCGTAGGCCCGCTTGATCAGCCCCCAGCGCCGCGCCAGGGCGTCCACCTCGAACTTGAGCTCCTCCTCGCCCTCGCCCGAGCCGAGCGTGCGGATGATGAGGCCCATGCCCTGCGGCTTGATGGCCCGTGCGAGCTGCTTCATGCGGCCCCGCTCCGAGTCCTCGATGCGCCGGCTGACGCCGAGGTTGTTGCTCAGGGGCATCAGCACCATGCTGCGCCCAGCCAGGCTCAGGCGGGTGGTGAGGCGCGGCCCCTTGGTGCTGATGGGGTCCTTGGCCACCTGGACGAGGATGTCCTGGCCCTTCTTCAGGATCTCCTGGATGGCCGGGCGCCGCCCCCGGAACTTGTCCCGGGCCGAGCGCCGGCGCCGCTTCTCGGCCTTGTCGGCCCCCTCGTCGTCGTCGAAGTCCTCTTCCTCCTCGGAGTCCTTGGTCGGCTGCCCCGGCTTGCCCCCGATGAGGTCGTAGAGCACGTCGTCGACGTGGAGGAAGCCCGCCTTGTCGATGCCGATGTCCACGAAGGCCGCCTGCATGCCCGGGAGGATGCTGTTCACCGTCCCCTTGTAGACGTTGCCGACGATGCTCTGCTCGGTCTTGCGCTCGGTGAAGAGTTGCACCAACTGCTTGTCCTCAAGGACGGCGATGCGGCTCTCGTCCTCCTCGACGTTGATGATGATCTCCTTGCGCACATGCGCTCCTTCGGGGGGGCCTTCGCCTGGGCGTGGCCCCCCTTCAAAATGGGGTGGAATGCGATGGCGGGGAAAACCTGCCCCGCGCGATGGAACGGGGGGCCCCCCCCTTCCGCCGGAGGTTCAGCGGGAGGGGGGGGCCCCCCAAGAGTCTCGGCGGACGCTGAGCACCAGGCCCAGTCCGAAGAACGCGGCGATCGTCGAGGACCCGCCGTAGCTGACCAGGGGCAACGGGATGCCCGTCACGGGCACCAGGCCGAGGTTCATGCCGATGTTGACGAAGGACTGGGCCCCCAGCCAAGCCAGCATGCCCGCGGCCACCAGCGCCCCGGTCCGGTCGCGGGCCTTCAGGGCGATCTCGGCCACCCGCGCCAGCAGTGCCAGCAGCAGCAGAAGCAGAAGCAGCGAGAGGACGAAGCCACCCTCTTCGCCCAGCACCGAGAAAATGAAGTCGGTGTGGTGGAACGGCACGAAATGGAGCTGGCTCTGCGTGCCCTTCAGGTAGCCCTTCCCGAACCAGCCCCCCGACCCCACCGCGATCTGGCTCTGGATGGCATTGTACCCGGTCCCCAGGGCGTCGGACTGGGGGTTCAGGAACGAGAGGATGCGGTCGCGCTGGTACGGATGCAGGAAGGGCCACGCCAGAGGCCCGGCCGCGGCCAGGACGGCCAGCAGGAGCCCCAGGTGCCACAGGCCGCACCCGCCCACCAACAGCATGGCGACGGTGATGGGCAGCAGGGTCAGGGCCGTGCCCAGGTCGGGCGCCTTGAGGATCAGCGCCTGGTAGCCGCCCATCAGCGCCAGCGGCAGCGCCATGCCCCGGAGCGTGCGGACCCGCGCCGGGTCCGCGGAGAGGCAGCGGGCCAGCGCCAGGATGAGGGCGACCTTGGCCAG
>DAIDJD010000032.1 GCA_027451505.1 candidate division FCPU426 bacterium
GGGAGGAAGGCTTGGTGGTCCTGCGGACCTTCAGCAAGGCCTGGGGCCTGGCCGGCCTCCGGCTGGGTTGGCTGGCGGCCCATCCCCGCTTGGTCGCCGGCCTGGAGAAGGCCCGCCTCCCCTACAACGTGGGGGCGCTCACGCAGGCGCTGGGTTGCGCGGCCCTGGACCTGGCCCCCGAGTTCCTGGGACGGGTTCCCGGGCTTCTGGCCCACCGGATCCGGCTTTCCGCAGCCTTGGCCGGGGTCCCGGGGCTGCGCCAGTGGCGCAGCGACGCGAACTTCATCCTGTGCTCCCACCCGGACGCGTCGGCGCTCCATGGGCACCTCCTGCAGCGCGGCCTGCGCGCCCGGCGCTTCGAGGGAGGGCGCCTGTCCGGATGCCTGCGGATCAGCGTCGGGGACGCGGGTCAAACCCTCCGCCTCGAGGAGGCCCTGGGGTCGTTCACCCCGGCGCGGGCCCGCCCATGAGCCGCCGCGCGACGGTCCCCACCCCTCCCAGGTCGGGCGAGTCGTCCCGGAGCACCCGCGAGACCGCGGTGCGCCTTAAGCTGGACCTGGACGGCACCGGTAGGACGAGCCTGCGAACCGGCCTGCCCTTCCTTGAGCACATGCTCGACTGCATGTGTCGCCAGGCCCTCTTTGACCTCGAGATCGCGGCCAAAGGGGACCTGGAGGTGGACGACCACCACCTGGCCGAGGACCTGGGCTTGGCCCTCGGGGACGCCCTGGCCACGGCCCTGGGGGACAAGACCGGGGTGCGGCGCTACGGTTGGGCCGAGGCGCCGTTGGACGAGGCCCGGGTGCGCTGCGCCGTGGACCTCAGCAACCGGCCCTACCTGGCCTGGGGCTTGGCCTTCACCCAGAAGCGCCTCAAGGCCTTCGAACTGGGGCTGCTCGAGGAGTTCGCACGGGCCTTCTGCGACCGGGCCCGCTTGACCCTGCACCTGGAGCAGGCCGCCGGCCGCAACGACCACCACGTCGCCGAGGCCGCGTTCAAGGCGCTGGGCCTGGCGCTGCGCCAGGCCTGCGAACCCGATCCCCGGCGTCGCGGCGTGGCGGCGTCCACCAAGGGCACCCTGGCGCGGTGAGCGCGCGAGCCTACATCGGTGTGGTCGACTACGGGCGGGGCAACCTGCGCAGCGTGGCCAAGGCCTTGGAGAAGGTGGGCGCGCCGGTGAGGGTCTCGGCCTCCCCGGCCGCTTTGGCGTCCGCCGCGGGGCTCGTCCTGCCGGGTGTGGGGGCCTTCGGCGACGCGCTCGCGGAACTCCGGCGGCGGCGCTTGGACGTCCTGCTGCGCCGTTGGGAGGCCAGCGGACGCCCCCTTCTGGGCGTCTGCCTGGGGCTCCAACTGCTGTGCCGGGACTCCGACGAGTTCGGGTTGCGGCCGGGGCTGGGCCTTTTCGGCGGCTTGCGGGTGCGGCGCTTCGGTCGGCGCCTCAAGGTCCCGCATATGGGCTGGAACCCGGTGGTCCATGACCCGGGCTGCCCCCTGTTCGCGGGGGTGCCCCAGGGGGCGCCGTTCTATTTCCTCCATTCCTACCGCGCCGCCGGCCGGTTGGGGCGGGTCGGCGTCGCGGCCGAGGCCGAGTACGGGGACGAGCGCTTCGCCGCCGCGCTGTGGCGCGGCAACGTGTTCGCCACGCAGTTCCATCCCGAGAAGAGCCAGAAGGCGGGGCTGAGGGTGTACCGGAATTTTTGGGGCCTGTGCCGGCGCGGGCCCATGCGCGGGAGGGGGGCATGATCATCTTTCCGGCGATCGACCTGAGGAAGGGGCGCTGCGTGCGCCTCATCCGTGGGGACGTGCGCGACGAGACCGTGTATTCCGAGAACCCCGTGTCCATGGCCAAGCACTGGCAGGGGCGGGGCGCCCAGTGGCTGCACGTGGTCGACCTCGACGGGGCGATGGAGGGCCAGCCGCGCAACCATGAGCACATCTTCGCGATCGTCAAGGCGTTGAAGATCCCGGTGCAGGTGGGGGGCGGGATCCGCGATTTCGACACCCTCAAGCGGCTTTTCGACCATGGGGTGCGCCGGGCCATCCTCGGGACGTCCGCGGCCCACGACGAGAAGTTCCTGCGCCGGGCCCTGGAGAAGTACGGGGACCGCATCGTCGTGGGGGTGGACGCCAAGGACGGCGCCGTTGCGCTCAAGGGCTGGGTGGAGACCAGCAAGCTCAAGGCCGTCGAGTTCGCCCGGCGCATGGAAGCCTTGGGCGTCGCCACCATCATCTACACCGACATCAAGAAGGACGGCATGCTGTCGGGGCCGAATGTGAAGGCCTGCGCGGAGATGGCGCGGGCGCTCGAGATCCCCGTGATCGCGTCCGGCGGCGTCACCACCCTGCGGGACATCTCCCGCCTCAGGGCGCTGGAGCCCAAGGGACTCATCGGGGCCATCGTGGGCAAGGCCCTGTATTCCGGGGCCCTGGACCTGAAGGCCGCCATCGCCGCGGCCTCGGGTCCTCCGCCCAAGGAGAGGCTCCGCCCGGGGAAGAAGGCCCGCCGCAAGGCCGCCGGCCGGCGCGCCCGACCGGCGGGCCCGGGGGGCAAATAGTGCTCCTCAAGCGCGTCATCCCCTGCCTGGACGTCAAGGACGGCCGGGTGGTGAAGGGGGTGCGTTTCGCGGGTCTGCGCGACGCCGGGGACCCGGTGAAGGCGGCCCGGGCGTACGACCGGGCCGGGGCCGATGAACTGGTGTTCCTGGACATCGCCGCCAGCCACGAGGGGCGCGGGACCCTGCTGGACGTGGTGTCCCGGACCGCGGAGCAGTGCTTCATGCCCCTGACCGTCGGGGGCGGCGTGCGCAGCGTGGGGGACATCCGGACGCTGCTGTTGGCCGGAGCGGACAAGGTGAGCGTGAACACCGCGGCGGTGCGGGAGCCGGCGCTGCTGTCCCAAGCCGCCCGGGCCTTCGGGTCGAGCACCGTGGTCCTGGCCATCGACGCCAAGAGGGCGCGGCCGGGACGCTGGGAGGTTTTCCTTCACGGCGGGCGCACGCCGACGGGGCTGGACGCGGTGGAGTGGGCGCGGCGCGGCGCGTCCCTGGGCGCCGGCGAGATCCTGCTGACGAGCATGGACGCCGACGGCACCCGCGCCGGCTACGACCTGGAACTCACGCGGAGGGTCAGCCGGGCCGTGCGGGTGCCCGTGGTGGCCTCGGGGGGCGTGGGACGTTTGGCGCATCTCGCCGACGGCTTTCTCAAGGGCGAAGCCGATGCGGTGCTGGCGGCCAGCGTCTTCCATTTCGGCACCTACACGGTGCCCCAAGCCAAACGCTACCTGAGGCGGCGCGGGGTGCCGGTGCGCCTGTAGGGCCTCAAGAAGGAGGGGAAGCCATGGACACGGGATGGGTGGATTCGCTGAAGTTCGACCCCAACGGGTTGGTGCCGGCCATCATCCAGGACCACCGCGACGGGGAGGTGCTGATGGTGGCCTGGATGAACCGGGACTCCCTGCTGGACACCCTCAGGACCGGGAAGACCCACTTTTGGAGCCGTTCCAGGGGCAAATACTGGATGAAGGGCGAGGAGAGCGGGAACGTGCAGAACGTGCGGTCCGTCTATTTTGATTGCGACCGGGACGTGCTGCTGTTCAAGGTGGAGCAGGTCGGCGGCGCCGCCTGCCACACGGGACACAGGAGCTGCTTTTTCACCGAGGCCACCGGGGAGGGGCCCCGCGAGACGGCGGCCCCGGTGTTCGACCCGGCCAAGGTCTACAAGCGCTAGGCGATGGGCCCGCGCCCGCGGGTCCTGGTCCTCGACCACCTGGACTCCTTCACCCACAACCTGGCGCAGGCCCTGGCCAACCGGGGCGCTGCGGTCCGGGTGGCGCGTCCCTCCGGCGCCCTGGAGCGGGAGTGGAAGGGATTCGGGCCGAGCCACCTCGTGCTCTCCCCCGGCCCCGGCCGCCCCGAAGCGGCGCGCACGGCCCTGGATTTGCTCCGCCGCCACGCGGGAGGGATGCCCCTGCTGGGGGTCTGCCTCGGGCACCAAGCCCTGGCTCTCGCCTTCGGCGCCGCCGTGGTGAGGGCCCCACACCCCGTCCATGGGCGCGCTTCCGCGGTGAGGCACGACGGCAAAGGCCTGTTCCGGGGCCTGCCGGATCCGTTCCAAGCCGGCCGTTACCATTCGCTGGCCGTGCGGCGCTCCGGTTTGCCGCGCGAGTTCACGGTCAGCGCCTGGACCGAGTCCGGGGAGATCATGGGCTTGCGCCACGCCTCGGGTGCCGAGGGAATCCAATTCCATCCGGAGTCCATCCTCACCCCATGCGGTCCGCGCCTGCT
>DAIDJD010000033.1 GCA_027451505.1 candidate division FCPU426 bacterium
GCGCCGCATCCGCGCCGCGCCCGCGGCCGGGCAGAAGGCGTGCACGCGGGCCCGGCCCCCCAGAAGGGCCGCCGCCCGGGCGGCGTTGCCTCCCTTGCCGCCGGGGTAGCTCAGGTCGGCGGCACTGCGCAGCACGGCCCCCGGCTCCAGCGCGGGGAGCACGAAGACGTGGTCCTCGGTCGCGTTCAAGTTGACGCTGTGGATCATGGACGCCTCAAGACCCCGCGGGCCAGGGCGCGGAGCGCCTCGGCGGCCGCGCTCAGCGGGGCGGGGGCCCGCCACGCGAGGTACAGGGTACGCGATGGCCGCGGATCGGCCAAGTCCAGATAGGCCGGCCCGCGCGGCAGGCGCACCATGGCCGGGACCAGGGCCAGCCCCAGCCCGGCCCCCACGAGGGCCTGCACCGTGTCGATGCCCCCGCTTTCGTGGACCACCCGCGGGCGCACCCCGGCTTTCTCGAGCGCCTCCAGGACGATGCCGCGGAAGCCATGCCCCGGCTTCATCAGGATGAGCGGCTCCCCGGCCAGGACGCCCAGGGGCACCCGCCGCCTACGGGCCAGGGGATGGCGCGGGGGCACGGCCAGGAGCAGGGGTTCGCTGAAAAGCGGCTCCCAGCCCAAGCCGGCCTGGAGCCCGGCTTGGTCGACGATGGCCAGCTCCACCTCGCCTCCGCGCAGCAGGCCCGCCAGGACCGGGGAGCTCTCCTCGCGCAACTCGAGCTTGAGGCCGGGATGGGCCCTGCCGAAGGCCTTGAGCAGGGGCGGCAGCAGCACCGCCCCGGTGGTGGGCATGCAGCCCAGGGCCACGCTGCCCCGGCGCAGGCCGGCCAATTCGCCGGCCTCGGTGATCGCGGCCTCGACCTGCCGGAGGGCCTCGGCCGCACGGGGCCGAAAGAGCTCCCCGCGCCGGGTCAGCCGGGCGCCCCTCCGGCCGCGCTCCAGGAGGGGCCCGCCGAGCTCGCCTTCGAGCTTGGCCACCTGGACGCTCAGGGCCGGCTGGGACACCCGGCAGCGGCGCGCGGCGGCGGTGAATCCGCCGGTCTCGGCGACGGCGAGGAAGTACCGGATCTGCTGGAGTTCCAAGGGGCGCCCCCAAGGCCCGGCGGCCGGGGCGCCAGAGCCCCGGACCCGCGGACCATCCATATCCAAAAACTATTATAGATATAATAATTATATCTTTCCATTATCCAATGGGCCGGGCTAAAGTCGCCCCACGCCGGACGCCCAAGCGCCCGGCAGACCGCCCCGCTCCGGAGGGCCCCATGGCCCAAAAAACCCTCTACAACAAGGTCTGGGACGCCCATTCGGTGGCCATCCTGCCCACCGGCCAGACCCAGCTCTTCATCGGGCTGCACCTGGTGCACGAGGTGACCAGCCCGCAGGCCTTCGACATGCTGCGCGAGCGCGGCCTGGCCGTGGCCCACCCCGAACGCACCTTCGCCACCATGGACCACATCGTGCCCACCACCACGCGCGGCAGGCCCTTCGCCGATGGGCAGGCCGAGGAGATGATGCGGGCCATCGAACGCAACGCCCGGGAGTTCAAGATCAACCTCTTCGACTTCCCCTCCGGGCGCCAGGGCGTGGTGCACATCATCGGGCCCGAACTGGGCCTGACCCAGCCCGGGATGACCATCGCCTGCGGGGACAGCCACACCAGCACCCACGGCGCCTTCGGCACCCTGGCCTTCGGCATCGGCACCAGCCAGGTGCGCGACGTGCTGGCCACCCAGTGCCTGGCCATGGACGCCCTGAAGGTGCGGCGCGTGCAGGTCGACGGCGACCTGCGCCCCGGCGTGACCCCCAAGGACGTGGCCCTGTTCATCATCAACCGCCTGGGCGTCAAGGGCGGCATCGGGTACGCCTACGAGTACGCGGGCACGACCTTCGAGCGCATGAGCATGGAGGGGCGCATGACGGTGTGCAACATGTCCATCGAGGGCGGCGCCCGCGCCGGCTACGTCAACCCGGACGCGACCACCTTCGCCTACCTCAAGGGACGCGAGTACGCGCCCCAGGGCCCGGCCTGGGACCGGGCCGTGGCGGCCTGGCGGGCCGTGGCCTCGGAGCCCGACGCCACCTACGACGACGTGGTGCGCTTCGACGCCGCGGACATCGCCCCCATGGTGACCTGGGGCGTGACCCCGGCCCAAAGCGTGGCCGTGGGCAGCCCGCTCCCCGACCCGGCCGCCACCCCCGACGCCGGCGAGCGCGGCTCCATGGAGACCGCCTACCGCTACATGAAGCTGAAGCCCGGCCAGAGCCTGGCCGACCTGCGGATCGACGTGGCCTTCATCGGCAGCTGCACCAACGGCCGCATCGAGGACCTGCGGGCCGCCGCCTCGGTGGCCCGGGGCCGGCGGGTCAGCCCGGGGGTCAAGGCCTTCGTCGTTCCCGGCTCCATGCGGGTCAAGGCCCAGGCCGAGGAGGAGGGCCTCAAGGAGGTCTTCCTCGCCGCCGGCTTCGAGTGGCGCGAGGCCGGCTGCTCGATGTGCCTGGCCATGAACCCGGACCAGCTCGTGGGCGACCAGGTGTCGGCCTCCAGCTCCAACCGCAACTTCATCGGCCGTCAGGGCAGCCCCACCGGGCGCACCCTGCTGATGAGCCCGGCCATGGTGGCCGCGGCCGCCGTCACGGGACGGGTGACCGACGTCCGGACCCTCGCCTGAGAAGGAGGCAGCCATGTCCAAGGTCACGAGCGTGCGCGGCAGGGCCGTCCCGGTCCGCGGGGACGACATCGACACCGACCGCATCATCCCGGCCCGCTACCTCAAGGAGATCACGTTCTCGCGGATGGGGGACTATCCCTTCTACGACGAGCGCTTCACCCCCGACGGCGCGCCCAAGGCGCACCCCTTCAACGACCCCCGCTTCGCCGGAGCCGAGGTGCTGCTGGGCAACGTCAACTTCGGGTGCGGCTCCAGCCGGGAACACGCGCCCCAGGCCCTGGCCCGGTGGGGCCACCCGGCCCATCCCGGCATCAAGGCCGTGGTGGCGGAGAGCTTCGCCGAGATCTTCGCGGGCAACTGCGTGATGCTGGGTGTGCCCGCGGCGACGGCGTCCAAGGCCGATGTGGCCGCCCTTCAGGCCCTGGCCGAACGGGCCCCCGAGACCGTGTTCACCCTGGACCTGGAGTCCCTGACGATGTCCGGAGGCGGGCTCACCGTGGCGGTGGCCGTCCCGGAGAGCCGGAGGCGGGCCCTCCTGGAGGGGTCCTGGGACAGCACCGGCTCCCTCCTTGCCAACCGCGCCAAGGTGGAGGCCCTGGCCGCGGGGTTGCCGTACCTCAACGGGTTCCGCTGAGGCCTTTCGGGGGCGGCGCGGCGAGGAATCCGCTTGTCGGGAACGGGCCCATTCCCGACAATCGGTCCTGTTTCCAGGCACCCTTCACGCGAGGACGGCATGGCCATCAAGACCGAATGGGTCACCGACAGCTTCGGGCACGTGTACCAAGGCTCGTCGCTGTACCGGGGCAAGACGCCCTTCCAGAGCATGGAGATCTTCCGGAGCGAGACCTTCGGGACGCTGCTGTTCCTGGACGGAAAGATCCAGATCAGCGAGGGCGACGAGAACCGCTACCACCAGTACCTGGTGTCGGCGCCCCTTCTGGCCCACGCCAACCCGCGCTCGGTCTGCGTCATCGGCGGGGGCGACTGCTTCAGCCTGGAGGAGGCGGTCAAATTCCCCAGCCTGAAGCGCATCCTGATGGTGGAGATCGACAAGGGCGTGGTGGACTTCTGCCGGGCCCACTACCCGGCCATCAAGCAGTGCCTGAAGGATCCCCGTGTGGAGATCGTCTACGAGGACGCCCGGGCCTACCTTGAGCGCGAAACCGAAAGCTTCGACGTCCTGGTCGTGGACCTGACCGAGCCCCACGGCCCCAGCAAAATGCTCTACACCTACGAGTTCTACCAGCTGTGCGCCCGGCGCCTGAACCAGGGCGGCATCCTCAGCATCCACACCGACAACTACTTCCTCTTCCCCGACAGCTTCGCCACCATCCGCAAGACCCTGGGCGCGGTGTTCAAAAACATCGCCACGGCCCGCGTGGACATGCCCTGCTTCGGCATGGGCTGGACCTACCGCCTGGCCTCCAAGTCTCCCATCGACCTGAAGCGCATGGAGCGCAACCTCAAGGCGCGGCAGCGCGGCGGGAAGGGACGGCTCGACCACCTCACCCCCAGCCTGTACCACGCCCAGCCCACCGGCGAGGAGCTCCGCGTGCTGGCCCGGCACGGCCGCGTCAGCACCGACCGCGCGCCCTACGACAAGTTCGAAAAGCTCGGGCGCAAGGTGACCCGCTAGGCCCGTCCGCTCGGCCGATCCCGGAGGCCCCCCGCCCGGCTAGGCGCCGGGACCCGGCCCGGGTCCCGGCGCGCTGCCGTCGAGGGTCTTGGTGAGCAGGTTCAGGCTCCGCAGCCAGAAACCGAGGTCCTTGTCGGTCATGGGTTGGCGGTTGAAGTACTGCCTCAGGCCGTCGGCCAGCACGGCCTTGCGCCCCTCGGGAAGGCCCCCCAGCAGCGCGAAGATGCGGTTGAGCTTGGCGAAGAGCTGGGCCTTTTTCTGGTGGGTCGGCAGCCCCCGCACCGCCGGAAGGGCCGGCCCCAGGGACAGGCGCTCCAGTTCCCAGGCGAAGATGGACACGCTCTGGGCCAGATTGATGCTGGCGCACTCGGGGCGCGTGGGGACGTGGGTCAGGCGGTCGAAGGTGCGCAATTGGGCGTTGGTCAAACCGTGGCGTTCGCACCCGAAGACCAGGCCGACCCTCCCGACGGCCGACTGGGCCGCCAACTCGGCCATGGCCACCTCGGGCCGTTCGAGTTCCTCCTGGCCTATCCCGTCCTTGCCGGTGGTGCCCACCACCCAGGTGAGGTCCGCGGTGGCCTCCTCCAGGCCCGCGACCACGCGGGCGCCGCGCACCACTTCGGCGCCCCCCCGGGCCATGCGTTCGGCGCCCGGCAGGTTCAGCGGGTTGACCAGCCTCAGGTTCCCGAAGCCGAAGTTGCCCAGGGCCCGCGCCGCCTGGGCCACGTTGGAGGCCAATTGGGAGCCGTCGAGGATGAATACAATGTTGTCCCGGTTCACGCCCGCCGCCCCCCTCAGCCCCCGGCCTTGACCGGCTTGTAGCCCTTGCCCGCCAACCAGACGAGCGCCAGGGCCACCTTGTCGCCCTGAAGTTCGACCCGCCCGTCCTTGGCGCTGCCCCCGCATCCCAGGGCCTTGCGCAAGGCCCGGCCCAGCTCCTCGAGCTGGCGTTCCGAGGCCTGGAAGCCCCACAATGCCGTGACGGTCTTCCCGGCGCGCCCCTGGGTCTCCCGGCGCACGTTCACCCTCTGCCCCGCCGGGGGCAGTCCCCCCGGCTCGGGTTCGGGCGCCGCGGCCGGCCGGGGATGGCTGGACCAGACCAAGGGATGGGACCCGGAATCCATGCTCACCAGTCCTTGTAGTTGGGATCCTGCTTCGGGGGCGGCGTGGGCTGCCCCATGGGCACCCCCGTGAACTGCTGCAGCATCTGGAGCATGGGGTCCTGGGGCTTCTGCGGGCCCCCGTAGTGTTTGAGCGGGTTGAAGGCCCCGGCGTAGCGTTGCTGGTCCAGCCGCAGACGGTTCAGGATGGCCTCGATCTGGTCCCTGCTGAGGCGGGGCCCGGGGTTGGGACCGGGCTGGTTTTGGGGCTGGGAGCCCCCCTGCTGGTTCCCGGGCTGTTGCCCCGACTGGCCCTGCCCCTGTTGGTTCCCGGGCTGTTGCTGCGGCTGGCCCTGGCCCTGCTGGTTCCCCGGCTGCGGCTGCGGCTGGCCCTGGCCCTGCTGGTTCCCGGGCTGTTGCTGCGGCTGGCCCTGGCCCTGCTGGTTCCCTGGCTGCGGTTGGTTCCCCCCCGAGCCCCCGTTGCCCCGCTTTTTTTTGTTCCCCTTCTTGTTCTTCTTTTTCTTCGGCTTCTTTTTCTTCGGCTTTTTCCGCCGGCTTTGCAGCATTTGCTCGGCCAGCGCGCGGTTGTACTGGGCGTTGCCGTCCTGGGAATCGAGCTTCAGGGCGCCATCGTAGGCCGCGATGGCGCCGCGGTAGTCGCCCTGGCGGAACAGGGCGTTGCCCAGGTTGTACTGGGCGGCCTCGGAGAGCTCCGGGGCCTGGGCGGCGCGACGGTAGGCGTCGGCCGCGGCCGCGAAGTCGCCCGCCCGGTAGGCGGCGTTGCCCTGGTTGTAGGCCGTGCGGCCGGCGTCGATCGCAAGGTCGGCTCGCGCCGCCGTGGCCAGGCACAGCAGGCCCAACGCCACCGCCAGCGCCCGGCCCGGCCGCCAATGCCTGCCCAGACGCTTCCACAAGGCTCCGAAAACCCGGGCCCATCCCCGCGCGCGCAGGGACAGCAGGCTTTCCGCCAGCAGGAGCGCCAGGGCCCACAGCAAGGGCGCCTGGAACAGGGGGTCCCGGACGTAGCGGTCGGGGGCCTTGCCCAGGCCCTTCTTGAGGCGGGCGATGCGCGCGACCACGCGCGGCACCGAATCGGAGGAATCGGCGCGGAGGAATTCGCCCCCCGAGGCCCGGGCGATGGCCTTGAGGGCCTCGGGGTCCAGGCGCGACAGCACGGGCCGGCCGTGCCACATCTTGGCGTAGACGCGGCCGAAGAAGTCCCGCTGGCCCGGAAGGTAGGCGCCCCGGGTCGTGCCGACCCCGACGCAGTCCACGGCCACCCCTTGGGATCCGGCCCGGCGCGCCTGGGCCAGGGCGTCGCTGTCCACCGTGTCCTCGCCGTCGCTGGCGAGCACGATGAGCCGGCCCCGGTCGCCCGCGGTCCCGAACCCGTCCAGGGCCATGGCCAGAGCGGACGCCAGATCGGTCCCGTCCCGGGGGACCGATCCGCCGTCGAGCTTGTCCAGGAACAGGGAGGCCGTGTCGTAGTCCGTGGTCAGGGGGCAGGCCACCACGGCCCCCCCGGCGAAGGCCACCAAGCCCACCCGATCCCCGTCCATGGAATCGAGGATGCCCTGCAGCACCTGTTTGGCGACCTGGAGGCGGTCGGGCTGGACGTCCTGGGCCAGCATGGAACCGGAGACGTCCAGGCAGAAGATCACGTCGGCGCCGTACTGGTGGCCCTCGATCTTCTGCGGGGGGCCCAGGGGGACGGCCAGGGCCATGAGGAGCTCCCAGGCCGCGCCCGCCCAAAGCGCCCACTTCAGGAGCACGCGGGGGAGGGAGAACCCTGGGCCGAAGCGCTTGAGGGCCGCCGCGCCGAACTGGCGCCGCTGCCACCACCACTGCTGCAGGAGCAGGCCCAGGTGCAGCAGGGCCAAGGCGCCCAGCCAGGGCAGCCAGGCCAGGACTTCCGGGTGGGCCAAGTCGGCCGGGGAGGGCATCACGCGGCCACCCTAAGGCGCAGCCTCAGGCCCGCCTCCAGAAGCAGGAGCATCGCCCCGGCCAGGAGGTAGGGATAGAAGTGCTCGTCCACGTCGCGGTGGCGCTGGACCTTCGCGGGTTTGCGCTGCATGCGCGCGATGCGGGCGTAGATGGAGCCCAGGGCGTCGGCGTTGGTGGCCCGGAAGTACTCCCCTCCGGTGGCGTGGGCGATGGCCTGCAGGAGGTTCTCGTCGGGCTCCTCCTCGCGGTAGTAGCCGACGTTGCCGAAGGGGTCGGTGTAGCGCACCACGGCCCCCCCCTTGACCCCGATGCCGATGGTGAAGACCTTGACTCCGGCACCCGCCGCCAGTTGGGCGGCCTGCATGGGGTCCAACCCGAGGTTGTTGCGTCCGTCGGTGGCCAGGACGATGACCTTGTCGCAGTGGTCGTTCTCGGCGGCCAGCCGGCTCACCGCCAGGGCCAGGCCGTCGCCCAGGGCGGTGCCGTCGATCCCGATGGTGTTGAGGTTCACCTGGTTGACGAAGTACTTCACCACGTTGTGGTCCAGCGTCAGGGGGCATTGGACGAAGGCCTTGCCCGCGAACACCACCATGCCGATGCGGTCCCCCGGCACCCCGTCAATGAACTTGGTGAGGGTGGCCTTGGCGGCCTGGATGCGCGTCGGCTTGATGTCCGGGGTGCTCATGGACCCGGAGATGTCCAGGCACAGGAAGATGTCCAGGCTGTCCACGCTGGTCTCGGAGCTGTCGCGCACGGTCTGGGGGCGCAGGAGGGCCAGCAAGAGCAGCGCCATCCCGGCGTAGCGCAGCAGGCGCGGAAGGGGGGCGGCCCAGCGCAGCCAACCCGCTCCCCGCACGGCCCCCCCCGCCCCGGCCACGGGCAGGGCGTGCCCGAACGCCCAGCGCCAGGCGCCCCATAGAAGGCCGGCGGCCAGCGCCCAGGCGATCCAGGCGTAGCCCGGGGA
>DAIDJD010000034.1 GCA_027451505.1 candidate division FCPU426 bacterium
CCGGCGGCCGCGTCCCAGCCCGGATCCGCGGCGCCCGCGCGCGCCGGCCGGGCCAGCGCCGCCGCCGCCGCCAACACCGCGATCCCCCTGAGACAAGCATCCATGCGACGCCCTTCCGCGCGGCCCCGCCGCGCGCGGGGCGCGGCATGGTACGCCCTCGGCGGCGGACTTTCCAGGGCCCCGCGCCTCAGGCTCCGCCCCCCGCCCCGCCCTCGGACACCGTCGGCGGCCCCGCCTTGAGGCGCCGCGCCAGCCGCGGGCCCACGCCCTCGACGGCGCACAACTCCTCCAGGCTCGCGGCGAAGACCGCCTCGGCGCTGCCGAAGGCCCTCAAAAGGCGCCGCTTCAGGGCCGGACCCACCCCCTCCACGTCCTCGAGGGCGCTGTGGGTGAGCGCCTTGGCCCGGAGGCCGCGGTGGAAGGTGATGGCGAAGCGGTGGGCCTCGTCCCGAAGGCGCTGCACCAGAAGGCGGCCCGGCGAGCGTTCGTCCAAGCGCAGGCTCTCCAGGCGCCCCGGAACGAAGATCTCCTCGAAGCGCTTGGCCAGACCCACCACCGGGAGTTCCCCCAGGTCCAGGGCGCGCAGCGCCTTGAGGGCCGCGGAGAGCTGCCCCTTGCCGCCGTCGATGACGATGAGGTCGGGCCAGGGCCCGCCCTCATCGCGCACGCGGCGGTAGCGCCGGGTGACGACCTCCTCCATGCTGGCGAAGTCGTCCACCCCGGAGACCGTGCGGATGCGGAAGCGCCGGTACTCCCCCTTGTCGGGGAGCCCGTCGCGCATGACCACCATGGAGGCCACCGTGTGGCTTCCCTGGAAATGCGAGATGTCGAAGCAGTCCATGCGCCGCGGGGGCCCCGCCAACCCGAGGCGTTCCTGGAGCTCGGCCAGGGCGGCCTCGACGTCGGCGGCGGCCGCCCGCGGCGCGTCCGGGCCGGGGCGGCGTTCGCCGAAGCGGCGCGCCTCGGTGCCCTCCTCGCGGAGCATCTCCAGGGCGTTGGCCTCGCACAGGCGCACGAGCGCGGCCTTGTCGCCGCGCCGCGGCGCGGTCAGGTCCACCCGCGCCCCGCGGCGGGAGGCCAGCCAGGCCTCCAGGTCCGGGGCGTCCGCCACGGCGTCGCTGAGGAGCACCTCGGGCGGCACGGCCGCGGCCCCCGAATAGAACTGCTTGACGAAGGCGGACAGGATCTCGGCGGGCTCGGTGGATTCGGCGTTGGCGAGACGGCAGTCCTGCCAATCCACCAGCTTGCCCCCCCGGACGAAGAAGACCTTGACCCCGGCGGAGTCGTCGAGCCGCGCCAGGGCCACGACGTCGACGTCCCGGGGCTCGGGCAGGACGACCCTCTGGCGCGCCCGGACCAGTTCGATGGCCCGCAGGCCGTCCCGCAGGCGGGCTGCCTCCTCGTAGCGCTCGGCCGCCGCGGCCGCCTCCATGCGCGCCCGCAATTCCTCCACCAGGCCGTCCTCGCGCCCCTCCAGCAAAAGCTGCACCTGGCGCACATGTTCGGCGTAGGCGGCGCGGTCCTCGCCCCAGGCCACGCAGGGCGCGTTGCACTGGTGCAGGTCGTAGTAGAGGCAGGGCCGCGGGAGGGAGCGGTCGATCTCGATGGAGCATTGGCGCAGGCCCAGGTGCCGGTGCACCAGACGCAGCACCTGGCGCATGGCGCCGACGTGCACGAAGGGCCCGTAGTAGCGGTCCTTGGCGAGGTGGGGCCGCCGGGTCACCAGGAGGCGGGGGTAGGCCTCGCTGAGGGTGACCTGCAGGTAGGGATAGCGCTTGTCGTCGCGCAGCAGCACGTTGAACCGCGGTCGGAAGCGCTTGATCAGGTTCTCCTCGAGGACCAGGGCCTCCAACTCGCCGCCCACCACCAAGGTCTCCAAGGAGCGGATCTGCTCCACCAGCAGACGGTTCTTCGGGCCCAGGTCGGCGCGCTCCTGGAAATACTGGAACACCCGCCGCCGCAGGTTGACGGCCTTCCCCACGTAGAGGACCGTCCCCTTCCCGTCCTTGTAGAGGTAGCAGCCCGGGAGCTCCGGGACCCGGTCGAGGGCCTGGCGCAGATCCGGATCCACCGTTCAGGGCCCCCCACGGGGGGCTCGGAAGGGGCCGCGGGGCGGCCCCCCGGCCGCCCGGCGCGGGGGGCGCGCCCCCCGGCGAGCCACCCCCTCGCCCGTCCCGCGCGCCCCGCCCACGGGTTCCAGGTCGCGCAGTTCGGCCATTTCGCCCGGCTTCAACGCCCGCAGCCGGGCCAGCCGGTCGCGCAGCTCGGCGGCCCGCTCGAACTCGAGGCGGGCGGCGGCGGCGCGCATCTCCCGCTCGACGCCGGCCACCAGGCGGGGCAGGGCGTCGGGGTCGACGAAGTCGGAGGCCGGACTCTCGGCGACGCGCGCGTCGACGGTGAGGTAGTCGGCCTCGTAGACCGACCCCAGGACGTCCTTGATGGAGGAGCGCACCGTCTGGGGCGTGATGCCGTGCTCGGCGTTGTAGGCCAACTGGCGGTCCAGCCGGCGCTGGGTCTCGTCGAGGGCCCGGCGCATGCTGGCGGTGATCCCGGAGGCGTAAAGGATGGCCAGCCCGTCGACGTTGCGGGCGGCCCGGCCCATGGTCTGGATGAGGCTGCGGTCGGAGCGCAGGAAGCCCTCCTTGTCCGCGTCCAGGATCGCCACCAGGCTCACCTCGGGCAGGTCCAGGCCCTCGCGCAGGAGGTTGATGCCGACCAGGCAGTCGAACTCGCCCAGGCGCAGGGAGCGGAGGATCTTCACGCGCTCGAGGGCGTCGATGTCGGAGTGCAGGTAACGCACCCGCACCCCCTGCTCGGTGAAGTAGGAGGTCAGCTCCTCGGCCATGCGCTTGGTCAGCGTGGTCACCAGGACCCGTTCGGAGCGGGACGCCCGGGCGCGCACCTCCGCCATCAAGTCGTCGACCTGGCCGGCGGCCGGACGCACCTCGACGCGCGGGTCGATCAGGCCCGTGGGGCGTATGATCTGCTCGACCACCGCACCGGCGCTGCGCTTGATCTCGAAGTCGCCCGGGGTGGCGCTCACGTAGACGCAGCGCCCCACCCTGGATTCGTATTCCTCGAAGGTCAGGGGGCGGTTGTCCAAGGCGCTGGGCAGCCGGAACCCGTATTCCACGAGGTTGAGCTTGCGGCTGCGGTCGCCCTCGTACATCCCGCGGATCTGGGGCAGGGTCACGTGGCTTTCGTCGACGATGACCAGGGAGCCCTGGGGCAGGTAGTCCAGGAGGGTCTTCGGCGGGGTCCCGGGCTCGCGGCCGTCGAGGTGGCGCGAGTAGTTCTCGATGCCCGAACAGAAGCCCGTTTCGCGCAGCATCTCGATGTCGAAGCGGGTGCGCTGCTCCAGGCGCTGCGCCTCGAGGAGCCGCCCGGCGGCCTTCAGCTCCGCGAGGCGTTCCTGCAGTTCCGCGGAAATGGCGCGCGTGGCCCGGGCCACCTCGTCGCGCGGCATGACGTAGATCTTGGCCGGGTAGAGCACCACGCGCCCCAAGTCCGCCAGGACCGCCCCGGTGAGCGGGTCCAGCTCGGCCACCCGCTCCAACTCGTCCCCGAAGAAGTCCAGCGCCAGCACGGTCTGGCCGTAGGCCGGGAACACCTCGACCCGGTCCCCGCGCACCCGGAACTGCCCGCGGATGAAGTCGATCTGGGACCGGACGTACTGCATCTCGACGAGCTTGCGCAGGAGCCCGTCCCGCGGCAGGACGGCCCCCTTCTCGAAGCCCAGGTACATGTCGCGGTAGACGTCCGGATCCCCCAACCCGTAGATGCAGCTCACCGAGGAGATCACCACGGTGTCGGGCCGCTCCAGCAGGGCGTGGGTCGCGCTGAGCCGCATGCGGTCCAGCTCGTCGTTGATGGCGGCGTCCTTCTCGATGTAGGTGTCGGTCGAGGCGACGTAGGCCTCGGGCTGGTAGTAGTCGTAGTAGCTGACGAAATATTCCACCCGGTTCCCGGGGAAGAAGGACTTGAACTCCCCGTAAAGTTGGGCGGCGAGGGTCTTGTTGTGGCTGATGATGAGGGTGGGCCGCCCCAGCCGGGCGATGAGGTTGGCCATGGTGAAGGTCTTGCCCGATCCCGTCACCCCCAGAAGCGTCTGGTGGCGGCGCCCCGCCTCCACGCCGGCGGCGAGCGCGTCGATGGCCGCGGGCTGGTCCCCTTGGGGGGCGTAGTCGCTCTTAAGGACGAAGCGCGCCGGACCCACGCCTCAGTCCCCGCCGCGCCCGAGGCGCATGGCGCGCAGCAGTTCCCGGACCGGCTCATTGGCGGGGTCGCGCTCCAGGATGCCCTGGCACAGGCGCAGCGCCTCGGCCGAAAGGCC
>DAIDJD010000035.1 GCA_027451505.1 candidate division FCPU426 bacterium
CAGGACCCTGGAAGGATCCGGCTCATCGCCGGAGACGTGGCCGACGCCCTGAAGGCGGGCCGCTTCCCGCTCGTGCTGTCCGAACGCAAGGACCACCTCGAAATCCTGAAAAACGCGCTCCTGGAGACCTGCCCGTCGGCCCAAGTCTTCACGCTCGTCGGGATGACGGGAAAGAAGGAACGTCGGCTCATCCTGGATGAGATTGAAGCGGTCCTGGCTACAGGAGGCCGCCCCTGCCTGTTCGCGACCGGTTCCTTCATCGGCGAGGGCTTTGACCTGCCCGCCCTGGACACGCTCTTCCTGGCGATGCCTGTGTCCTTCAAGGGAAAGGTCATCCAGTACGCGGGCAGGCTGCACCGGACGCATCCCGGCAAGAGCATCGTGGAAATCTATGACTACCTGGATTCCGGGATGGCGCTGACGGTGTCCATGGGGCGAAAGAGGGCCAAGGCTTACAAGGGGATGGGCTACGAGGCTTCAAATCCAACAAGCGCGCAACAACGATTGTCCAACCTTACTTGACCGGCTGCCCGCCTCAAAGTAAATCCGCGAATCGAGCGAAATCAGCCGGCGGACCTGGCTTCGTGGCCACGCAGCTCATGGGAACGGATGATGGACGCGACCTGGCGCAACGCGACATTGGCGCTGGCGGAATCCGGGAACACCTTCGCAAGGTCGGCACTCAGCGTGATGGTCCGGTTCATTTCCGGAAGCCTTTGGACATACTTGCCGCGCTGGCCTTGTTTAAAGCTCAGCTCCGGCATTTCCATGCCGGACTTTTTTTCACTTTTTTTCTTCATAGTCCTTCTTCTCCTTTTTTGTGGCTAGCCTGGCACTGATGATCCTGATCCTTGCCCCAAGATCCTGATGCACCACGTATAGCAAGCGCGCCTGAAGGGAAAGCCCCAGGAGAACAAACCGCTCCTCACCGACCGAATGGCTAGGGTCTGGGACAGTCAGCGACAGGCTATCCCAAAAAGCGGTCTTGGCGTCCTCGAAAGACACGCCATGATCCTTGCGGTTCTTCTGTTCCTTGTTCGGATCCCATTCAAATTCTAGTGCCAAATGCTCCCCCAAAGCAAGCTGACGTCTGATCTCCAACTGGCGCGTCAGGAGTCAGCCCGTCGCTCGATGGCATGATACTCCTGGTCCACGGGATCGCCAAGAGCGCCAGGGTGTCGCAAGGGCAACACCGCAACGATCCGAAAAACCGGCGCCCTAAGGACTTTTTTGTGTAGCGCCCGTGTGGCAAAATCCCCCCAAAACCCTGCTAAACGCGCGTAAACCCGGCGCCTTGATCGCGTCCTGCGGCCCCATCTTCCGCCGTACAGAAACTGCAACGTTGCAATTGTTGAAGTTTCAATAAAAACCACGGGGCCAAGAGACCCATATCCAAGAGTCCGAAACGGAGTCAACGCGGGCCAAGCGACCGCTGGGTGGACGGGACATCGGATGCCTGGCCGATGGGTCCGGCCAGGCCGGGCGGCCGCCAAAGAGCGGCCCGGCCAAAGCCGGGCCCCACGCCCGCGCCAGGGCTGCCTCTGAGGAACCCTGCAATTTAACTTCTTCCCCGAGCTTGCGGCTCCACCCCCTTTTTTCGTCCCACAGTTGCGAACAAAAGCTTGTCGCTTATAGTATGGCGTAGGGCCTATAATTGAACGTGTACCGCCTCGCGACTCTGGGAGACGCCGCTTCTTGAAACTGGTCCTTTCCACATCGGGCATTCCGATTCGCCTGACCGAAGAACGCTGGGGTCACATCACCAGCCGCCATCCGGAAATGGCCGGCCAGGAAGACAAGGTCCTGGAGACTCTTGCCAGCCCGGACTATATTCAAGAGGGGGATGACGGCGCCAAGATCGCCATCCTTCATTTTGATCAGACGCCGCTATCCGCCAAGGATTGCGCCGTCGTGTACAAGGAAACGGATTCGGCGGATGGATTCGTGCTGACGGCTTACTTTACCGCCCAGCCCAACGGAACGCGGAGGATACTATGGAAGCGGTGAAACTCTTCGAGAAGCCCGGCGAGACCCTGAATTGGGACTACGACGGCGAAGCCGACACCCTGTACCTGAGCCTGGGCTTGCCCAAGCCGGCCCTTGGCATTGATATCGGCGACGGGGTCATTGTCCGTTACGACGAGCAGGCCAAGGAGGTCGTGGGCCTGACCATCGTCGGCGTGGGCCGCCGGACGGAACTTCATATTCAAAAACAAAAAGCCGCCTGAACGCGAGTTCTAAACCTCGCGTCAGGCGGGCCGATTTGTGTAGCGCCTGTGTAGCAAAATTCCGGAAAATCCCTGCTAAACGCGCCTAAACCGAGCGAAACGGGAATGCGGAAAACGGCAGAGCTGATAAGGTTATTCCCGATTTTCGCTTGTTTAACAAGGGCTTCCCAAAACGGCTCTGACAAATTAAAAGTCCGTTGCTCTACCGACTGAGCTACCTGGTCGTTTGAGTCCGACACTATACCTTTCGAGGCCGTTTCCGTCTATTCCACCATGCTTTTCCGGAGCGATCCATCTAGAGACTGATCATCGCTCGGATTCCTTCTTGGAAGGGCAGCCCGCGCACTGTACCGCAACCACTCGCCTGCGGTCCCGACCACACCAAGCTTCAAGGCCCTGGCCATCCTGTGCGCCGCCGTCCGTCAATGGGCGGAATTAACCGAACAGTTCACTATGCGAGCCAAGACGCGCAAGCCGCAAAAAAATCTTGTCCGGTTTGCCGAAAATCAGCACCAAATCGGGCTTGAGATGGCAATCGCGATAGCCGTTCCAACCACCGGTCAGGGGATGATCGCGATAAACCGCCGGACGGGCCTGATCGTTCAGCAACAATTCCAAGACGGCGACCAGTATTCCTCAACGTCGTTGTGATGACGCGGATTCGCCTTTACGCGATTGAAGTCCTGATTGAACGCATTGGCCCTCTCAATGATCCTAATTCAAGTCTGCCATCAAAGCCTTCACGTCCTTGAACTTCTTCCCCTTCCCGTCCTCAAGCTCGGCTATGGCCTTGCGCGTCGTCGCGTTCGGCACCTTCACTTCAAAGGGCAGGCGATGCTCGTCCCCGATGCGGAGCATCAAGAGCCGGATGGCGTCCGAAGTGGACAGACCCATCGCGGCAGGCGCTTCGGGTGCACGGGCCTTGGTGGTGGTATCTATTCGGGTGCGAACGTAGTTACCAACGACACCCATGGCGTATTCCTCGGCTGTAAGAGAACATGCCCATATCCCAATGGTAGTCACGTTGGGACTACCATTCAAGCGAATCTTCGCGCGGCGGCCTTTCCTTCGGTCGTCCCCACGGCACCCGCTTTGCGCGTAACTTTAGAAGCGCCCTTCCGAGGGTAGCCCCAAAACTGGTCCAGTCATGACTGGGATTTTGCAGATTCAGGGTTTGGCGGCCTGCCTGCTGTTCTTGAACACCTGTTCCCGGCCCCTGCCCACGCGCAGGATCCAGGATATCCTGTACTTCGGCCTCGGTTCCTCCCAAGGTCCCGTCACCGAAACCCAATGATCCGGCTTTCCCGCCCACGAGGTCAGCCCCCGCATTCCCGCCGGCCCGACCCTTTGCAAGGGCTCATGCCAATGGAATGGGACGAACGAACGGCCCGCTGGAGCCGGAGGACCGCCGCGTTCCGCTTTACCCCCATCCCAGGAGCGCCCAGGACCACGCCAAGATTCAGGCCCTACGCGCGGCTACAAGCGCATGTTCCACCGGCAAAGCGCCCTCAGGGTGCGGCGGGCGGTGGACGCGGACTTTTAGGGCCACAAAATGGCCACGAACCATGGCTCCCGGTTCAATGGCGGAAAGTCGAACGTCCCACCGAGCTCCAGCACCGATTCCCACACCTAGGACCTCGCTTTCCGGACGCGGCCGGGCTTGAGCGCCTTCTTGAAATACACGACCCGTTCCGTTTCGGCGAAGCCCCAGCCCAAATGGCCGCGGCGGGACAGGCGGTCGCCGATATAGGCGTCCGAGCCGAGCTCCTTGATCCCCTTCCCCAAGGCCCAGCGCTCCACCGCCAGGACCAGGCGCCTGCCTATCCCTTTACGGCGGTGGCTCTTTTCGACCCAAATGCCTTCCAAAAAGGCGACCGGCTGCTGGTCGCACCCGTTTGCGAACTCGCGGAGGTAGGCCTCGGCGAATCCCACGGGCACGCCCCGGTCCACCGCAAGCCAGGCGCGGAAACGTTCGCGTTTCAGCCAGTCCGGCAGCTCGGCTTCGAGGCTTTCGAGTTCCGCTTCGGGCCACAACGCGGACCGCATGGCGGCCCACGCCTTCTTGTCCCTGATGGTCGCCGGCCGTATGGTGACGGACACCTTCACCTCCACAAGGGCCATGCGGGCTCGATGCCTTTGTCCTCAACGTCCACCCGCACCAATGAACCTCACTTTCCCCGGGATCTTGATGCACCCCGGAGCCCAGATCGCCCATATCCGCCACACACCTCAAAGGGTCGTGGTAGTTCTCGCGGGCTCCCATGCCGGACTTGAAGCGTTTTTTCGCAGTCCGCCCCCTGCCCTTCAACGCCAAGCCAAGCCCGTCGAAAACGGGAGTTCCAAGCCCTTCCTTTAAGCATGCGGTCCGAACTTGCTCGACGCACCCCGGAAGGCGTCTGGCCATCGCGACGACCCGATCGAGCAAAGCGCCCTCCGGAACCGAGGCGCGGCTCAGGGGCGCGACCGGCATCCGCCCCGAACCCTCCCCATCGGGTGATCCGGCGGCGACCCGTTCAGTACAGGTCGGCCCGTTCCTGGAGGTCGAGATTCGCGAGGGCCGGATCGATATCCAGCGCCTTGTCGCTGAAACACCGCGACTCCTCCGGATGGGCATAGCGGAAGACGAGGGCGAATTGGTTGGCGGCCTGCGCCGAATCGAGGGAGTCCGTCAAAAGCCCGGCCACCCCGGCCGGTTCAAGCGCGCCGTCGAGCATGCTGTAGCGCAGCCAGATGCACCAGGCCACGGTACGCCCCCAGATGTCGTCGTGGCCCGGCGCCTGGAGCCAAGCGCGGGCGGCGGCCACGATGTCGCTGACGCTGGCCGTGGTTTGGACGACATGCAACGGCTCCAGGGAGGCCTCGATCGCTTCCAGCCGCCGCGCGTCGCGGGGCCCGGGAAACCACAGGACCACCGGCATGTAGCGGCCTATGCGCACATGCGGCGCCGGCGCCAACTCCCGCATGGCCGGGCGGAAGGCCGGATGGATGAAGGCGACCGGAACCTCGCCGCCGGGACGGACCCCGGCCCCCGCCGCCAGGAACCGGAAGGCCCCATCGGCGTGGCCGCCCAAACCCGTGATGAGCCTCCAGCCCTGGGGGGGTTGGTGGCGCCCCAGCCAATCCGCGGCGTCCTCCCACGGCACGGACTCGCGATAAAGGATGGCGGTGGTGCTGGCGGGGATGGACGCCCACGCCCACATCTCATCCGCGACCCCGAACAGCAGAAGCCCGACGCAGAGCGCCCGCCCCCACCGCCCATCCCAAAGGCGTGCCACGCCCAACCCGGCCATGACGCTGAAGGCGAGGTAGGTAAGGGACAGGCGCTGGGGTTCCATGGCCGTGCCCTTCGCGACGACCGCCGCCGCACCACAGACGGCCAGCCCCAGGAGCCATCGGTGGCGCTTCGCGGCCAGGACGGCCCCCACCGCCAACGGTATCCAGATCCAGGGGGACGGCCAACTGTGGTTGGGCGCATCCGCGAAGGGTATTCGATCCGTGGGCAGGATTAGGTCCAGGACGTTGCTGCGGATCTGCCCCAGAAGGTCGAGTTGGGGTCCGGAGGCCACGGCCCGGCCATGGACCTTTGCCCAAAAATTGTGGGTGAAGGACAGCGCCAGACCTAAACCCGCGAGTCCGCCGGCTAGACCCGCCGCCAAGGACTTGGGACGGCCGCGCCGCAGGTAGATCGCATAAGGAACCAGGAACAGCAGCGCCTCGGCCCAACCCTCATAGTCCAAGGTCATGGCGGCGAGGTAGACGCCGACACCGAAGGACGGCAAGGCTTCCAGGCCCCCTTCGACGGCCATGACCCCGACGAGGAAGAAGAACGGCAACATGCCGCAATCAAGGATGCTCTCCCCCCGCGCGAAGGTCACCGTGGCCACCATGTGCGCCAGCACGGCCCATAAGGCCGCGCGCCGCCCGGCCTTGGGCCTGACCCAGGCGTACAGCAGGGGCGCTTCAAGCAGCACCGCCATCAAGGTGGGCAAATGGACCAGGGCCAGATGCGGCCCGCCCAACGTGACAAGCCCCGCGCACATCCACTTATGGACGCTGCACCAACCTATGCCCACGGGCAGGGGATGCCCTTCCCGCCAGAGCTGCAATTGGTCCAATACGCCTTCCTCGTCGTAGTGGGAAAAGCCGGGCCGGATGAGGGTGTAATAGGCGGGGATGAACAAGGCGTAAAACGCGACCGTAACGGCCAGGAACATCCGTTCCAGTCGGGTGGGCTGCGGATCGGTTGCGAGGGACAAGGGGCGGCTCAAAAAGTGGTTTTCACGGCGCCCAAACGCGTGGGACCGACCACGGGATCATACTACAAGAACGTACATGCGTATTCCAGCCCGGGATCCCCGCCCCTCCATGCTTCGGCGTAAACGGCCGCAGATAGGCGTCGCTCATCGGGTCCGCGCCATCCCGCCCATCGGCGAAGGATGCATCGACTTGCCCAAGGGACCACCGGCAAATTCCATGCCCACGAAGAAACCATGGCCGAAATGGATCGGCCTCACGCGACCGCGACTGGCAAGAACCCCGCGACCAGCCAGCTTGGTGGACAGGGCGGCTCGGCGGTGTCCCAGCGGCGGTATTTTTGCCATGATGGCTTATGCCGCCATCCGCCTCCTACCAGGTTTTCCTTTGGCCGGGCCGGGGACTGGTCCTGAGTTCGGCCATCGTCGCCACGCCCCACCGGCACGAGGCCGTGCAGCTCACGCTGGGGCTCGACGGGCCCTTTCTCTTCCGACGCCATGGAGGCCCTTGGCAAAGCGCCGAGGCGGCCCTGCTGGCCCCGGGGGTCGTCCACGAACTCGACGGCCAGGGACGCACCCAGGCCAATTTGTACGTCGAACCGAAGTCGAAACTGGGCATCGCCTTGGCCGCGAAGTGGGCCCATCCCGGGACATCCGGCCTGCTGCCCGCGAACGCCTTCGGCACCTTGCGCCGGGACCTAAGGGCGCTCGCCCGCAGGCAAGGCTCCGCGGAGGAGGCCTGGGCCTTGTACGCGGAAGCCACCCAGCGTCTGCTCGGCCCGGAAGGCACGCATGCTCCCGTGGACGAACGGGTGGTCCGGGCGCTCCAAATCTTCGATTCGCTCGAGAAAAAGCGGATGTCGGCCCGCGAACTCGCCCACCGGGTGTTCCTCAGCGAAAGCCGCCTGAGCCACCTTTTCAGCGAACAATTGGGCCTGCCCATCAAGCGCTACCTGCTTTGGCTTAAGGTGGTCGTGGCCTGCGGGCGGGTCCGCTCCAAGGACAACGTCACCCAAGCCGCCCGCGCGGCCGGGTTCACGGACAGCGCCCATCTGACCCACGCCCTGCGTCGTCTGATCGGGGTCTCCCCGCGGGCCCTGTTCGCCCACCGCGACTTCGTGCGCCTGGTGACCGCCCCGGATCCCCGCCTGGGTTGCATGCCGCCCATCCCGACCCGGCCCGGATCCCAAGCCGCTTCCCGTGCGCACCTGGGGCCACTTTAGCGTTTCCGTACAAGTCCAAATCCGCTTTTGCGACGAATGCGAATGTAAGGAACGATGGAGCCCTTCCGCGAAGGGACGCCCCCCTGCAAGGAATGCCAAGCCCATGGAACAACGCCGCAACATCGCCGTGATCGGGGCTGGGGTGGCCGGGGTGGTCAGCGCGCACCTGCTGGCCGACGCCACGACGTGACCCTTTTCGAACAAGACGGGAGGCTGGGCGGGCACACCCACACCGTGGTCCTGGACCAGGGTCCGGACCGGGGATTGGGGGTGGACACGGGCTTCATCGTGCTGAACGACCGGAATTACCCCCTTCTGCACCGATTTTTGGACGAACTGGGCGTTTCCACCCGCGATACGGACATGAGCTTCGGATATCTGGACGAGGCCAGCGGCTTTTGTTGGGCGGGAACCGGGCTCAACGGCTTGTTCGCCCAACGCAAGAACCTTCTGTCCCCGGGCTTCTGGAACCTGCTCGGGCGGGCCCGGCGTTTCCACAAAGCCGGAAACGAAGCCCTGGACAGCGGAACCGCCCGGGGCTTGAGCCTGGGGGCCTGGCTCAAGCGCGAGGGCCTGGAAGGGCCGGTGGCGGAGCACTACATCGTGCCTATGGGGGCCGCCATCTGGTCGGCCCCCCACGCCGGAATCCTGGATTTCCCGGCCGAAAGCTACCTGGGTTTTTTCCGGAACCATGGGCTTCTGGGCGTGACGGACCGGCCCCAATGGCAGACCGTGGTGGGGGGCAGCCACAGCTACCTGAAGGCCTTCGCCGCACGCTTCCCCGGGACCCTGCGCCTGGACAGCCCCGTCACCTCGGTACGCCGGACCGCAAAAGGGGTCGATCTGGAAGGTCCCGGCTGGGCCGGGAGCTTCGACGCGGTGGTCCTGGCCGCGCACGCCGACGAAAGTCTGGCCATGCTCAAGGACGCCGACTCCGAGGAACGCCGTCTGCTGGGGGCCTGGCGCACCCAGGCCAACGAAACCGTGCTGCACACCGACGCCGGCGTCCTGCCGCCCCTGCGCCGGGCCTGGGCGAGTTGGAACTACCTGCGGCCCAGCCAAGGCCCAAGCGACGCCGTGGGCGTGACCTATCACATGAACCGCCTGCAGGGGTTGCCCGAAGGCCGTCCCTACTTCGTGTCGCTGAACCTCACCGCGCGCATCGCCCCGGAAAAAATCCTGCGGCGTATGGTCTACCGCCACCCGATCTATGACGCCGGGGCCGTGGCCACCCAAACGGAACTGCCCGGCCTGAACGGCCGCCGGAACACTTGGTTCGCGGGGTCCTATTTTGGGCACGGCTTCCACGAGGACGCGGTGCGCAGCGCCAACGAGGTCGGACGCGCGTTTGGGGAGGTCCTGTGAGCGTCCCGCCCCCGGGACCGGAGGGCTTCGTCCTGGTGGGGCGGATGATGCATGAACGCCTCGAGGGCGCGAAGCACCGCTTCGAATACCCGGCCTTCGCGCTGGTCCTGGACCTGGACCGCCTGGCCGCGCGGCGCCGGCGCTTCAGCCTTCTGGGGGTCAACCGCTGGGCGCCCCTGTCGATTTGGGACCGGGACTACCTCGACGGGAAGGGCGGCCTGAGGCAAAAGGTCGACCGCCATTTGGCCGCGCGGGGGCTGGCCGCGGCGAGGGTGCTTTTGGTGACGGTGCCGCGCGTCTTCGGCAGGGTGTTCAACCCGGTCAGCTTCTACTACTGCACCGACGCCCAGGGGGGCCTGGTGGCGGCCCTGGCCGAGGTCAACAACACCTTCCATGAGCGCCACCTCTACGTGCTCGACCGGCCCCGGGAGGCGAAGGCGCCGGGCACCGGGACGGTGGAATACCGGGTCCCCAAGGACTTCCACGTGTCGCCCTTTTTCGACCGCCAAGGGGACTATGCCTTCAGCTTTTCACCGCCCGGGCCCGAACGCCTGGACATACGCGTCGACCTGCTCAGGGGTGATACCGTGGCCTTCCGCTCCCGGCTGTGGGGCCGTACCGTGCCCTTGCAGGAGCGCGCCCTGGCCGGCGCGCTCCTGCGCCGCCCCTTCAGCGCCGCGCTGGCCTACCCACGCATCCTGGCCCAGGCCGCCCGCCTAGCCTGGGGAAAGCGCCTGAGCGTGCACACCAAACCCTACGCCGCCAGCTCCCAGACCCTGATCCCGGAACCGGCGGGCGTCTGGCGGGGCGCCCAGCGCGACCTGGTGCTGCGCTTTTTCCATCGCCTGCGCCGGGGACGCCTGACCCTGACCCTGCCGGACCGCAGCCGCCAGGTCTTCGGAGGCCTGGAAGCCGGGCCCGAGGCGGAAATGACCGTGGGGAACTGGACCTTCTTCCGCCGCCTGCTGGGTTCCGGCGACATAGGCCTGGGGGAGAGCTACCAGGAGGGCGAATGGACCAGCCCGGACCTGACCGCGGTGCTGCGGGTCTTCGGGGCCAACCTGGACCACGCCGACGAACGGCGGCATCCGTTCCTGGGGGCGGTGGGACGCCTGCGCAACCGGTTGCGGCACCTGCGCCACGCCAACACCCCGACCGGCAGCCGCCGCAACATCGCGGCCCACTACGACCTTAGCAACGACCTGTACGCCCTGTTCCTGGACGAGACGTGGACGTATAGTTGCGCCCTGTTCGAGGACCCGACCGCGGCCGGGGAGGAGGACCTGGCCTCGGCCCAACGCAGGAAGATGCGCGCCCTGCTGGAACCCCTGGGCCTGAAACCCGGCCAAAGCCTTCTGGAAATCGGCTCGGGCTGGGGCTCCCTGGCCATCAGCGCGGCCCGCGACTACGGGGTCCGGGTCCGCTCCATCACCCTGAGCCGGGAGCAGCTGGTCCTGGCCCAAAGGCGCGCCGAGGAGGCCGGGGTCGCGGACCGGGTGCGCTTCGAACTGCTCGACTACCGCCGCGTCGAGGGAACCTACGACGCCATCGTGAGCTGCGAAATGCTGGAGGCGGTGGGGCACGAGCACCTGGGCGGCTACTTCGCGGCCCTGGACCGGACCCTGAAGCCCGGAGGCCGCGCCAGCGTGCAGGTCATCAGCATGCCGGACCACCGCTACGGGCCCTACCGCCTGGGGGTGGACTGGATCCAGAAGCACATCTTCCCCGGGGCGGTGTGCCCATCCCTGGCCGCCCTGACCGCGGCCATGGGGCGCTCCAGCCGCCTCATGGTCACGTCCCTCAGGGACATAGGTCCGCACTACGCCGCGACCCTGCGCCTCTGGCGCGAGGCCTTCCTGCGGCGGGCCCAGGATGCGCGCGCGCTGGGATTCGACGAGAAGTTCTTGCGGACCTGGGACTACTACTTCAGCTATTGCGAGGCCGGGTTCGCGGGCCGCCTTTTGGGCGACCTGCAGCTGGTCCTGGAACGTTCGGGCGAGGGGGCCCCCCTCCTGGAGGTGAAGCCATGATCTCGGACATCCTGATGGAACGGCGGCCCGGGGAACCGGGCGCCTGGAAGCCCGACCCCAGCGAACGGATGGACCTGCCGGGCTCCATCCCCTTCCTGACCGTCCACCTGGCCGCCCTGGGGGTCTTCTTCACGGGCTTTTCCTGGACGGCCGCGGCGGTGGCCGCGGGGCTGTACGTGGTGCGCATGTTCGGGATCACGGCGGGCTACCACCGCTACCTGTCGCACAAGAGCTTCCAGACCAGCCGGGTCTTCCAGTTCGTCCTGGCGGCCCTTGCCACCAGTTCCGGCCAGATGGGCCCCCTTTGGTGGGCCGGGCACCACCGCCTGCACCACCTCCATTCCGACACCGCCGAGGACGTGCACAGCCCGGTGGTGCGCACGGTGTGGTGGGCCCATGTGGGATGGATCCTCTGCGGCAAGTACATGCAGACGCCCCGGCGCATGGTCCGGGACCTGGAGCGCTATCCGGAACTGGAATGGCTCAACCGCCACTACCTGGTCCCGCCCACGCTCCTGGCGCTGGCGCTGACCGGTTTGGGCTGGTGGCTGGGCCGGCGCTTCCCCGCGCTGGGGACGAACGGGCTCCAGATGTTGGCCTGGGCCTTCTTCGCCGGCACGGTCTGCCTGTACCACGGGACCTTCTCCATCAACAGCTTCTGCCACCTGATGGGCCGCCGCCGCTACAACACCAAGGACAGCAGCCGCAACAGTTTCCTGCTGGCCCTGGTGACCCTCGGCGAGGGTTGGCACAACAACCACCACCGCTACCCGGCCAGCGAACGACAGGGCTTTTTTTGGTGGGAATTCGACCCCACCCACTACGCGCTGGTGGTGTTGAGCCGGATCGGCCTGGTGTGGGGCCTGAAGCGCCCGCCGGATGAGGTCCTGGAGGAGGCGAAGTTCTTCAGCGACCTGAAGGCCGGCCTCAACCCCGCGGACTTGGCGGCCCTGGGAATCCCCGAAGCCGCCCCGGAGGGCTGATCCCCGTGCCGGACCCCCTGAGCCTGTTCAAGGCCCCGGCCCGGGCCTGGAACCGCCTGCGCGCCCTGGTGCTCGAACAGGCGCGCCAGGGGGCCGACCCGGACAAGCTGGCCTTGGCCTGCGCCCTGGGCCTTTGGGTGGGGATCGTCCCGGGCCTGGGGGTGAGCACGGCCCTCTGCGGGCTTCTGGCCCTGGGGCTGCGGCTGAACCAAGCCGTGATCCAAGCCGTGAACTTCCTGGTCTACCCCCTGCAGCTCGCGCTCCTCTTCCCGTTCTTCGGGCTGGGGGCGCGGGTCTTCGGAGGTCCGTACATCGACCTTTCGCCGGCGGAATTCCTGCGCCAGGCGGGCCAACACCCCTGGGTCCTGGCGCGGAGATTCTGGTGGGTGGGCCTGCACGCCCTGGCCGTATGGGCCGTGCTGGGCCCGCCCGTGGTGGCCGCGCTCTGGTGGGCGCTGCGGCGCCTGTTCGCCCTTCTGCCGTTCAAGGAACGCACATGAGGCTTTGGGAAGTCTGGGCCCTCTGCGCCGGGTGCATGGGGTTGACGGCCTTCGGGGCCTGGGTGGCGCACCTGCTGCTGGACAACGCCGGGGTCGTGGACATCGTCTGGGGCGCCAACCTAGCCCTGGCCTCCCTTCTGGGGGCCGCGCTGGGCCCGGGCTGGGCCCCCCGACGCTGGGTCCTGGCGGGGCTGGTCTGCCTGACCGGGGGCCGGCTCACCTGGCACATCGCCCGCCGCACCTTGGGCCACCCGGAGGAGGGGCGCTACGCGGCCCTGAGAGAACAGTGGGGCGGGAACATCAGGGTGAAGTTCCTGCTCTTTTTCCTCGCCCAGGCCCTTCTGGGTTCCCTCCTGGCCCTGCCCTTCCTGGTCATGGACGCGAACCCGACGCCTTCCTTCCGGCCCCCGGAGTGGGGCGCGGGGCTGGTGTTCCTGGCGGCCTGGCTGCTGGAAAGCCTGGCCGATTCCCAACTGGCCGCGTTCAAGGCCCGGCCGGACAGCCGCGGCAGGACCTGCCGAACCGGTCTGTGGCGTTTCAGCCGACACCCCAACTATTTCTTCGAATGGCTCCAATGGCTGGCGTATTGGATCGCCGCCTGCGCCGCGCCCTGGGGCTGGACAACCGCGTTCGCGCCGGCCCTGATGCTGCACTTCCTGTTGAACGTCACGGGCGTGCGCCTGACCGAGGAGCAATGCCTGCGGAGCCGGGGGGAGGACTACGCCCGCTACCAACGCGAGACCAGCGCCTTCGTGCCGTGGCCGCCCAAGGCGCCGAAGGCCGACGTCCCGTAAGGGACCTTAAGGGAGCCCCATGCTCGACACGTTGATCGCCCGAGGTCTGCTGCCCGACCCCCTGCTGCGTTTCGGAATACGGCGCCTGCTGCGCCGGCGGGCGGCCGAATGCGGGGCCGGGGACACGGCCCAGCGCCAGGAGCGCGCCCGGGCCTTCCGTGCGGCGATGGACGCCGCGCCCATCGCCGTGGCCACGCGGGAGAGCCGGGAACAGCACTACGAGGTGCCCACCCGCTTTTACCAGCTCTGCCTGGGGCCCCACCTGAAGTACAGCAGCGCCTATTGGGACGAAGGCGTCCGCGACCTGGGGGAGGCCGAAGCCAGGATGCTGGAGCTGACCGCGGAAAGGGCCCGGGTCGCCGACGGAGACCGCGTCCTCGAACTGGGCTGCGGCTGGGGCTCCCTGACCCTTTTCCTGGCCGCGCGCTTCCCCAAGGCGCGCATCACCGGGGTCAGCCACTCCCGCACCCAGCGGGAGCACATCCTGGCGCGGGCCCGCGCGCGCGGATTGGGGAACGTGGAGGTCCTCACGCAAGACATGCGCGGGTTCGACACGAGGCGACGGTTCGACCGCGTGGTCTCGGTGGAGATGTTCGAGCACATGCGCAATTGGCGGACCCTGATGGGGAGGATCCACCGTTGGCTGCGGCCGGGCGGGACCTTCTTCATGCACGTCTTCACCCACCGCGAAAGCCCCTATCTGTTCGGGACCGAAGGCGAGGACGACTGGATGGGGCGGCACTTCTTCACCGGCGGCATGATGCCCAGCGACGCCCTGGCCCTGGAGGTCCACGCTCCCCTGGAGTTCGTCGACCATTGGCG
>DAIDJD010000036.1 GCA_027451505.1 candidate division FCPU426 bacterium
CTTCCACAAGCGCATGTTCCAGCTGAGGTCGGTGTCCTCGTCCAGCTCTGGATGCAGGGTCGGATCGACGTTTTTGGGAAGCTGCGGTTCGCTCAAGGCGGGGCTCCTAGCGGAAACGGCCGCCTCCGAGATGCAAAAGCTGTGCCATAAAGGAAGGGGGAATTCCCTTCATAGGCGCGGTCGCCTGGAAGGCCGAAGGGCCCCCGGCCTTAAAAAGTGAAACCTTCCTTACACATTGAAACGGCCGGGGCGCTAGGCGCCCTCGACCGTGACCCGGACCATCTTGTCGCCCTGCCGAATCCGCTCCACGAGTTCCATGCCCTCCAGGGTCTGTCCGAAGACCGTGTACTGGCGGTCGAGCCCGGGCTGGGGCGCCAGGCAGATGTAGAACTGGCTGCCGGCGCTGTCCGGATCCGGGGTGCGGGCCATGGCCAGGGTCCCGGTGAGGTGGGGACGCTCGTTGAACTCGGCCTTGAGCTTGTAGCCCGGTCCGCCGGAGCCGTTGCCCTCGGGGCAGCCGCCCTGGACCACGAAGCCGGGGACCACGCGGTGGAAGGCCAGGCCGTCGTAGTAGCCCTTCTTGGCCAGGTCCACGAACGCCGCGCAGTGGTTCGGCGCGTCGGCGGGATGGAGCTCGAGGCGCACGCGTCCGCCGTTCTCGAGTTCGATGGTGACGATGGGGCGGGAACCCTCGGGCAGGGGTTCGAAGGTCTTGTGGCCGGCGCGTTTCTTGAGTCCGCGCAAGGCGGCGGGGGTAGCCATGACGAGCACCAGGAGAAGGATCCAGAGGATCAGGTTCATGGGTTCAGTCCAGGAAGCCCTTGAGCTTGCGGGCGCGGGTCGGGTGGCGGAGTTTGCGCAGGGCCTTGGCCTCGATCTGCCGCACGCGTTCGCGGGTGACCCCCTCGATGTTGCCGACCTCCTCGAGGGTGTGGGGATAGCCGTTCTCGAGCCCGAACCGGAGCTTCAGGACCTTGGCCTCGCGCTCCTTGAGCGTCTCCATGACCTTGCTGATCTGCTCCTGCAGCAGGATGTAGCTGGCGGCGTTGATGGGGCTGACCGCGTCCTTGTCCTCGATGAAGTCCCCCAGGTGGGAGTCCTTCTCCTCGCCGATGGGGGTTTCCAGGCTGATCGGCTGCTGCGCGATCTTGAGCACGCCGCGCACCTTGTCCACCGGCATGCCCATGCGCTTGGCGATCTCCTCGGGCATGGGCTCGTTGCCGGTCTGCTGGACGATGTCGCGCGAGGTCTTGATCAGCTTGTTGATGGTCTCGATCATGTGCACCGGTATGCGTATGGTGCGCGCCTGGTCGGCGATGGCCCGGGTGATCGCCTGGCGGATCCACCAGGTGGCGTAGGTCGAGAACTTGTAGCCGCGGCGGTACTCGAAGCGCTCGACGGCGCGCATCAGGCCTATGTTGCCCTCCTGGATGAGGTCCAGGAACTGCAGCCCCCGGTTGGCGTACTTTTTGGCGATGGACACCACCAGGCGCAGGTTGGCCTCCACCAGCTCCATGCGCGCGCGGTAGGCGGCCTCGTTGCCCTCGTCGATGCGGCGGCAGATGTCCTTGATCTCCGCCACGCCTGTCACGAGGGCCTCCTCGCAGACCCTGGCGATCTTGGCCTGGGCCTGGGTATGCTGCTCGAGAAGGGCGTCGAGCTCCTCCGGGCGGATGCGGGCCTCCCGCGCCAGCTTGGCGCGTTCACCTTGGCGCCGCGCCCGCTCGGCCGCGGCGGCGATCTTGATGCCGCCAAGCTGGCGCTCGAGGCTGGCGATCTCCCGTTCGATGTGGGAGATGCGCTCGAGGAACCCTTTATAGGCGCTGGCCCAGTCCTGGTACACCTGGGGCTTGAAGCCGAACTGGCGCAGGTGCTCTAGGAGCTGGGTGTGGGCCTCATCGCGCTCCTTGAGCTGGCGGCTGCGCTCGGTCGGGTCGAGGCCCGCCTTTTCGAGGGCCCGCAGGGCCGCCTTCCAGCGCTTTTCGGCGGACTCGACCTTCTTGAGGGTCTTGGCCAGTTCGGCGGCCATCTTCTTCTCGACCGCCGGCGGCACCTCGCCGTCGATGGAATGCTTCACGACCTCGCTGGCGGGCTGGCGCTCCTTGGAAACGGACTCGGCCAGGGCCTTGGATTTGTCGCGCGCGAGCGTGGCCGACAGGATCACGTCCTGGACCTTCAGTTCCTCGTCCTCGATGCGCTTGGCGAGCCGCACCTCCTGCTCGCGGGTCAGCAACGGCGTGCGCCCCATCTCATGCAGGTACATGCGCACGGGATCGTCGGAGCCGCCCTCTTCGCGGGCCTCGGCCCGCCCCTTGGCCTGGGGCTGGGCTTCGCCGTCGTCCTCGCCGTCCTCGGCCTCGGGACGCTCCTTGGCCTCGCCCTCCTCGTCGCGGCCGTCGCTGCCGATGCGGACCTTGACCTCGTCCTTGGCGCCCTCGCTGTCGTCGTCCACCGAGCGGCCCTTGTCCAGGACCTCGATGCCCTCCTCGCCCAGCATCGACAGCACGTCGTCGATCTGTTCGGAGCTCACGACCTCGTCGGGAAGGGCGTCGTTGACGTCCTGGTAGGTGAGGAAGCCCTTGGCGCGGCCCTTGGCCATGAGGCGCTTCATGCCCTCCCCGGAGCCGCCCTCCGGCTTCGCTGCCGGGACGGGCGCCTCGGCCGCGCCGTCGGGGACGTCGGCGCCGGTCCGCGCGGGGGCGCGCTTGGACACCCCGGGCGTGGTGGTCTTCTTGGTGGTCGGGCTCATGGTCTATTCCTCGCTCTGGCGCCTGCGCTCGGAACGCAGGTCCTCGATGGCGCGCTTGAAAGCCTGGAGTTCGGCCAGCAGCCGCGCGGCGGCCGCGGGATCGCCCGCGGTCTGGCGCAGGGCCAAGCCGCGGGATTCGGCCTCGCGCTCCAGGAGCAGCTCCTGGCGCCGCGAAAGCAGGTCGCGCAGGATCTCCTCCGGGGGCGCGAACTGGGGCACGCGGCTTTGGTTCAGGTCCCGCAGCAGCGCGTCCCCGGCCTTGAAGGTTTCGCTGCCGTCGTCCTCGAGCAGCAGGACCGCGCCCCCCGGCGCGCGCCAAAGAAGCTCGGCCGCCGCGCGCAGTTCGGGGGTGCTCAGGGTCGCCCCGTCCAGCTCGGAGCGGGCCGTCCCCACCAGGGCCGGCCGCCCCACCAGAAGGGCCAGCAGCTCCCGTTCCACCCGCTCCAGGGCCCCGGACGGCCGGGGGGACGGGGACGCCGGAGCGTTCCCCTGCGTCCGGGCGGACCGCGGATCGGCTCCGGAACGGAACGCCGCGAAATCCCCCCGCGCGGCCTCGGCGGATACGCCGACGCTGCGCGCGGCGTCCTCCAACGTGGCGTCGGCCTCGCTGGAGCTGGGCATCAGCCTCAGGAGCGGAAAGGCCTCCCGCAGGGCCGCCGCCCGGGCCGCTGGCGCCGGATCCGGGCCGGCCGCGGCCAGGGCGGCCTCCACGCAGAACCCCACCAGGGGACGCGCCGATGCTACGGCATCGCGCAGGGCCCCCGCCCCGGCGCGCCGGAGGAGCTCGTCCGGGTCCTTGGCCCCGTCCAGGCGCGCTACGCGGACCTCCAGCGCGGCCTTGAGCAGGGGCTCAGCCGCGCGCCGGGCCGCGCGCAGCCCCGCCTCGTCGGCGTCGAACACCACGACGACCCGCTCGACGTAGCGCTTCAGGAGCCGGGCGTGCTCCTCGGTGAGCGCCGTGCCCAAAGTCGCCACGGCGCCCTCCAGGGACGCCTGGTGGCAGGCGATGGCGTCCATATAGCCCTCGCACACCACCGCTTCGCGCGTTTTCCCCAGGGCGTCCTTGGCCCGGTCCCAGGGGTAGAGAAGGCGGCCTTTGGAGAAGAGCGGCCCCTCGGGCGAATTCAGGTATTTGGGTTCCCCCGGCCCCAGAAGCCGTCCGCCGAAGCCGGCTAGGCGACCGCGCGCGTCCCGGATCGGGAACATCAGGCGCCCGCGGAACCGGGAATATACGCCGCGCTCCCCGCGGACGGCCAGCCCCGCCGCGACCAGCGCCTCCGGCCTGTGCCCGCCCTTGGACGCCGCGGCGAGAAGGGCCCCGGGATCGGCCGGGGCGTAACCGAGGCGGAACCGTTCCCGGGCCCCTTCATCCAGGCCCCTCGATACGGCGTATTCCAGCGCCCGGGCGCCCTCCGCGCCCTCTTCAAGGTTCCGGCGGAACCAGGCCTCGGCCAGATCCAGGATGCGCCTCTGCGCCTCCTCCTCGGCCCGCCTGCGCTGGGCCTGGGCGCGGGCCTCAGGGTCGGCTTCCTCCTCGGTCGGCTCCAGGCCTGCCCGCTCCGCCAGGAGCTTGAGCGCCGCCACGAAGTCGACCTTTTCCCGCTTCTGCACGAAGGCGAAAACGTCGCCGCCCTCGCCGCAACCGAAGCAATGGAAGATCTGTTTCGACGGCACCACGCTGAAGCTCGGGGTGCGCTCCTGGTGGAACGGGCACAGGCCCATGTAGGAGGAGCCCGACTTCCTCAGGGGCACCCAAGCCTGGATGACGCCCACGATGTCGCTGGCGTCCCGGACCTTGGCGATGAATTCGGGCGTGAAGGCCACGGAAGGTCCCCCTCCTTCAGGCCTCGAGAGCCTTGCGCAGCTCGACCTCGAACCGCCAGTCGTCCCAACGGACCGCGGCCGGAGGCCCCGGCGTCCGGGCTCCGCCGCGCCGCAGCCGCGCGGCCAGGGCCCGGAACTCCGCCCGGTGTTCCATCTCTTCGGCGCGGTACCAGAAGCCCCGGGGGCTGAGGCAGGCCGCTCCCCGGGCCACGCACACCACCGCCAAACCCAGGTCGCCCGTCACCACCACGTCCCCGGGGCCGGCCAGGTTCATGATCGCGACATCGGCGGGCTGCCCGGGCCCGTCGGCCAGCACGCAGCGCAGGGACAGGCCCTCCTCGGGTTCGGGCGGCCTCTGCGCCGGGCCATGGACCCACACCAACTCGACGCCGCCGGACCGCGCGACCCGGGTCAACAGGAGCCGGTGACCGCCGGAGTCGCCGTCGACAAGCAGGCGCATCCCTTGCCTAACCGAGGCGCGCCTTCACCAGGCGGCTCACCACGGACCCGTCGGCGCGCCCCTTCACCGCCGGAATCAACTCGGCCATGACCTTACCCATGTCCTTGGGTCCAGCCGCGCCCGTCTTGGCGACGGCCGCCGCCACGAGGGCCGCGATCTCGGCCTCCCCGAGCTGGGCCGGAAGGAAACGCTCCAGCGACTTGATCTGGGCTTCCTCCACCGCGGCGAGGTCCATCCGGCCTCCGGCCGTGAACTGCGCGATGCTGTCGCGGCGTTGCTTGATCGCCTTCTGCACCACCGCGTGGACGTCGGCTTCCCCAAAAGGACGGCCGGCCTCGATCTCCCCGAGCTTCACCGCGCTCTTGACCGCGCGCACGGCCTCCAACGCAGCCGTGTCCTTGGCGCGCATGGCTTCCTTCAGCGCCGCGTCGAGTTCCTGCATCACAGGCATGATTCTTGCCCCCATTCCCCCGACAAATAAACGCGCAAGGCGGGAACCCGCTCCGGGTCCCCGCCTTGGACTTGGCCCACGCGAAACGGCCCTGGGGGCCGCCCGCGGGGTCAGTACGCCCGAGCCTTGCGGCGGGCGTGCTTGCGCGCGGCCAAGCTTTTCAGCTTCCGGCGCACGCTGGGCTTCTCATAGTGCTCGCGCTTGCGCATCTCCCCGGTGATGCCGGAAAGCTCCACCTTCTTCTTGAATTGGCGCAAAGCCGCTTCAAAAGGCTTGTTGGGATCGACCCTGATTTCGACCATCTAAAAATCACCTTCCTCTCGGCCCCTTTAAAGGGACGGCGTTCCTTGGGATTGAAGGATAGGTACTTTAAGCCATGCGGGCCGAGCCAGTCAATGCGGCAACCGCGAGGTTTTTGGGGCAAAAAAACCCTTTAAAACAAGGGTTTATCAGCCCAGGGCGCCCAAAGGACGGCCCCCCAACAGGTGCACATGTAGGTGTCCCACGCTCTGGCCCGCGTCGGCACCGTGGTTGAGCACGAGGCGGTATCCGCTGGAGTCGAGCCCGTGGGACCGGGCCTGGGCCGCGGCCACCGCCAAAAGGTGCCCCGCCAGGGATTCCCGCGAGGCGTCGATGTCCGCGGCGGAGGCCACATGCGCCTTGGGGAGGACCAGGATATGGACCGGCGCCTGCGGGGCCACATCCGCCACGGCGACGCATCGGTCGTCCTCGTGGCGGATGTCGGCGGGGAGCTCCCGGGAAGCGATGCGGCAGAAAAGGCAGCCGGACATCCCTAGGCCTCGATCTCCGAGGCCGGGCCCACGAGGTCCAACACCCAGCTCTTCATCTTGCCGCCTATCTTCTGCCAGTAGGAGCGCTTCAGTCGGTCGAGGAAGTCGTCCAGCCCCTCCTCCCGCACCAGCGCGACGGCGCACCCGCCGAAGCCCCCCCCGGTCAGCCTCGCCCCGAAGCAGGCCGGATCGGCCCCGGCCAGCGCGACCAGGGCGTCCAACTCCTCGGTGCTGCAGCGCATCAATCGGCTTAGGGAGCGGTGGCTGCGGTTCATCAGGTCGCCCAACGCCGCGGCGTCACCGGCTTGCAGCGCTTCACGGGCCTTGAGGACCCTGTCGTTCTCATAGACCACATGCTCGGCCCTCGCCGCCAGAACCGGCGGCAGGATTCTCTTGTGCCGCTCAAACGCCAGGACTTTGACGTCCCTGAGGGACTGGTAGGCCTCGTTGCGGGTCTTCAGCAGGCGCAACGCCTCCCGGCACTCCTCCTGGCGCTTGGCGTAGTCGCCGGTCTTGAGGCTGCGCGCCACACCGCTGTCGAGGACCACGACCAAGGCGCCGTCCAAGGCCAGGGGCAGTTGCTCGACCTCGAGGGTGCGCGCGTCCAGGAACACCGCGTTGCCCTGGCCCGCCCCGAGGACGCAGAGGGGATCGAGGATGCCGCTGTGCATCCCCATGAACTGGTTCTCGGCGTTGCGGAGGCAACGGGCCAGGTCCGGGACCTCCATCTTGAAGCCTTCGACGCTGGCGGCGGCCAGGGCGCTGGCGGCGGCCAGGGCCGTCGAACTGCCCAGGCCGGCCCCCTGCGGCACCCGGCCCTCGATGAGGAGGTTGAGGCCCTCGAACTTCTGGCCTGCGTTTTGGAGGGACCAGACGACTCCCTTGGGGTAGTTGGCCCAGCCGTCCCCGGCCACATAGCGCAGGTTGTGGGCCGGGACCTGGATGCGCTCCTCGGCGTCGCAGGAGTACATCCCCAACATGCCGTCGGAACGGCGCTGGGACACCACCGTGACCTCGAGCGGAAAGTTCACCGCCAGGCCGTAGCCTTCGTTGTAGTCGGTATGGTCGCCGAGGAGGTTCACCTTGCCGGGAGCCCGGGTCACCGTGAGGTGCCGGCCCTGATCGCCGAAAATTTGGAAGAACCGCTGCTTCAATCTCTCGAGTTTCGGGTCCATACGCCTTCGCGAACGCGGGTGGGGAGGTGCGGGCGCCCATTGTGCCCCTTGGGGGGGCCCAAAGGAACCCCAAAAATGGCGCCGGGCGATCAGGATGAAAGCTTGCGCAGCCTTTCAAAATCGAAACCGCTGAGCCCGGTGCCGGCTTTGATCTTCATCAGCCCCTTCTCGGGGATGGTGAGGAAGATCTTCACCACGGCGGGGTCGAAATGGGTGCCCGAGCATGCCTCGATCTCGATTTGGGCCTCCCGGATGCCCCGCGCGGCCTTGTAATAGCGCTGGCTGGTGATGGCGTCGAAGGCGTCCGCCACGGCAAAGATCCGGGCCGTCAAGGGGATCTCCTCGCCCTTCAGGCCCCGGGGATAGCCGGTGCCGTCCCAACGCTCGTGGTGGCAGTAGACCACGTCGGTGGCGGGCTTGAGGAACGCGATCTCCTCGAGGAAGCCGCGGCCCAGGTCGGGATGGCGGCGCATTTCCTTCCACTCCTCGGCGTTGAGGCGCCCCGGTTTGCGCAGGATGGCGTCGGGCACCCCGATCTTCCCTATGTCATGGAGCAACCCGCCCTGGCGGAGCTGCTCCATGACCTCGGGCTTCAGGCGCATGCGCTCGCCGATGGCCATGCTGTAGCGCGTCACCCGAAGGGAATGCCCGGCCGTCTCGTTGTCGCGGACGTCCAGGGCCGTGACGAGGGCCTGGAGGGTGGACCAATAACTCTGCTCCTCGCGCTCCCGGCTTTCCCGCATGCGGGCCACCAAGGACTGGAAGGTGGCCTCCACCACGCCCATGTCCTTGTCCTCGGGATGCAGGTCGATCTTCATGTCGAAGTCGCCGGTGGAACGCATGAGCGCCATCACGTCGACGAAAGCGCGCAGGGGCTTGGTGATCTGTTCGGTCAGCAGCCATCCGCTGACGATCGCCAGAAGCAGGCCCGCGAGTGCGCCGAGCACGATGGTCCCCAGCTCGCCCCACAGTTCCCGGCGGAGGTAGAGGGTGTTTCGCTCCAGTTTCAGCACATAATGACCGCCCCGGGACGCGCCCAAGGGGGCGTAAGCGACGAGCCAATCGGGCTGGTCTCCCTGGTCGTAGAGCTGGGCCTGGCCCGTCTCCACCGCCTTCATCAGCGCGGCGTTGGGGGGCTCGACCCGTCCGACGTCGCTGGCGCTCTCGGTGCTGGCCACCTCCACCGGGGCCAGGGCGCCCGGCCCGTAGCGCAGAACGGAAAGGCGGCCCCAGCGGTCCTGCAGGTTGAAGCGGTCGCGCTCGTAGAGCTCCCGCAAGGTGCGCTTGAGGGCCAGATAGGCCGGGCGCCGTCGGTCGGCCAGCGTGCGCACCCGATCCAGGCCGTCGACTCGGATCGCCACGGCCGAGGAGGTGGCCGAATCGATCAGCGAGGCCCCGGCATCGTCCCAGGCCCGCTCCTGCAGCCCCCCATAGATGAGCCAGCCCGCGAGGCCCATGCTGAAGGTCAGGGCGGCCAGCAGCAGCGCCATGATCTTGGCGGAAAGGGACACTCCCCGGATTCCGCGCACCCTCCCCGAGCGCCGCAGAAACACCGCGAGGCGGTTCATCGGAGGTTCCGGTGCGGCGAGGGCCGCCGCGGGCGGGATTCCCGGGCGGCGCTCATCGGTCGGCGGCCGTTTCGTCGAGCACCTCGCGCAACGAGGTGAGCCCGCGTTTCCATTCGTCCAGCGCCACCTGGCGCATGGTCGCCATGCCGTTTTCCATGCAGACCTTCCTTAGGACCTTCAGGTTCACGCGCTCGAAGATCGCCTTGCGCACCACCGGGTTGATGGCGACCACCTCGTGCACGGCCAAGCGGCCCCGGTAGCCGGTGTCGCCGCACGATGCGCAGCCCTTGCCGCGGCGGAACTGTCCGCCCTCCAGAAAGGACCGCTCCACCCCGGCCGAGGAGAGTTCCTCCGGTGTGGGGGTGTAGGGTTCGGCGCAGTCCTTGCACACCCGCCGCAGCAGGCGCTGGGCGCAGACGACCAGGACCGAGGTCCCCACGTACATGGGATCCACGCCCATGTCGACCAGGCGCACGATCGTGGCGGGGGCGTCGTTGGTGTGCAGGGTGCTGATGACCAGGTGCCCGGTGAGGGCCGCCTTCACGGCGATGTCGGCCGTCTCCCGGTCGCGGATCTCGCCCACCATGATGATGTCGGGATCCTGGCGCAGGAAGGACTTCAGCACCGAGGCGAAATTCAATCCCGCGACCGGGTTGACCTGGCACTGGATGATGTGGGGCAGCCGGTACTCGACCGGATCCTCGGCGGTCATGATGTTCATGCCCGGGTCGTTGATGGCCGCCAGCACCGAATATAGCGTGGTGGTCTTGCCGCTCCCGGTCGGGCCCGTGACCAGGATCATGCCGTAGGGCGCCTGGTAGGCGTGCTCAAAAGCCTCCATCTGGGTCGGCGTGAAGCCCATGGCCTTGATGTCCAGCCTCATCGCCTCCTGGTCGATGACCCGCATCACGATGTTCTCGCCCCAGACCGAAGGCAGGGTGCTCAGGCGGAGATCGATGAAGCGGTCCCGGAACTTGTGGCGGATGCGGCCGTCCTGAGGCATCCGGCGCTCCATGGGATCCAGGCGGGCCATGATCTTGAAGCGGCTGGCTAGGGCCCGCTTGAACTTGGGCGGAGGGGCCGGGAACTCCCGAAGGCTCCCGTCGATGCGCAGCCTCAGGACGATCCTCTTCTCCCAGACGTTGAGGTGAATGTCGCTGGCGCGCTTGGACACCGCCTCGTCCAGGATGTAGTTGCACATCTTGATGACGGGTCCCTCGTCCCCGACCAGTTCGTCGTCGCCATCGGCCTCCTCGCCGATGCGGCGGACCACCTGGACGTCATCCGCATCCCCCAGGCTGGCCAGGGTCGAGAGGTCCTGTTCGGCCGCCAGCTCCTTGAGGGTCTCCTCAAGGCCCTTGGCTGCGCCCCCGCCGGGCTTGTAGTGGCGGTTGATCAGGCCCAGGAGGTCCTCCTCCGGGCAGAGCACCACCTCGAATTCGGTGCCGCCCGGGACCACCAAGTCGTAGTCCAGGTGGAGGAGCGCCGGGTTCTCGGGGTTGCTTGCGGCGACCCGGAGCACCCCCGGACGGGGCCGCTCCAGGGGGAAGACCAGGATGCGCCGGGCGACCTCCTCCGGGCAGACCTTCAGGAGGTCCGGCGGCACGGTGATCTCGCGCACGTCCACGACCTGGAGGCCGTGCTGGATGGCCAGGAACTGGTAGAGCGCGTCCTGGGTAAGGAAGTGCAGGTCGACAAGGGTCACCCCCAACGACTTGCCCGTGAGCTTCTGGCGCGCCAGGGCCTCGTTGAGCTGCTCCGGAGTGACGATCCCCTCCTCGATCAGCACCTCGCCGAGCCTGCGCACCTTTCCGGGTCCGGCCATGTCCTCCTCAGTCCTGGGCGGTCACGGCCAGCACTTCGTC
>DAIDJD010000037.1 GCA_027451505.1 candidate division FCPU426 bacterium
CCGCAACGCCGGCCGCAAGGACAAGAAGCTGTGGACCCGCAACCCCCTGGGGGAGCCCATCACGTTCTACCAGGCGCCCGACGAGGTCGAAGAGGGGCGCTACGTGGCCGGGCAGGTGGTCTGGCTCAACCGCAAGGAGCGCCGGCCGCTGAGCGACTTCGTGGTGCTCTACCGCACCAACGCGCAGAGCCGGGCCCTCGAGGAGGCCCTGCGCCGGGAAGCCCTGCCCTACCGGGTCGTGGGCGGCATGCGCTTCTACGACCGGATGGAGGTCAAGGACTGCCTGTGCTACCTGCGGCTGCTGGCCAATCCGGACGACCTGTTGAGCCTGCGCCGGGTGATCAACATGCCGCCGCGGGGTATCGGTGACCTGACCCTGGAGAAGGTCCAGGCCCACGCCTGGAGGCGGAACCTGACGCTCTTTGAGGCCCTGTGCGAGGCCGACAAGGTGGAGGGCCTCCAGGCCAAGGCCGTGCGGGAGTTGGGGAAGTTCACCGAGGTCATCCGGACCCTGCGCGAGGAAGCCGCCACCGCGGGCCCGGCGCGCCTGCTCTCGGAGGTGGTCCGCCGCAGCGGCTACCTGGACTACTGGATGGCGGAGCGCAGCACCGAGGCCGAGGGCCGGGTGGAGAACGTCAAGGAGTTGGTCGCGGCGGCCCTGGACTTCGAGGAACGCTCCCGGGAGAAGACCCTGGCGGCCTACCTTGAGATGGTGGCCCTGGCCTCCACCCTGGACAAGACCTCCGAGGGCGGGGAACAGGTGACCCTGATGACCCTGCACAACGCCAAGGGCCTGGAGTACCCGGTGGTCTTCCTCACGGGGATGGAGGAGGGGCTCTTCCCCCACGCCAACGCCGTGGAGGAGGAGGGGGGCATCGAGGAGGAACGGCGCCTCTGCTACGTCGGCATCACGCGGGCCCGGGAGAAGCTGCACCTCACCTGCGCGGTGACGCGGCGCAGCTTCGGCAACCGGGCCTACAACCCGCATAGCCGCTTCCTCGACGAGATCCCGCCCGACCTGATGGAGGGCTACCAGGCGCTGCGGGGCGAGGAGGGGCGCACGGCCGGCGGCGGCACCACCGTGCCGTTCCTCGACGACCTGCCCCCCGAGGAGGCCGCCGGGCGGGGCCTCAAGTTCCGCATGGGGGACCGGGTGCGCCACGCCGCCTTCGGCAACGGCCTGGTCATCAAGGCCCGCTCCGATGGGGCCGACCAGAGGTTGACCGTGAGCTTCATCAACTACGGCCGCAAGGACCTGGTGGCCTCGAAATCGAACCTCGAGCGGCTTTCGCCCGGGGGGGAGGATTAGCATGGGGCTCAGCGAGAAGGACGTCGACCACGTGGCGCGCCTGGCGCGCATCGAGATCACGCCCGAGGAGCGTTCGCTCTACCTCAGGCAGCTCAACGCCGTGCTGGAGCACGCCGCCGGCCTCGCCCGAGTGGACGTCTCCGGGACGCCCCCGACGGCGCACATCCTGCCCCTGCGCAACGTATGGCGCGCCGACGAGCCCGCCCAGGGCCTGACCCGGGAGCAGGCCCTGGCCAACGCGCCGGACAAGTCCAAGGGCTGCTTCCGGGTCCCCAGGATCCTGGAATGAGGGACCCCCGAACGAGGACGGACCGTGGAACCGCATGAACTGACGCTGACCCAGGCCTCCGGCATGCTGGCCAGCCGGGAGGCCTCCTCCGTGGAGCTGACCCGCGCCGCGCTCGGGCGCGTCGAGGCCGCCGACCCGCGCGTGCGGGCCTTCGTCACCGTGGACGCCGAGGGCGCCCTGGCCGCGGCCAAGGACGCCGACGCGCGCCGGGGCCGGGGCGAGGCCGGACCCCTTCTGGGCGTGCCGGTGGCGATCAAGGACAACCTCTCCACCCGCGGGCTGCGCACGACCTGCTCCAGCCGCATGCTCGAGCCCTACGTCCCGCCCTTCGACGCCACCGCGGTGGCTCGCCTGAAGGCCGCGGGCGCCGTGGTCCTGGGCAAGACCAACCTGGACGAGTTCGCCTTCGGGTCGAGCACCGAGAACAGCGCCTTCGGCCCCACCCACAACCCCTGGGACCTGGCGCGGGTGCCGGGCGGCTCCTCCGGGGGGAGCGCCGCGGCCGTGGCGGCGGGCTTCGGCTTCGGGGCCCTGGGATCCGACACCGGCGGCTCCATCCGCCAGCCCGCCGCGCTGTGCGGGGTGGTGGGGCTCAAGCCCACCTACGGACGGGTCTCCCGGTACGGACTGGTGGCCTTCGCCAGCTCCCTGGACCAGGTCGGTCCCTTCGGCCGCACGGTGGCCGACGCCGCCGCGCTCAGCCAAGCCATCGACGGCCACGATCCCCTGGACTCCACCAGCGCGCCGCGGGCGGTGCCCGACTACGCGGCGGCCCTCCCGCGCGGGGTGAAGGGGCTCAAGGTGGGCCTGCCGCGGGAATATTTCGTGTCCGGAATCGCCCCCGAGGTGGCCGCCGCGGTCCGCACGGCCGTGGAGTCGCTCGCCGCGATGGGCGCCGAGGTCCGCGAGGTGGGGCTCCCGCACACCGAACACTGCTTGAGCGTCTACTACCTGCTGGCCACCGCCGAGGCCAGCAGCAACCTGGCGCGCTTCGACGGGGTGCGCTACGGCTTCCGGGCCCCGGCCTCCGGGGTGGTGGCCCAGGCCATGCGCACGCGCGCCGAGGGGTTCGGCCCCGAGGTCAAGCGGCGCATCATGCTGGGGACCTACGCGCTCAGCTCGGGCTACTACGACGCCTACTACCGGCGGGCCCAGCAGGTGCGCACCCTCATCGCCCGGGACTTCGAGGCGGCCTTCCGCGAGGTCGACGTGGTCGCCACGCCGACCTCGCCGACGACGGCCTTCCGCCTGGGCGAGAAGGCCGACGACCCCCTGACCATGTACCTCAGCGACATCTTCACCATCTCCGCCAACCTGGCGGGGCTGCCGGCCTTGAGCCTGCCCTGCGGTTTCGACGCCGCCGGCCTGCCCATCGGCCTGCAGCTCATCGGGCGGGCGTTCGAGGAACCCACCCTTTTCGCCGCCGGGCACGCCTACGAGTCCGCCCACGGCTGGAAGGACCGCCGCCCGGCGCTTTAGCCCGGGCGCCCCGCGGCTCAATGCCGGCCGGGGAAACCCCCAAGCAAGGAGGAGGCACCATGGAATGCCGTTCCTGCGGCTCCAAGACCAAGTTCCAGGCCATCATCACCGACTACCGTCCCCTCGAGATCTGGGAGTTCAACGGGGCCGAGGTGGCCCGCTTCGCCCAGCCCGATTCCGGCGACCTCGACGTCAAGGTCAGCTGCCTGAAGTGCGGCTCGGGGGACGTCGACAAGCAGGGCTTCGATTTCGAGTCCTTCCAGGGCCGCAAGCTGACCACGCTCAGCGACGAGGCCTGGGACGCCAAGGTGAAGGGCTGAGGGCGGCCCTTCCCGGGGCCGACGTGGAACCATGCCGCTGACCGACTACGAAATCGTCGTGGGCCTCGAGGTCCACGCGGAACTGAGCACCCGCACCAAGATGTTCTGCTCCTGCCCGAACCGCTTCGGCGCGGAGCCCAACACCCAGGTGTGCCCGGTCTGCCTCGGCCTGCCCGGGGCCCTGCCGGTGCTCAACCGCGAGGCGGTGGTCCGGGCCGCGCGCGCCGGGCTGGCGCTGCATTGCCCGATCGCGGCCTTCAACAAGTTCGACCGCAAGCAGTACTTCTACCCCGACCTGGACAAGGCCTACCAGATTTCGCAGTTCGACCTGCCCGTCTGCGGCAAGGGGCACCTGGAGGCGGACGTCGAGACTTCCACGGGGACGGTGCGCCGCCGTTTCGGGATCACGCGCATCCACATGGAGGAGGACGCCGGCAAGCTTCTCCACAGCGGCGCGGCGCAGATCGGCGGCAGCGAGTCCAGCCTGGTCGACTACAACCGCGCCGGCGTGCCCCTCATCGAGATCGTCTCCGAGCCCGACCTGAGGGGGCCGGAGGACGCGGAGGCCTACCTCGCCGCGCTCAAGGAGATCCTGCGCTACCTGGGGGTCAGCGACTGCAATATGGAGGAGGGAAGCCTCCGCTGCGACGCCAACATCTCGGTGCACCGGCCCGGCACGCCCTTCGGGACGAGGGTCGAGGTCAAGAACATGAACAGCTTCAAGAACGTGGGCAAGGCCATCGTCTCCGAGGCGCAGCGCCAGGTCGCCCTGATCGAGTCCGGCGGCGTCGTCACCATGGAGACGCGGGCCTGGGACGCCGAGCGCTCCGAGACCCGGGCCATGCGGGGCAAGGAGGAGGCCCACGACTACCGCTACTTCCCCGAGCCCGACCTGGTGCCCCTGGAGCTGGACGAGGCCTGGGTGGAGGGGGTGCGCCGGGGCCTTCCTGAGCTGCCCGAGGCCAAGCGCCGGCGCCTGGAGGCCGAGCACGGCCTGCCGGCCTACGACGCCCAGGTGCTGACCGAAAGCGCAGAACTGGCGGACTACTTCGAGGCAGTGGTGCGGGCGGGGGCCCAGCCCAAGGCCGCCAGCAACTGGATCATGGGCGAGCTGCTGGCGGCGCTCAAGCGCCTGGGCCTGGGCGTGGCCGAGGCCCCGGTGGCTCCCGGGGCCCTGGCGGCGATGCTCAAGCTGCTCGACTCCGGGGTCATCAGCGGCAAGATCGCCAAGACCGTGTTCGAGGAGATGGTCTCCGGGGGCGGCGACCCCGCGGCCATCGTGGAGCGCATGGGTCTGACCCAGGTCACCGACTCCGGCGCCATCGACGGCTTCGCGCGCGCGGCCATGGAGGCCCACCCCGCGGTCGTGGCCGAGTACCGGGGCGGCAAGACGGCCGGGCTGGGCTTCCTGGTGGGCCAGGTCATGAAGCTCTCCAAGGGCAAGGCCAATCCGGCCCTGGTCAACGAGGCCCTGAAGCGGCTTCTGTGAGCGCCGCGCGGTCCCACGATCCTCGGAACACCGGGGGCTCCGCCCCCCTGGCCCCGGAGGTTGAGGTGCTTTCGCTGGCCCCGGGCGGTGGGGACGGCGTGGCGCGCCTCGCCGATGGGCGCGCCCTTTTCGTGCCCCATGCGGCCCCGGGCGACCGAATCCGGGTGCGCCTGACCCAATCCCACGCCCGCTACGCCCGGGCCGCGCTGGAGCGCGTGCTTGAGCCCGGGCCCGACCGGGTCCAGCCGCCCTGCCCGGTCGCGGGCTCCTGCGGCGGCTGCGCCTGGCAGCACCTCGCCTACTTGGCCCAGGTCCGGGCCAAAGAGGGCTTCCTGGTCGAGGCCCTGCGCCGCCTGGGGGGCATCCCGGATCCGCCGGTCGCGGGCGTCCTGCCGTCCGCCGCGCCCTTGGGCTACCGCAACAAGGCCCAGGTGCCCGTGGAGGCCGCTCCGGACGGCTCCCTGCGCCTGGGCTACTACCGCGAAGGCAGCCACGACGTGGTGGACCTGCCCGCGGAGGGCTGCCGCCTGCTGGGCCCTGCGGTGGACGGGGCCCTGCGTTTCGTGCGCGGGCGCCTCCCCGGCCTCGGCCTGCGCGCCCATGGCCCGGCGCCGGGGGAGGGAAGCCTGCGGCACGTCATGGTCCGCGCCGATGGCTCCGGCAGGGCCCTGGTCGTGCTGGTGACGCGCGACCCCATGCCCGAGGCGGCGCGGGCCGCCGCGGCGGCCTGGGTGGGGCAGGCCGGCATCGTCGGCGTGCACAACAACCTCCAGCCGCTCGGGGGCAACGTCATCCTGGGCGCCGAGACCCGGGCCATCGCCGGGGAGAGCGCCCTGCGCGAGGACCTCGGCGGCCTGGAGTACCGTCTCTCCCCCACCAGCTTTTTCCAGGTCCATCCGGCCCAGGCCCTGGCCCTGATCGGCGTGCTGCTCGCGGTCCGTCCCTGGTCCCCGGGCGAGCGGGTGCTGGAGCTCTTCTGCGGGATAGGGACCCTGTCCCTGCCCCTGGCCCGGCGGGGCCTCCGGCTCCACGGCGTCGAGAGCCACGCGGCCGCGGTCGAGGACGCCCGCGCCAACGCGCAGGCCAACGGCCTGGAGGCCACCTTCGCCGTCGCCGACGCCCTGAAGGCCTTCGAGTCCCTGCCCGAGGGCTTCGAGCCGGACGTGGCGGTGATGGATCCCCCGCGCAAGGGCCTCGACGCCGCGCTGGCCGACCTGCTGGCCCGGCGCGGGCCCCGCGACCTCGTGTACGTCTCCTGCGACCCCGCCAGCCTGGCCCGCGATGTGAAGCGCCTGGCCTCGGGCGGCTACCGCCTCGAGTCCTGCCGCGGCGTCGATCTCTTCCCCCAGACCCCCCACGTCGAAAGCGTCAGTCTGCTGCGGAGGGGGTAGCGCACCCGGCCATCCAGCCCGCCAGGACCGGCCCCTTGGACGGGCCCCCACGGCGGGAGGAAGGCGCGCCGGATCGGGCCCACGCAGCCCCCCACGAGTCCCTTATTTTGCGGCGCGAACACGGCCCCAAAAACGCTTAAGGCGGTTCAACGGCAATTCCGCGTTTTTATGGGCAATCGTTCGGCGTTTAGTGGTGTCCCAATGGGTAGGGCCCTATAATTCGCTGCCGCGCATGGGCGCGGCGGATTTTGGACCGCGACGAGGCCCCTGGTGCATCCGGGTTTAAGGCGAATCCCCCTATGGCTCCTGCCGTTGGCCCTCATGGCCGTGGCGTCCTGGGGCCGCGCGGCCACGTGTGTCCCGCAAAGCGCGGCCATCACGTTCCAATCCGACGACGTTTTTTCGTTCTGGCTCAACGGCAACCTCGTCGTCAACGGCGTGGACGCGGGGGCCAACCCCACCACGGTCGCCATCCCCCTCGCGGACTTTTCCGCGCCGGGGACCTCCAATGTGTTCGCGGTGGAGGACGCCAACTCGAACTGCTGCCAAGTCGGGGTGGATTGGCTCATCACCGTCGAGTGCGCGGACGGTTCCCAGTCCTACATCACGGACGCGGACACGACCTTCAACATGTACGACAGCGTCAGCGGAGCCGCCTCGGCCGATCCCCCCGTGGAGGGCGGCCTGCAGTGGTACCAGCCGGGCTACCCGGACACGACCTCCTTGTTCAACCAGACCCCGGTGGATGTCACCTCCGGCTGGTGGTACACCCCCATCACCGACCCGGAAACCGGGGGGCCGCTTCCGGTGCTGTCCCATTCCGCGGACGGAAGCCAAGCCGGCAACGCCGACGCCAGCAGCGAGATCCTGTACTTCCGGTCCTCGGCCACGCTGGTCGAGCAGCCCACCCCGGTGCCGCCGGTGTGGACCCTCAGCGCGGCCGCGGCCCCGGGCGCCTGCGGCGTGCAGCAGGGGGTGCCCTTCAACATCACGGTGACGGTCTGCAACGCCGGGGGGCTGGTCCTCAACCCCACCACGGTCACGGTCCAGCTCGACCCGGCCCTCAGTTTTGACGGACCCTACACCGACTCCAACCCGCCGTTCATCACCACGGCCGGCCAGGACGTGACCATCCTGTTCCCGGCCTTCCCGGCCTCCTCCTGCGTCGACGTCGCCTTCACGGCCGTGGACTATTCGATCCAACCGTCCCGGTACTGCACCGACACCTCCACCACCGCTGCGGTCTACTACAACGGCGCGACCGTGACCGCGGCCCCCACTCTGGCCCTGGTCCTCAACTGCTGCGGCACGCCCACGGCGTCGCCCACCTTCACCGCGACGCCCACGGCCACCCCGACCGGAACCGCCACGGCCACGTCCACCGTGACGCCCACGCTCACCCCCACGCCGAGCGCCACCCCGACCGCTTCCTGGACCCCCACCTTCACGGATTCCCCGACCTCCACGGCCACAGCCACGGCCACGCCGAGCGCCACGGCGACGCCGACGAGCACGGCCACGCCCACATTTTCGGACAGCCCGACCGCCACACCGACCTACTCCTTCACCGCCACGCCCACGATCACCCCCACCTTCAGCGACAGCCCGACCGTCACCGATACTCCCACGGTGACGCCGACGCCTTGGCCGGTCCCGGACCGCTTGGTCGTGGCCGTTTACGACAGCTCCGGGGAGCTGGTCGACACCCTGTTCAGCGGCGACGCCGAATACGATGCCGGGGCCGGGTTCGGCCTGAGCGAAAGCGCGATCCTGGAGGGCGCCGCGGGGCCTTCGGGAACCCTGACCCTCTCCGTGTCGGGGTACCTGGCGCTTCCGGGGTACCCGGACACGCTGACCTGGTCCGCGCTCAACGCCAACGGCCAGCCGGTCGGGCCGGGCGTGTACACCATCGAGCTCCGCTACAGCAATACGTTCGGGCAGGTCACGGCCCTGGACGGCAGTGTCGAGGTCCTGGCCGGGAGCGTCCAAAACACGCTGTCCATCTATTCCAGCTCGGGGGAACTGGTCCGCGCCCTGCCCCTGCCGTTGACCCAAACCGCGGGAGACGGCTTCACGGCCCTGTCCCTGCCCAAGGACAGCTACGCGCCCCTATACCCGCCCGGCTCCCTGAAGGCCTCGAATCCTTTTGTCCTGGACCTGACCGACAACACCGGGGCGGGGCCTTTCACCGTGGATTGGTACGGGGACGGCAGCCAGGGCCGGCCCCTTTCCGGGGGGGTCTATACCGCCCAATTGGTCTATGGCGCCCCGGTCGGCGGCACGCAAAAGGTGGTCAACCTGCCCTTCACCGTGATCGCCGCCGGCTCCTCCGCCCTGTCCGGGGTCGTGGCCGGGCCCAATCCCGCGCTCCGCGGCCAAGACTTGCGGATCGAATATTCCGCCCCGTCCGGGGCCGCGGTCCTGGGCTTCCTCTACGACTTGGCCGGCCAAAGGGTCGCCCAAGCCTCGTCTTCGGCGCCGGCCCCCCTCGTGTTCCCCACAGGCCGCCTATCCTCGGGCGTCTACATCGTCGTGGTGGAATTGGCCCCCCAGACCGGCGGCGCCACGGACCGCGCCCTGGTCAAGGTCGCCTTGGTGCGCTGAGCGTCAGGAAGCTTCCGGCAGGCGGCAAGGGAAGCCGAGTCGGAGCGGCCCGGCGTGGTCGGGCCCCGTCATTCCGACATGAGCCGCGCCAGGGCGGTGACGTCCTGGTCCCCCCAGCCCCGGGACATGGCCTCACGGAAGCGGTCCTCCAACATCCCCTTCAGGGGCAGGCCCTGGGCGCCGTCCTGGAGCCCGAAGAGGCGCAGGTCCTTTTGGGCCAGGGACAGTTTGAAGCCGCCCGCCGAATGGTCCCCGAGGGCGATGCGGCCGCCGTAACCCTGGTACACGGGGCAGGCGAAATTGGTCCCGGCGTAGAAATCCATGACCGCCTTGCGGTCCAGGCCGTTGGCTCCGGCGACAAAAAGGCATTCGGCCAGGGATTGGGCGGCCGAAAGGATGAGGTAGTTTCCGCACAGCTTGACCACGTTGGCCGCCCCCGGATCCTCGCCGAATTCCTCGACCCGCTGCCCCAACTGCCGGAGCAGGGGCAGGGCGCGGGCCCGGGCGTGGGCCGGTCCGGAACAGGGGATGTTGAGCTTGGCGGCGGCGGCGGCGTCGGGCCGTCCGAAGACCGGGGCGGCCACCAGCGCGCCGCCCCGGGCGAGATGGGCCTGGGAGAGCCGCCGGTTGAGTGCGGGGCTGACCGTGGACATGCTGATGTGGAGCCCGCCCCCCAAAGCGTCCAGGAAGCCCCCGGGGCCCTCGACCACCCCTTGGAGCGCCTCGTCGTCGCTGAGCATGGTGACCACCACGCCGCCCAAGGCGACGGCCTCCGCCGGAGCGGCGGCCCGGGCCGCCCCCTCGGCGAACAGGGGCTGGGCCTTCTCCGGGCTGCGGTTCCAGACCTTCAGGCTGTGCCCGGCCCGCAGCAGTTGGCGGGCCATGGGCAGCCCCATGTGGCCCGTGCCGATGAATCCGATCTCCATACCCGACCTCCTGAGTGGGGGGTCAGTCTATCCCTCGGGCGGGCCTTGCGGTACCGGGATGGCGCCCGCCCTTATGCCGGCCTCGGCGGGCATAAGGCCTCCCTCGCCTTGCCAAAGGCCGGGGCCGGCCCTATAATCCCTGCGGTCGGCGGGCCCCTGAGCCCGCGCCACCACCGTGTCAGCCCGAGCCCGGGCCGGGACGCCTTCCCGCGAGCCTTGAAGCCGCGGGGAACGGCGTCCTTTTTTTGCCCGCTGAAGCCCCTGGAGGCCCCATGCAGCGCCAGACCTTCTTCACGTCCGAATCCGTGTCCGAGGGCCACCCGGACAAGATGTGCGACCAGATCTCGGACGCCATCCTCGACGCCATCCTGGCCCAGGACCCGCGGGCCCGGGTGGCCTGCGAGGCGGCCACCACCACCGGGGTCGTCTTCATCGCCGGGGAGGTCAGCCACGCCCCCGGGGTCCAGGTGAACATACCCGAGATCGTCCGCGGGGTGGTCCAGGACATCGGGTACACCGACGCGGCCATGGGCTTCGACCACAAGACCTGCGCGGTCCTGGTGGCCCTGGGCCGCCAGAGCGCCGACATCGCCTTGGGAGTGGACCGCGACGGGGCCGGCGACCAGGGCATGATGTTCGGCTACGCCTCCAACGAGACCCCCGAGCTCATGCCGCTGCCCATCAGCCTGGCCCAGAGGCTCACCCGGCGCATGGCCGAGGTGCGCAAGAAGGGCCTGCTCAAGTACCTGCGTCCGGACGCCAAGAGCCAGGTCACCGTGGAGTACGAATACGGGGTGCCCAAGCGGGTGGACGCGGTGGTGCTCAGCAACCAGCACGATCCGGGCGTGCCCCAGAAGCGCATCCGGGAGGACCTCATCCGCCTGGTGGCCCGCAAGGTCATCCCGGCCGGCCTCCTGGACGCCAAGACCAAGTACTACGTCAACCCCACCGGCAACTTCGTCATCGGCGGCCCCCACGGCGACAGCGGCCTGACCGGCCGCAAGATCATCGTCGACACCTACGGCGGCATGGGCCGCCACGGCGGCGGGGCCTTCAGCGGCAAGGACCCCTCCAAGGTGGACCGCTCCGGCGCCTACGCCGCCCGCTACATCGCCAAGAACGTCGTCGCCGCCGGCCTGGCCGACCGCTGCGAGGTCCAGCTCAGCTACGCCATCGGCGTGGCCAAGCCCATCTCGGTGCTGGTGGAGACCTTCGGCACCGGGCACGTCGACGAGGAGGAGATCTCCCGCCTGGTCGTCAAGCACTTCCCCCTGACCCCCCGCGAGATCATCGCGCACCTGAAGCTGCGCCGGCCGATCTACCGCGCCACCGCGGCCTACGGGCACTTCGGCCGGGAGGGCGAGGGCTTCACCTGGGAGCGCACCGACAAGGCCGCCGCGCTCAAGCGCGAGGCGGGGCTGTGAGCGCCGCCGCCGAGAGGGCCTTCCGCATCGGCCATTCCCCGGACCCGGACGACGCCTTCATGTTCTACGCCATGGCCAAGGGCGTGGTGAAGGTGCCGGGGTGGCGCATCGAGCACGTCATGGAGGACATCCAGTCCCTCAACGTGCGGGCCGTCCAGGGCGAGCTCGAGATGACGGCCATCTCGGCCCACGCCTTTCCCCGGGTGGCCCACCGCTACGGCATCCTGCACTGCGGGGCCAGCATGGGGCGCAACTACGGCCCCATCGTCGTGTCCCGCAATTTCGTGCACCCGACCCAGGGCCTGGAGTGGCTCAAGGGTAAGCGCGTCGCGGTCCCCGGGGAGTGGACCACGGCCTTCCTGCTGCTGAACCTGGCCCAGCCCGACTACGTTCCGGTGCAGGCGGACTTCGCCGACATCATGGGGATGGTCCAGCGCCGGGAGGTGGACGCGGGCCTGATCATCCACGAGGGGCAGATCACCTACCGGAGTCTGGGGCTGTTCAAGGCCCTGGACCTGGGGCGCTGGTGGGCCGACATCACCCCCCTGCCCCTGCCCCTGGGCCTGGACGTCATCCGCAAGGACCTGGGGCCGGAGCTCATGCAGTCCTTCAGCGCGGCCATGCGGGCCAGCATCGACTACGCCATCCAGCACGAGGACAAGGCCGTGCCCTACGCCCTCGAGTTCGGGCGGGGCATCGACCTCGAGACCGGGACCCGCTTCGTGCGCATGTACGTCAACCGCGACACCCAGGACCTGCGGGGCGAGGGCGTGGCCGCCCTTGAACTGCTGTACCAGATGGCCGTGGACCGGGGGCTGCTGGACAAGGTCCCGGACCTGACGCTGTACTAGGGATCCGGGAGTTCCCGTGGAACTGTTGAGCCACCCGCTGCTCATCCTCCAGCCCCAGGGCTTCGGGGCCCTCATCCGGGCCCTGGGCCTGCCGGTGGTGTGCGCCTTCGTCTTCCTCGAGTCGGGGGTCTTCCCCATGCTCCCGGGGGACAGCCTGCTGGTGGTCTGCGGCATGTTGGCGGCCGCGGGCGGGGCCGGGGGTCCCGAGATCGCGCTCTGGCCCCTCCTGACGGCGCTGCCCGTCTGCGCCGCGGCCGGGGCCCAGGTGGGCTTCGGCGTCGGCCGCTGGGCCGGCCCCCGGGTCTACGCCTGGCCCGACCTGGGGCCGGCCTGGGCGCCCCTGTTCCGTCGGGAGTGGCTCCGCCGGACCGAGGCCTTCTTCGGGCGCTGGGGTTCATTCTCGGTGGTGGCGGGGCGCTGGGTGCCCTTCGCCCGCACCTTCACGCCCCTGCTGGCGGGGGTGGTCCGCGTGGGCTACGCCGCCTTCATCCCCTTCAACCTGCTGGGCTCCTTCACCTGGGTCTGGACCATGGTCCTGGCCGGCTACACCCTGCCCCCTCTCATCGACCGCGCGCATCCGGGCTTCCGCCTCGAGGACCATATCGACACGATGGCGGCGGCGGTCGTGGCACTTTCCCTGGTGCCCGTCGTCTTCGTCACGCTCCGGGAGCGCGCCTCCCGGGGCGTCCCGCCCCCGCCCGCATCCGTCCCGGCGCCCCGGCGCCGGCGACGGGCCCCACGCTGAGGAGCCCCATGCCCGCCGCCGCGCGCCCCGCCCACAAGGTCAAGGACCTCGGACTCGCCGCATTCGGCCGCCGCGAGATCGAGATCGCCGAGCGCGAAATGCCCGGCCTCATGTCCACGCGCGCCAAGTACGCGCCCGCCGCGCCCCTGAAGGGGGCCCGCATCTCGGGCAGCCTGCACATGACCATCCAGACCGCGGTGCTCATCGAGACGCTGCGGGCGCTGGGGGCCGAGCTGCGCTGGGCCAGCTGCAACATCTTCAGCACCCAGGACCACGCCGCGGCGGCCATCGCGGCCGCGGGCGTCCCGGTGTTCGCCTTCAAGGGCGAGAGCCTCGAGGAGTACTGGGACTTCACGCTGGACTGCCTGACGTGGGACGACGGCAAGGGCGGGACCCTAGGGCCGAACCTGATCCTGGACGACGGCGGGGACGCGACGCTGGCCGTGCATCTGGGTTACCGGGCCGAGAAGGACCCCGCGGTGCTGGACCGGCCCGCGGGGAGCCGGGAGGAGGCCATCATCCAGGCGGCCCTCAAGCGGCGCCTGCGCGAGGACCCGACCTTCTGGACCCGCACCGTGGCCCAGTTGAGGGGCGTCAGCGAGGAGACCACCACCGGCGTCCACCGCCTCTACGAGATGCGCCGCAAGGGCGAGCTGCTCGTGCCGGCCATCAACGTCAACGATTCCGTCACCAAGAGCAAGTTCGACAACATCTACGGCTGCCGGGAGTCCCTGGTGGACGGCATCAAGCGCGCCACCGACGTCATGATCGCGGGCAAGACGGCTTTCGTGGCCGGATACGGGGACGTGGGCAAGGGCTGCGCCGAGATCCTCAAGAACCACCGCGCCCGGGTCTGGGTCAGCGAGGTCGACCCCATCAACGCCCTGCAGGCCTGCATGGCCGGCTACCAGGTCGCGCCCATCGAGGACGCCCTGCCCGTCGCCGACATCTACGTCACCACCACGGGCAACTGCGACATCATCACGGCGCGCCACATGTCCGTCATGAAGGACCAGGCCATCGTCTGCAACATCGGGCATTTCGACAACGAGATCCAGGTGGCGGAGCTGGAGGCCTTCCCGGGCGTCCGCCGCCAGAACATCAAGCCCCAGGTGGACAAGTACACCTTCCCGGACGGGCACAGCATCTACCTGCTGGCCGAGGGCCGCTTGGTGAACCTCGGCTGCGCCACCGGGCACCCCAGCTTCGTCATGAGCTGCAGCTTCACCAACCAGACGCTGGCCCAGATGGCCTTGTGGAACGAAAAGCGGCCCATCGGCGTGGAGACCCTGCCCAAAAAGCTGGACGAGGAGGTCGCCCGGCTGCACCTGGGCCACCTGGGAGCCAAGCTCACCACCCTGACGAAGAAGCAGGCCGACTACATCGGCGTGCCTGTGGAGGGGCCCTACAAGCCCGAGCACTACCGGTACTGAGGGGGTCGTCCGGGCCGAAACCCCGGAACGGGGCAGGGTCCCCGGGCGGAGCGCCTGGGGGTGCCTGGGTCAGGCCGGCTGGAGGGCCTTCTCCGGGGCCGGGAGGTCCCAATACTTCAGGATGTTGTACTTGGTGTCCCGCTGGGCCGGACGGAAGCCGGCCTCGCGGATGATGGACGTGATCTCCTCGTACGTCGTGCGGCATTCGTGGTTGGCGCTGAAGAGTACGTTCTCCTCGAAGATGGTCCCCCCGAAGTCGTCCGCGCCGAAATAAAGGCCCATCTGCCCGGTCTTCTTGCCTTCGCTGAACCAGCTCGCCTGGATGTGGTCGATGTTGTCGAGCATGAGGCGGCTGAGGGCCAGGATTCGAAGGTACACCGCGGGTCCGGGCACGGCCTGGCCCCGGGAGGCCATCTGTTTGCCCAGGGGCGTGTTGTCCGGCTTGAAGCTCCAGGGGATGAAGGCGGTGAAGCCGGGCCGCCCCTTCTCCGCGGCGCGGTCCTGCACACCCCGCACGTGGAGCAGGTGCTCCACGACGTCCTCGGCCGTGTCGTGGTGGCCGTACATCATGGTGGCGGTGCTGCGGTACCCGAGCTCGTGGGCCACGGCGTGCACCTCCAGCCAGTTGCGGGTGCTCACCTTGGTCTTGCTCATCTTGTCCCGCACCCGGTCCGTGAGGATCTCGGCGCCGCCGCCCGGCAGGGTGTCCAGGCCGGCCTTGTGGAGCTCGGTGAGGACCCAGCGGATGTCCCGGCCCGAGACCTCGACCATCTTCCAGATCTCGGGCGCCGAGAAGAAGTGGGGGTGGACCTGGGGCAGCTCGCGCCGCACCGCGGCGACGAAGTCGGTGTAGTAGCTGAAGGGAAGGTCGGGGTTGAGCCCGCCCTGGATGAGGAAGGTCGTCACCCCCAGGACCTCGGCGCTGCGGCGCATCTTGGCGACCATCTCCTCGACCGTGAAGGTGTAGCCCTCCTTGGACTTCGGGGAGCGGTAGAAGGCGCAGAAGGTGCAGTAGGCGTCGCAGACGTTGGTGTAGTTCAGGTTGGTGTCGGCCACCCAGGTGACCCTCTGTTCGGGGATGCGCCGCAGCCGCGCGCCGTGCGCCAAGTCCCCCAGCTCGATGAGGGGGGCCTCCCGGAACAGGGCCAGGCCATCGGCGGCGTCCAGGCGCTCGCCCCGGCGGCATTTTTCGTAGACGGCGGATAGGTCGCTCATGGGTGCCTCAGGGTGGGGTGGTCCATGGCCCGCCCGGCGGGCGGGGTTTTAGGGGTCGGGGTCAGGTCCGGGCGGCGCCGAGGCCGGCCAAGCGGCGCCCGAATTCGGCCGCCCCGGCCAGCTCCTCGGGGCCCAGTTTGAAGCGGATGCCCCGCAGGTAGCCGAGGATCCCGTCCTGCGCCAAGCCCGTGCGGTCCGCCTCGGAGCGGGCCACCTCCCCCAGGTCGCCCAGGGCCAGGTCCAGCGCGGAGCGGATCGACAGGGCCAGGAGCCGCTTCTCCCGGTCCGGCAGCGAGCGCCGCACGGCCCAGCGCGCGAAGACGAAGGGCAGCCCGGTCCAGGCGGTCCATTCCGCGCTCAGGTCCACCCGCGGGGCGGGGGGACCCAGGTGCAGGTGCAGGGCCTCGTCGCCGATGACGAGCCGGAGGGACGCGGCCCCGTCCGGCGGAACCAGGCGGTAGTCGAGCACCCCGTGGCGCTGCCGCAGCCAGACCTCCAGCAGGCGCACCGTGGTGGCCGTGTGGGGGCTCACCGCGATGGCCGCCCCCCGGGCGTCCCCGTCCGAGGCCGCGCCGTCGAGCAGGATGCTGCGGATCGGCCCGAAGCCGGCCACGCCCAGGGCGTCGAGCCACTCGAAGTCCCCCCCCTCGACCAGCCCCAGGGCGTCCACGTAGCTGAAGGGCGCGGCGTCCAGGCGGCCCTCCCGGGCCAGCTCCCCCAGACGGCGCGGGCTCCCCGTGACCACCTCGTGCTGGCGCAGCCAGGACTCGCCGAGGAAGCGGTAGTGCGGCGCCATGTTGACGAAGGGGATGGCCCCGAAGCGCACGGTCAGGCCGCGACCGGTTCCGCCACCGGGCGGTAGAAGATGTCGCGCTCCACCGGGTTCTTGCCGGACTCGCGGATCAGGCGGCGCATGGCCTCCTTGGCCAGCCCCTCGGGGCTGGCGTTGCCGGCCATGTGCATGATCTTCTCCCGGCCTATGGTCCCGTCGAGGTCGCTGGCGCCGAAGTTCAGGGCCAGGCCGGCCAGATCCGGGCTCAGCAGCACCCAGTACGCCTTGATGTGGGGGAAATTGTCGAGGATCAGGCGCGCCGTGGCGATGGTGCGGACGTCCTCCACGGCCCCCTGACGGTTCACCGGGATGCCGGTGTTCCCGGGGGTGAAGGCCAGGGGGATGAAGGCCATGAAGCCGGGCGCCTCGTCCTCGAGGGCGCGGAGCTTGAGCATGTGGTCCACGCGCTCCTCGTAGGTCTCGATGTGCCCGTAGAGCAGGGTGGCGTTGGTCTTGATGCCCAGTTCGTGGGCCGTCCGGTGCACCTCGCTCCACTTGTCCCAGCCGATCTTGGGGAAGAACAGCTCCCTGCGGACCCGTTCGCTGAAGACCTCGGCTCCGCCGCCCGGCAGGGCGTCCAGGCCGGCCGCGCGCAGGTCGGACAGGATCTCCCGCACGCCCCGGCGCTCCAGGCGCGCGAACCATTCGATCTCGACCGCGGTCCAGGCTTTGATGCCGAGGTCGGGGTAGCGGTCCCGGAAGTCCCGGACGATGCCGAGATAGCGGTCGAACCGCCAGTCCGGGTGCAGCCCCCCGACGATGTGCACCTCGCGCACCCCCTCGCCGTGGGCGAGGACCTCCTCCCGGTCCATCTCCCAGGCCCCGTCCTGCCCCTTGCGGCGCGCGAACTCGCAGAACTTGCAGTCGAGCACGCAGACGTTGGTGGGGTTGCATTGGCGGTTGGTGACGAAGAAGGCGTCCCGACCGTGGCGCCGCCCGGCCACCCAGTCGGCCATGCGCCCCAGGGTGGGGACATCGCGCGTCGAGATCAGGGCCAAGCCATCGGCGGCATCCAGCCTGCGGCCGGAGCGCACCTTGTCCCACACGGGCTCGAGCCCGGGATCCTTGAAGTCGAGGCGGGGTTCGTTGGCGGACATGGCATTCCCCAGTTAGAGCCCGTATTCCTTCCAGCGGCGGTCCACCAGGCGGACCGTCTCCGCGGGCATGGCTACGGGCTCAGGGTAGCCCCGTTTCCAGGTGGCGTCTATCCCCAGCACGCCCTCGTGGACGGGCCAGGCGCGGCGCAGCCGGGAGCGCGTGCATTGGACGTCCAGGGCGGCGTCGAAGCGCGTGAAGAGGCCCCACTTGAGGCTCACGGGGTCCTCCAGGTCCACGTCCTCGCTGACCAGGGCGGCCAGGACGTGGGTGCCCAGGGGGGCCGAAAGCAGGCGTTTGAGCAGGGCGCCCTGGGGCCGCCCGGCGTTGCGGACCTTCACCACGAGCAGGGAGCCGCCCAGGCTCACCTGCCCCAGGTAGAGCGGCCCGGCCAGGCGGCGGACCGCCGCCGGGTCGTAGCGGCCCGCGCGGCCCCGCCCCGGCGCCAGGGGCGGCGGCGCGCCCGGCGAGGAGGTGCAGTCCAGGATGAGCTTCGAGCCGAGGTTCAGGGCGGGGCCGGTGAAGTCCAGGGTGTCCTGGGGCGTGCCGGGCAGGACCAGGAGGTCCTGGCGCGGGTCGAAGTGGGCGCGGGCGCGGGCGAGCACCTCCCCGAAGTCGCGGGGGTCGCAGTCGGCGTCGACCAGCACCACCACCTTGCACAGGCTCAACTGGCCCTGCCCGAGGAGCCCCAGGGCCGTGGTGACGGCCTCCTTGGCATGGCGTTGGCGCACGGCCACCACCAGAAGGTTGTGGAACCCGGCCTCGTAGTAGGTCCAGAAGTCCGCGATCTCGGGGTGCAGGAGCCTCAAAAGCGGCCGCGAGAAGTCGTTGACGGCCTCCCCCCAGACCCGGTCCTCCTGGGGCGGCTTGCCCACCAGGGTGGCCGGGTACACCGCGTCGCGGCGGTGGGTGAGGGCCGTGAGCTTGAAGGTGGGGTGGGGTGCGGCGTGGCTGTAGTGGCCGAAGTGGTCCCCGAAGGGCCCCTCGGTGCGCGCGTCGGCGAGGTCGATGACCCCCTCCAGCACGAAATCGGCGTCGGCCGGGACCCACAGGGGCTGGGTGCGGGCCCGCACCACCGGCTGGGGCCGGCCCCTGAGGAAGCCCGCGAAGGGCAGTTCGTCCATGCCCTCGGGCAGCGGGAAGATGGCCGCGAGGATCAGGGCCGGGTCGCCCCCCAGGGCCACGGCGCAGGGGAGGCCGGCCCCCGCCCCGGCGGCGTGGGCGTGGGCCTCGGTCCCGCGGACGATCTGCACGTGCATGCCGGTCTCGCGGGCGTTGTAGACCTGCATGCGGTACATGCCCAGGTTGCCGACGCCGGTGACCGGATGGGCGGTGCGCACCAGGGGCAGGGTGATGAAGGGCCCCCCGTCGCCGGGCCAGCAGCGCAGGACGGGCAGGCGTCCCAGGTCCCCGGGGCGTTCGTCGACGGCCTGGACCGGGCTGGAACGCAGGCGGCGCACGCGCATCGCCAGGACCCGCGCGAGCGCGTCCCGCCGGCGCCAAAGGGCGCCCAGGCTGGGAGGTTGGAGGGCCTCCAGCAGGGAGGCCAGCCGGGCGCCGAGCTCCCCGGGTTCGGCCCCCAGGCCCAGCCGCAGGCGTTCCGGGGTGGCGTTGAGGTTGGTGACCAGGGGGAAGGCCGCCCCGCGAACGCGCTCGAACAGCAGGGCGGGGCCCCCCCGGCGCATCATGCGCTGGGCGATCTCGCCGATCTCGTAGCGGGGGTCGACCTCGGCGTGGATCCGGTGGAGCAGCCCGGCCCGTTCCAGGCGGTTGAGGTATTCCCGCAGCGTCACGGCGGCGGCCTAGCGCAGGCCCAGGGCCAGGATGACCGTCCCGGCCGCCCCCAGGGCCAGCCCGATCCCCCAGAGGAAGCGGCGTTTGGTCAGCACCGAGATCGCCGACAGGGCGATGGCGATCTGGAACAGCGTCATGCCCCGGGAAAGGATGTCGGCCTTGCCGCCGAGCCGGCGCGAGCGGCGGGCAAGGTCCTCGGCTTTGGACTTGATCCCCGCCATGTCGGCTCGGTCCTTGGCGGCCTTGGCGGTCTCACGGGGGTCCACCCGGCGGTGCAGGGACTTCAGCAGTTCGACGCGGCCTTCGAGCACGGAGGCCTTGATGCTCTTGGCCTGGTAGAAGGCCCACTGGTCCGAGGATTGGATCTGGGCCATCATGGCCTCGTCGGAATAGGAGCCGGCGAAGAGGGCGCAGATGGCGGCCAGCACCGCGATCAGCGCGGAAGCCAGCGCCACCTTGAGGGTGAAGCCCCCGCCCTCCTCGTGGGCCTTTTCGTGCATGGTCTCGTGCAGGTGGTCGGTGGGGACCTCGATCTCGGCCATGGTCAATCCTCGTTCGGGGGTGGGGGGGACATGCCGCCGCCCTTCCAGAGGTCCCCCTCCTGCCCCTGGCCCAGAACCTGGAGCACCCGGCTGGCGTAGGAGTCGAGCACGGCCTCCATGGTCAAGGGGCGCAGGTAGTACGGCGGCATGATCGGCATGATGACGGCCCCGTCGGCGCTGAGTTGGGCGGCGTTGCGCAGGGTCTGGGTGCTCAGGGGGGTCTCCCGCAGGCACAGAACCAGTCGCCGCCGCTCCTTCAGGGCGACCATGGCGCAGCGCGTCAGCAGGGTGTCGGCCAGCCCCAGGGCGATCTTGTTCAGGGTCCCCGCGCTGCACGGCAGGACCACCATCGCGTCGAATCGGGTCGAACCGCTGCTGATGGGCGCGGAGAGGTCGGAGTCCGGGAACACCCGGGTCACCCGGGCGCGCAGGTCCTCGGGGGACAGGCCGGCCTCGTCGGCCAGGAGTTGGAGCCCCCAGCGGGTGGGGACGGCGTAGGTCTCCCCGTCCAGGCGCTCCAGAAGGCGCAGGGTGAAGGCCACCCCGGTCGCTCCGGTGATCCCGACGACGGTCCTGCGGCCATCCATGGCGGGGCCCTGCGGCGCGCCTAACGCAGGCACGCCAGCACGCCCACGGCGACCGCCACGCCGATCCAGGCGTTGACGGTGAAGAAGGGCGATCCCGGCTCCAGGCTGTAGCCGAAGCGCTGCTCCAGCATCAACAGGGCGGCCGCCGGGACCATCGAGGCCCAGGCCCAGGGTCCGGCGTGGGGGACCAGGTATTCCGCGGTCAATCCGCCCAGGCACAGGATGGCGCTGAAGTGCAGGACGAGGCCCAAGTCCTGGGCCGTGGTGCGGCCGAGCCGCGCGGGGACGCTGTGGAGCCCCTGGGCCTGGTCGGATTCCTCGTCCAACATGGCGTAGAGCACGTCGAAGCCGCTCACCCAGCAGAACGTGAACAGGGCCAGCCACCCCGCCGCCTTGGTGGGGAAGTCGTGGGGGTCGTAGCCCAGGCAGCCGCCCAGGGGGGCCAGCGCCAGGCCCAGGCCCACCCCGAAATGGCAGGTCCACGTGAAGCGCTTCATCAACGGGTAGACGACGAACACGAGCAGGGGCAGGGGGCTGACCCACAGAAGCCAGGGGGCCAGGGCCGCGGCCGCGGCCAGGTACAGCGCCGTGCCGGCCGCGGCCACGGCCCAGCCCTGGGCCTTGCTGAGACGGCCCGAGGGCAGTTCCCTGCCGCGGGTGCGCGGGTTGAGCGCGTCCAGGCGGGCGTCGAGCAGGCGGTTCAGCGCCAGGGCCGCGGCGCGCGCCCCCGTGCCGGCGAGCACGATGAGCGCCAGCCTGCGCCACGCGATGAGGGGGTACCCCAGCCAGGCGCGGGACAGGGCCGCGCCGGCGAAGAGCAGGGGCAGGGAGAAGAGCGTGTGTTCCAGCTTGATGAACCCGGCGACTTTTTTGAGCATGGGGGACATGGTATGACATCGACCCCGGATTCGTCCAGACTCAGGGGTCTTGTTGCGGGTGAAAAGCCCTGATATAATTTAAAATTCACGCCGCCGACCCCATGGATGAAGGGCCGGCCCCACCGGAAGGGCGCATGGACGTCTACCTCCGCCTGCTGCGCTACGCCAAGCCCTACAAGTGGCACTTGGTGGGCGCGGCGCTGTGCATGTCGCTTTCGGCCGCGCTCAACGTGGGGGCCCTGTTCCAGCTCGGGCCGATTTTCGACAAGATCTTCTCGGGGCACAGCAGCCCCGGGGTGCTGGCGGCATCGCTGCGACTCTATCCGCCCCTGATCGTCGCCCTCATCGGGGCCAAGGGTCTGACCTCCTACATCGGGAACGTGCTCAACGGCATGGCCAGCAACAGCATCACCGCCGACGTCCGCGAGGAAATCTACGGCAAGCTGCTGGACCTGCCCCTGGCCTTCCATTCCGAGAACCAGGCCGGCCAGCTCATGTCGCGGGTCACCAACGACATCAACCTGATGCCCGGCGGCATCGGGGACGTCCTGGGCCGGGTCTTCGGCGCCGGCTGCAACATCGTGGGCATCGTGGCCGGAGTGTTCTGGATCAACTGGCGACTGGCCCTGATCCTGGTGGTGGCCTTCCCCGCCTGCGTCGGGCCCCTGGTGAATTTCAGCCGCAGGCTGCGCCGCCACAGCGACGACGCCCAGGATCGCATGGCCGAGTTGACGGCCCACCTGCACGAGACCCTGGCGGGGGTTCGGGTGATCATCGGCTTCGGGACCAGCGGCGAGGAGCGGGCCCGCTTCGGCGCCATGGTACGGGGCCACTACCGGGCGCTCCTGCGCCAGATCCGGGCGTCGGCGGCCTCCAGCCCGGTGATGGAGTTCATCTTCGCCATCGCCGGGGCGGCCCTGGTGGTGGTCGCGGGGCGCATGATCAACGCCCACACCCTCACCACGGGCCAGCTCATCGTCGTGGTGGGCCTGTTGGGCAGCATCTACCCGCAGCTGAAGTCCATCAACAGCGTCAACGTCGGGGTGCAGGGGGCCTTGGCCGGGAGCGCGCGGGTCTTCAAGGTGCTCGACGAGCCGCTCCGCCTGGTCGAGAAGGCGGACGCGGTCGAGCCCCGGGGGTTCGAGGACAGCGTGCGCTTCGAGGGCGTGTCCTTCGCCTACCGCGAGGGGCATCCCGTGCTGGAGGGGATATCCCTCGAGATCGCCAAGGGGTCCACGGTGGCCCTGGTGGGCCCCAGCGGCGGCGGAAAGACCACCCTGGCCGACCTCGTCCCGCGCTTCCACGACCCCGTCTCCGGGCGCGTCACCCTGGACGGGCGGGACCTCCGGGACCTGAAGCTGAAAAGCCTGCGCGCCCTCGTCGGGGTGGTGACCCAGGAGACCTTCCTCTTCAACGACACCATCGCCAACAACATCCGCTACGGCCGCGCCTCGGCCACCGACGAGGAGGTGCGCGAGGCGGCCCGGGTGGCCAATGCGCACGGCTTCATCGAGGAGCAGCCCGAGGGCTACGCCACCCGCATCGGGGACCGCGGGGTGCGGCTGTCCGGGGGCCAGCGCCAGCGCCTCAGCATCGCCCGGGCGGTGCTGCGCAACCCCCCGCTGCTCATCCTCGACGAGGCCACCAGCGCCCTGGACACGGAGAGCGAACGGCTGGTGCAGCAGGCCCTGGAGCGCCTGATGCGCAACCGCACCTCCCTGGTCATCGCCCACCGCCTCAGCACCGTGCGCCACGCCGATCTCATCGTCGTCCTGGACCGCGGCCGCATCGTGGACCGGGGCTGCCACGACGAGCTGGTGGCCAAGGACGGGCTCTACGCGCGGCTGTGCCGCATGCAGTTCGTGGGCCTCGAGGAGCCGGCGGCCGCGCAGGGGGCCCCGGCGTGAGCGCGCCGCGTCCGGCGGTGTTCCTGGACCGGGACGGGACCTTAAGCGAGGAGATCGGCTACATCCACGAAGCCGACCTCCCCCGCTACCGGCTCATCCCCGGGGTGGCGCCGGCCCTGCGGCGCCTGGCGTCGGCCGGCTACGCCCTGGTGTGCGTGACCAACCAGAGCGGCGTGGGGCGCGGATACTTCGGCCCGGAGACGGTCGAGGCGGTCCACGCCCGCCTGCGCGAGCTCCTGGCGCGGGAGGGGGCCGCCCTGGACGCGATCTACTACTGCCCGCACCACCCCGACCCCGCGGCCCCGGCCGACAACGGGTCCCTGCCCCCGGGCCGGGTGGCGGGCCGCCCCGTCCCGGAGCTCAGCGTGGCCTGCGAGTGCCGCAAGCCCAGGCCGGGGATGGCGCTGCGCGCGGCGCGGGAACTGGGACTGGACCTCGGCTCGAGCTGGATGGTGGGCGACAAGAAGGCCGACCTGGGGATGGCCGAGGCCTCCGGGGTCAAGGGCGTGCTGGTCCTCACCGGGTACGGCCGCGAAACCCTGGCCTCCCTGGAGGCGAAGGGCGGGCGCCCGCCCTTCGTGGCCGAGGACCTGGGGCGGGCCGCGGACCTGATCCTGGGGCCGGGGCGGTGAGTCGCGCCCGCGGGCACGATGGCGGCGGGGACTTGGAGGGGGCCCGGGCCGTGCTGGAGCGCTTCGCCCGGCTGACGGTCGCGGTGCTGGGCGACTTCATGCTCGACGAATACGTCTTCGGCGAGACGACCCGCATCTCGCGCGAGGCCCCGGTGCTGATCCTCAGGCACGAGCGCACGCTCAGCCTTCCGGGCGGGGGGGCCAATCCGGTCAGCAACATCGCCAGCCTGGGCGCCCGGGCGCTGCCGGTGGGCGTGGTGGGGACGGATGGGGCCGGGGCCGCGCTGCTGCGCGCCTTCCGGGAGCGCGGGGTGTCGGTGGGCTCCGTGGTCCGGGAGACGGGCCGGGTGACCCCGGTGAAGATCCGCATCCTGGCCGGTGGGCGCAATACGGTGCGCCAGCAGGTGATCCGGGTGGACCACGAAAGCGCGGGCCCCATCGGGCGCGCGGCCGAGGACCGGGTGCTGGCGGGGCTGTCCCGGCGCGTGCGGGGCGCGGACGCCCTCATCGTCAGCGACTACGGCAACGGCTTGGTGACGCCCCGGGTGCTGGAGCGGATCAACCGCCTGGCCGCGGGCCGGCCCGGCCTGGTGGTGTGCGTCGACTCCCGCCACCAGCTCGGGTCCTACCGCGGGGTCACCATCATCACGCCCAACGAGACCGAGGCGGCCCCTGCCGCGGGGCTGGAGGACTACCGCGAATCGGACCTCGACCGCATCGGCCGGGCCCTGCTCCGGAGGACCCGGGCGCGCATGGTTCTGGTCACCCGCGGTAGCCGCGGCATGAGCCTGTTCACGGGCCGGCGCCGCGAGGACGTGCCGGTCTACGGCCCCCAGGATTGCGTCGACGTCAACGGCGCGGGCGATTCGGTGGCCGCCTGCGTCACGCTGGCCCTGGCGGCCGGCGCCGAGCCCGGGCTGGCCATGCGCCTGGCCAACGCCGCCGGCGGGGTCGCCGTCATGCGCCGGGGACCGGCCAGCGTGACCCGCCCGGAGATCCTCGAGCTTCTCGAACGCGAGGCCCGCCGGGGCCCCGCCCGCCCCCTTCCCCAACCACCGGGAGGTCCCTGATGCCCACCGTCACCAATTTCTCGCGCTACCTTTCGTCCCACCTGGACCGGGTCCGCCAGACCGATCCGGTCATGCCGCGGCGGCCGCTGGGCGTCACGGGCCTTTCCGTCGGCGTGATCGGCCTGGGGACGGCGGCCCTGGACCATCCGGGCCCCTCGGGGGCGCCGGATGAGGAGGCCCTGGAGATCCTCGAGATCGCCCTGGACATGCAGGCGTCGCTGATCGACCTGGCCGTGTCCCGGGAGAGCGACCGGGCGTTGCGCCTGGCCGGGAAGGTCCTGCGCCGCCGCCGGGCCCAGGCTGCGGTCTGCCTGCGCATCCCGGGCGGGCCGGAGGACCTGGGGCGGGGCCTGGATCAGGCCCTGGAGACGTTGGGGACCGACCACGTCGACGTGCTGCTGTGGGACCGCCCCGTGCGCACCGACCTGGAGGGCCGGGACTCCGTGTGGGAGGTCCTCGCCGGGGCCAAGCGCGCGGGCAAAGCCCTGTGCATCGGGGCCGCGGTGGAGGCACCCGAGGACCTGCTTCTGGCGGCGCGCCGGACCCCGTCCGAGGCGCTGCGGTTCCCCCTGAACGTTTTCGACCAGTCCCACGTCGCGGCCCTGGCCGAGGCGGGTTCCCGCGGCCTGGGCCTGATCGCCGCGCGGCCCTTGGACAGCGGCTGGCTGACCGGCCGCTACGGCCGCCACCACGTGTTCCTGGATTCCCGGCGGCGGTGGAGCGCCGAGGACCGCGCACGGCGCGCCGAAGCGCAGGCGGAATTCGAGCGTTTGGCCGTCGGCCCCGGCGCGACCGCGGCCCAAGCGGCGCTGAGCTTCGTGCTGTCCTTCCCGCAGGTGAGCTGCGCGGTCCCCTCGGCCAGCGCCTGGCAACACGTCATCGGCAACGTGGACGCCCCGCGCCTGCGCCTGGCACCCTCCGTCGTGGAGGGCCTGCGCGGCCTATGGTCCGCGCGTCTGGCCGGCGACCCCCTGGTGCCCTGAGCGTGGCCGACCGCGCGCAGTTGGCCCGCCCGCGGGCGGGGGCCCGGTCCGCGGATCCGGTCCGCAAATACGTGGGGCGCGACCGGCTCCCCGGCGTGCTGGCCCGGCTCAAGGCCCGGGGCGGCACCGTGGTGCTGGCCAACGGGTGCTTCGACCTCCTCCACGTCGGGCACCTGCGTTACCTCGCCGGCGCCAAGCGCGCGGGCGGTCGGCGCGGGGTGCTGGTGGTGGCCCTCAACACCGACGCGAGCGTGCGCCGCCTCAAGGGTCCGGGCCGGCCGTTGATGCCCCTGGCCGAGCGCGTGGAGCTGGTCTCGGCCCTGGAGTGCGTGGACTTCGTCACCTCCTTCGGGGAGGCCGGCGCCGGCCGCCTGATCCGGGAGCTGCGGCCCGACATCCAGGCCAAGGGCACGGACTATACCCCCGAGAGCGTGCCCGAGGCCGAGGTGGTCCGCCAGCTCGGGGGCCGGGTGGTGATCACCGGCGACCCCAAGGGCCATTCCACGACCGCGCTGGCCGAGCGCCTGCGCCGGTCGTCGCGCTGACGTGGCCTCCGCCGGCGCCCGACCGGCGTTGGAGGGCCGGCGGGTCCTGGTGATGCGCCACGACCGCCTGGGCGACCTGGTGCTGGCCCTGCCGCTGGTGGAGGCGCTGTGGCGCCAGGGGGCGCGGGTGGGGCTCCTGGTGTCCGCCTCCGCGGAGCCGCTGCTCAAGGGCGACCGGCGCCTGGAGCGCCTCATCATCGACGGGCCGGACGCCCTGGAACGGATCCGGGAGGCCCGCTTCGACGACGCCCTGGTCCTCTGGGCGAACGCCCGCAACGCCCTTCTGGCCCTGCGCGCCGGCGTCCCGCGCCGCTGGGGGCCGTCCTGGCGACCCTATTCGGCTCTGTTCAACCGGCGCCTCCCTCTGCGCCGGGGGCGCGGCTGGACCCGGGAAAGCGAGTGGAACCTCGAGTACGGGCGGGCCCTGGGGTGCCCGGCGGCGGAGTCCCCGCCGCCGAGGGTCCATCCGGGCCCGGAGGCCGAGTCCGAGGCCGCGGCTTGGCTGCGGGCCAGGGGCCCCAAGGGCCCCGGGCCCCTGGTCCTCCTGCACCCCGGTTCGGGCGGGTCCGCCCAGCCCTGGCCGGCCGAACGCTTCGGCGCCCTGGGCCTGGAGTTGGCCCGGCGGCACAAGGCCCGCCTGGTCGTCACCGCGGGCCCGGCCGATGCCGACGCCGCGCGGACCTGCCTGGCCGCGGCCGGGGAGCGGGCCACACCCTGTGCGGGTCTGTCCCTGCCCGGTTTCGCGGCCCTGCTCGCGCGCGCGGACCTTTTCGCCGCCGGTTCCACGGGACCGCTGCACTTGGCGGCCGCCCAGGGCACACCGGTGCTGGGGCTGTATCCGCCCCTGCGCGCCATGTCGGCGCTGCGCTGGGGCCCGCTGGGTTCGCGCCGCGCGGTGCTCAGCCCCGCCGGGCTCGGGTTCCGCATGCCAGCGCGGCCGGGAGTCAACTACCTTGAGCGCGTCAGCGTCGGCGAGGCGGCGGCGGCCTGCGGCTTCCTCCTGCGGCGGCGGCGCGGGGACGCGAAGGGACGGCGGCCATGATCCGATCGATGACCGGCTACGGCGAGGGCGAGGCCCAGGCCGGACCCCTGACCGCGCGGGCCCAGCTTCGCTCGGTGAACGGCCGCCACCTGGAGCTGGGTCTGCGACTCCCGCCCGGCCTTTGGCCGGGGGAGCCGGAATTGCGGGGCCTGCTCCAGGGCGGGCTGTCCCGGGGCAAGGTGGACCTGCATTTGGGTCTGGACGACGGGACCCGGGGGGCCCAGGCTTCCTTCGACGGCGCGCGCGCGCGGGCCTGGCGGGACGCCCTCGCCGCGCTGGCCCGGGACCTCGGGACGGGGCCGGCACCGGGCCTGGAGACGCTGCTGCGCCTGCCCGGAGTGGTGGCCGGCCCGGCCGAAGGCGGGGATTCGGCCTTCGCGCCAGGGGGGCGCTTCGACCTGGTGCGGGCGGCCGTCGCCGCGGCCTTGGCGCGGCTGGTTGAGGCCCGCGAGAGGGAGGGCGCGGCGCTGGCCCGGGAACTGGGCTCCCTGCTGGAGGGGGCCCTCGAGCGCTTGGCCCGCATCGAGGCGCTTTCCCTGGAGCTCCAGGCGTCCTTCGACCAGAGGTTGCGGCGGCGCCTGGCCGCGATCCTGGAGTCCTTCGACCCCTCCGATCCTCGGCTGGCCATGGAGGCCGCCCTGGCGGCGGACCGCGCCGACATCCGCGAGGAGGTGGTGCGTTTCCGCGCCCACGTCGAGGAGTTCGGCCGCGTGCTCGGGGAGGGCGGGGCCTGCGGCAAGCGCCTCGAGTTCCTGTGCCAGGAACTGCTGCGCGAGGCCAACACCATGGGCTCCAAGAGCCCGGAGAGCGCCCTGACCCAGGCCGTGGTCGGCCTCAAGGGGGTCGTGGAGCGCCTCAAGGAGCAGGCGATGAACGTCGAATGAGCCTCGCCCGGCTTCTGAAGAAGGCGCCGCCGCGGCCCTTCCTGCTGGTGCTTTCGGCCCCCTCGGGGGGCGGCAAGACCACCGCTTGCGGCCTTCTGTTGAAGCGCCTGCCCTGGCTGAGCCGCTGCGTCACGGCCACCACGCGCCCCCCCCGCCCGGGGGAGCGCCATGGCCGGGACTACTGGTTCCTCAACGAGGCCGAGTTCCGTGCGCGCGTGGCCGAGGGCGGCTTCTTCGAATACGCCCAGGTCCACGGCCACTACTACGGCACGCCCGCCCGCGAGGTCCGCGAGGCCCTCCGCAAGGGGCGCAGCTTGGTGCTGGTCCTGGACGTCCAGGGCGGCGCTGCGGTCAAGGGACGCCATCCCGACAGCGTGCTGGTGTTCCTGGCGCCGCCGAGCATGGCCGAACTGAGGCGCCGGCTCCTGAGGCGGGGCACGGACGCCCCGGCCGATCTGAGGCGGCGCCTGCGGGAGGCCTCCCGGGAGTGCGAGGCCGGGTTGGGCTACGACTACCTCATCATCAATGACGAGCTGGACGAGACCGTCGAGGCGCTGGCGCAGGTGTGCCAGGCCGCGCGGTTGCGGTTGGTCCATTAGCGAAGGGAGAACGAAAATGGCATTGCCCCTGCAGGACAAGAGCGGCAACAACAAGTACCAGCGGGTCATGCTGGCGGCGCGGAGGGCGCGGGAACTGGCCGAGGGCATCAACCTCCAGCCGGAGATGGAGGGACGCAAGATCACCTCCGTGGCCATGGACGAGCTGGAACGTGGGATCCTCAAGCGCGACGACCAGCTCGCCGACGGCGGCGCGGTTGCCTGAGGGCGGGCCCTCGATCCTGGTCGGGGTCGCCGGCGGCATCGCCGCCTACAAGGCCGCCGACGTGGTGGGGGCCCTGCGCCGCCGCGGGGCGCGGGTCACCGTGCTCCTGTCCCGCAACGCCGCGCGTTTCGTCTCCCCCCTGGCCCTGCGGACCCTTTCGGGGCGGCCGGTGGGGGAGGATCTTTTCGACGAGCCCGCCGAGTGGGGGGTGGGGCACGTGACCTTGGCCAAGGAGGCCGACGCTTTCGTGGTCGTGGCGGCCACGGCCGACCTCATCGCCCGCCTGGCCGCGGGCGAAGCCGGGGACTTCGTGACCGCCGCGGCCCTGGTGTACCACCCCAAGCCGCTGCTCCTGGCGCCGGCCATGAACACGGCCATGTGGCGCCACCCGGCCGTGAGGGCCAACCTCAGGACCCTGCGCGCCCGGGGCGCCCGCATCCTGGACCCGGCCAGCGGCCTGCTGGCCTGCGGTGACGTCGGCGACGGGAAGCTCCCGGACCCCGCGGTGATCGCGGGGGAGGCCTGGGCCCTGGCGCGGCCGGACGCCCGGCCCGGGGCCGGGGCGGAACTGGCGGGCCGCCGGGTGCTGGTCACCGCCGGGCCGACCCGGGAGGCGCTCGATCCCGTGCGCTTCCTGAGCAACCCCAGCAGCGGCCGGATGGGCTACCAGGTCGCCGCCGCCTGCCGGGACCTGGGGGCCGAGGTGACGCTCGTGAGCGGACCCGTGGAGCTTCCCGACCCTCCGGGGGTGCGGGTCGTGCGCGTGGTCAGCGCGCGGGAGATGCTGGAGGCCTGCCGCGGGCCCTTCACGCGGGCCCACGCCCTCATCGCCTGCGCCGCGGTCTCGGACTGGCGTCCGGCCCGGCCCTCGGGCAGCAAGGTCAAGAAGACCGGGAGGGGGGCGTCCCTGCGCCTGGAGCCCAACCCCGACATCCTGTTCACGCTTTCGCGCGCCAAGGGAAGGCGGGTGCTGGTGGGTTTCGCCGCCGAGACCGACGACTTGTTGGCCAACGCCCGCGCCAAGCTGGAGCGCAAGCGCCTGGACCTCCTGGTGGCCAACCCGGTGGACGGGGGCCGCGGTTTCGGGTCCGAGGCCAACGAGGCCTGGATCCTGGCCCCCGGGGCCGAGCCGAGGCACTTCGGTCCCGGGCCCAAGTCCGAACTGGCCGCCCTGCTGGCCCGCGACGTGGCGGACCTGCTCCGGCGGCGCGGATGAACCCCGGCGGGCCCGCGTTGCGCCTGGCCGCCCTGGCCGC
>DAIDJD010000038.1 GCA_027451505.1 candidate division FCPU426 bacterium
CCTTTTGGGGGGATTCCGCCGCCCAGAGGGCGCGGTCAAGGGGGTGGGTTGGCCGGGCCCTTCGCCGGCTTGCGCGCCCTGGGGGGGCGCCCCGCTGGCGCCGGGGGCGGGGGCGCGGGCCAAGCCCCCGCCCCGCGCCAAGCCCCGGCTGATCTCCTCCAGCTCGCCGCCCCCGGGCGCGTTCTCGGCCGCGCGGCGGTTGCCGTCGAGCACCGCCGCGGCCAGCTCGCCCCTGAGGATGGGCAGGTTTTTGGGCGCCCGTATCCCCAGGCTCACCCCGCCCGGGGTGACCTTGAGCACGGTCACTTCGATGTCGTCGCCCAGGCGCAGGGATTCGCCGCGGCGTCGGGAAAGCACCAGCACGGCGTCAGGCCCCCTGGGGGACGACCCCGGGGAAGAGGGGCTCGGTAAGGCCCCAGGAGCCGGCCTGGTTGAGGACCTGGAGGGCCACACGCCGGACGGGATCCAGCAGCACCGGGACCGCCAGGTTGGCGCAGGGCTCCTTGGGGAAGCTGATGAGGGCGTAGACCTCGGCCTCGCCCAGGGCGCCCCAGGCCTCGCGGTCCCACTCGGCCAGGCGCACGGCGTAGTCCGGACGCAGCCAGGCCGCCGGTGCCGCCGCGAAGGCCACGTCCCCCTCCTCCAGGGACTGCAGCCAGGTGAAGGGCCGCTGGTTCGGCAGCGCCACCTTGGTGAGGGTCCGGGTGGCCGGGAAGCCCGCCAGGGGCCTCAGGAGCCGGTAGAGGGCGTCCTCGGGGACCTCCAGGTCGCCGAAACGGCTGGTGGTCACTTTCGTCAGTGTGGGCATGGGCTCCTCACATGTATTCCACCAGGGACGGCAGCCGCGCGACCTGACCGACCGCGGCCATGCCTTCCTGGTAGGTGTTCAGGACCTGCTGGTACGAAGTGGCCACTTGGGCCATGTTCGCGTTCTGGACCTGGCCCAGATCCGTGGTCAGGTTCGTGGTGAGCGCGTTCAGGGAGGTTTCCTGGTTCTGCAGGCTCTGGGTGAGCGCCCCGGCGTCGGCCTGGGCCTGGGTCACGGTGGCCATCGCCGCGGTCAGTTGTTGGAGCCCGGCCGAGATCCCGGCCTGGTTCCCCGAGGCCAGGGACTGGGCCACCGCCAGGACGGACTGGAACACCGAGGAACCGGCGGCGTCGAAAACCTGGTTGCCCGGCAGGTTGGCGGCGACGGAGACGCCCTGCCCCGCCGGCACGTGGTTCACCCCGGAATCGCCGTTGTAGGTGACCCCGGTGATGGTGCCCCCCGCGTTGGTCGTCGCGGTGAACGCCGGCCCCGCGACATGGAAGCCGCCGAAGAGGTTCTGGCCCTGGTCCTGGGTGTTGGCCAGGCCCACCAGTTGGGACAAGGAGGCGTAGACCTGGGTCGCCAGGGCCTGCAGGTCGGCCGGGTTCTCGGTGGCGGAGTTCGACCCGGTCACCGCGGCGGTCTGGACCGAGTTCAGCACGTTGAGGACTTGGCCCAGCACCGAGGAGGCCTGGGTCAGCTGCCCCGACGCGGCTTGGGAGGAGGCCAGATAGCCGTTGTCCAGACTGATCTGGTGGTCGTAGGTGACGATCTCGCCCGCGCCCTGGGGGTTGTCCGAGGGCTGGTTCACCGCCAATCCGGTGGAGAGTTCCTCGGAGAGTTGCTGGGCCTGGAGCAGGGGCGCGTTCAAGTTGGCGACCGCGTCCGTGGCCATCTGGTTCGTGGAGATCCGCACGGTGGCCCCCTTCCTAGGCGTAGGCGAGGTCGGTGAAGAGCGTCTGCATCATCGTGTCCAGCGTGCCGATGTACTTGGCCCCGGCCTGGTAGGCCTGCTCGTATTCCGAAAGCTGCACCGCCTGGCCGTTCAGGTCCACCCCGGAGATCGACGACCTGAGGTTGTTGAGCTGGGTAAGGTTGGCCTGCTGGGTGGTCTGCTGCTGGGTGGCGAGGGCCGCCGAGGCCCCCGCCTCGGTGGTCCAGTTCGCCAGGGCCTGGGCGTAGCCCATGCCCAGTTCCGGGCTGGCGGCGGTCCCCAGCGCCGCGAAGGCGGCGGCGTTGCTGCCGTCGCCGGGGGCGGAGGGGGTCTGGGCCGTGGCCAGGAGCGAGGGTGAGGCGACCAAGGCGGCGCTGACGGCGAGGTCGGAGGCCCCGGTGCCGGTGAACAGCGGGTTCGCGCTCAAGGTGGCGGAGCCGGCGGGGTATCCGGACGCCTGCACCGCGTTGTAGTCGGTCCGCACAGCGTTGGCCAGGTTGTTGAGATTGGTAATGGCCCCGCCCACGTCGGTGTCCCGCAGTTCCAGCGCGCCCTGGATGGAGCCGCCCGTGGGGGTGAAGGCCTGGCCGTTGTCGGCCCAGGTGAAGGACGTTAGGGCCGGGTTGGAGGCCAGGGGGGCCGCCGCCACCGTGGCCGAGGCCCCCTGCTCGACGAGCCAATGCCCGCTGACGCTCACATTGATCATCCCGTTGCTCATCTCCGCGGTCTGCACGCCCGCCAGGGTCCCGAGTTGCACCAAGTCCTGCTGGCGCTGGTCCTCGAGCTCGTTGGGCGACTGGCCCGCGGCCAGGGCGTCGGCGATCTGGGTGTTGAGGGAGGCCACCTGGGCGGCGGTGGAGTTGAGTTGGCTGACGCCCTGCCGGGCCTGCCCGTCGGCCTGTTGCTGGAGCGCCGTGAGCTGGACATAGCGCTGGTTCACGTCCGAGGCCAGGGTCTGGGCGGCCGAGACCGCGGACTGCTGCAGGGAGGGGTCCGAGGGGTTCGCGGAGAGGGCGGTGAACGCGGAGGTGAGGGAGTCCAGGTTCGACGTCAGGCCCTGGCCGTTGGATTCGTTGATGAGGCTCTCCAACTGGCCCAAACCCGTGGCCAGGGTCGAGGCGGCGCCCAGTCCGCCCGAGGTCGCGACCACTTGGGCGTCGACGTAGGGGTCGGCCTGGCGCTGGATGGAGGTGACCTCGGAGCCGCCGCCCAGGAGGATGTCGCCGCCGGAATAGATCGGGGGCGCCTGCTGGACCACCGCGGTTTGCTGCGAATAGCCCGGCGTGGAGGCGTTGGCGATGTTCTGCCCCACCACGTCCATCTGCATGTTGACGGTGTTGAGCATCTGGGCGCCGAGGGAATATCCCGCGAATCCGGAGACGGCCATGTCAGAGCTCCTTCTGCACGATGGCCGCCTCGCCCATCGACACGTATCCGCGCCCGCGGCCGTAGAGCACCACCCGCCCCCCCCGGTAGCGCAGGCGTTCCATGCGCTGGGCGATGTAGGCCCGGCCCTGCGCCAGGAGCTGGCCGTTGCCGCGGTTGAGCAGGAAGACCCGTTCGGCGCGGTCGGCGGCCCGGTGCAGGAGCCCGCCCAAGCGCTGGGCGAGCTCCTGGGGCGCGGAGGCCGCCAGGGTGCGCAGGCTCCTGGGGGCCGGGGCGCCCGAGGCCCCGCGTCGGCGCACCCGGGCCGCGTCCAGCCTCAGCACCAGGGCCTCCTTGGCCTGGGCGCAGTCGCGCAGGGCCCGCAAATCCAGGCCGGTGAGCGCGGCCCGCTCGGCCTCCAAGGCCCGCTCCAGCGACTCCAGGAGGGCGCACTCCTCGTCCAGGGCCGCCGCCAGGGCCGCGTAGTCGGGCGCCGCCTCGACTTCCATCAGCGCACCTCCAGTTCCGCCTGCATCGCGCCCATGGCCCGGGCGTCCTGCAGGATCGAGATGATGTCCCGGGGGGCCACGCCCAGCTTGCTCAGGGCCGTGACCAGGTCATTCACGGTGGCGCCCTGGTGGTCCAGGTTGACCGTGCGCCCCTGGTCCTCCTGGGCCCGCAGGTCCAGTTCCGTCAGCACCGCCGTGTTCCCGGCCGAGAACCCGTAGGGCTGGGAGGCGTCCTGGCGTTCGGTCACGGCCAGGTGCAGGTCCCCATGGGTCACGGTCAGCGGCGACAGGGGCACGTCGCCCCCGACCAGGATCGCGCCGGTGCGTTCGTTGACCACCACCCGGCTCGGGTCCGGAAGGGTGATCTCCAACTCCCCGGCCTGCGCCAGGAAGTCCACCGGGTTGGAACGCATCGCCGGGGGCAGGTTCACCTTGATGTCGGCCCCGTCCGCGGACGACGCCGTCCCCGGGCCGAATTTCTGGTTCAGGGCCTGCACCACCCGGCTGCTCGCCAGGAAGTCGGTGCGGCCCATCCCCAGGGTCAGGGAGGAGCCGTCCATGAACTGGGCCGTCACGGACCGCTCCATGATGGCGCCGCCGGTCACCTGGCCCACGGTGGGCAGGTTCTTCTGCAGGCTGTCGGCGGTCTGGAGGCCCTGGACTCCGCCCACGGCCTGGACCGAGTAGCCGCCGACGATGATGGAGCCCTGGGCCACCGCGTAGGTCTTCCCGTCGAGCGCCTTGAGCGGGGTCACCAAGAGGGTGCCCCCGGCCAGGCTGCGGGCGTTGCCCAGGGACGACACCATGACGTCGACGGTCTCGCCGGCCTCGATGGAGGGAGGCAGCTTGGCCGTGACCAGGACCGCCGCGCAGTTGGCGGCGGCCAGGTCGGGTTGGGTGAGGTAGGCCCCCAGGTTGTCCAGCAGGCGCAGAAGGCCCTGGACCGTGGCGTAGGAGGGCCCCGTGTCCCCGGTCCCGGCCAGGCCGGCGACGATGCCGTAGCCGATGAGCTGGTTGGGACGCACCCCGATCACGGTGGTGAGCTCCTTGATCGGCACCACCTGGGCGCGCGCCGGCGCGGCCGGGAGCGCCCAGGCCAGCGCCAGGGCCCCGGCGAGGGCCGCCCGGGGCCTCACAAGCCGATGAAGGAAAGCAGCCATTGCAGCCATCCCAGGGTGCCGCCCCGCGAGGCGGTGCCCTTCTCGGAGAGGGTCATCTGGACGTCGCCCAGGCGTTGCGAGTCCGCGGTGCGGTCCAGGCCCACGTCCTCGGGCTGGAGCAGGCCGCTCAGGGTGAGCTTTTGGACCTCGCCGTCCAGGTCCACGGTCTGGTTGCCCTTGACCTGGAGGGAGCCGTCGGGCTGGATCGCGGTCACCATCACGGTGATGGTGGCCACCATCTGGTCGCTGCGCACCGTGCTGCCGGCCCCGCTTCCGCTCTGGCCCAGGCTCACCTGGGCCAGGGTTCCGGGGGAGAGGTTCTGGTTGGGGCTGAACCCGGCGTTGAGGCTCATGGACTTGCTCACGTTCTGCTGGGCGTTGCGGTCCGCGCTGAGGTTCTCGTCGATGCGGATCTCGATGAGGTCCCCGACGCGGAAGTGCCGCGAGGCGGCGTAGGGGTCGGCGCCGTCGACGTACAGGCTCTGGGCCTGGGCCGCGGCCGTGAGGACCGCCAGAAGGGCCGTTGCCGCGCATCCGGCCGCGCGCGCCACGGCCTCAGTCCTCCACCAGCAGGTCGCGGCCGTCCAGCGTCCCGCGCACCACGCGTCCGCTGCGCAGGTGCTGGGCCTTCAGGACGCTGCCCTGGGGGCCGCCCTCCAGGAGCACCCCGGCGTCGGTGGCGGCGATGGAGCCGTAGTGGATCACCAGGACGACCCTTTCCCCGGGGCGGCCGTAGGACGGGTCGCGCAGGTCGCCGGCGAGGAGGGCCCGGCCGGCGGGGAGGCCCCGGGCCGCGGTCAGGGCCGTACGCAGGGGCCCCTGCACGGGCGTTCCGGCCAAGTCGCGCGGATCCAGCATCGCGGCCCGCACGCAGCCCGGCGTCACGGGTTGCCCCGGGGCCAGGGTCCGCGTGAGGATCCAGCCCTTCACCGCCGGAAGCAGGCGCACCCGGACGCCCACCGTGGCCTCCGCGCCGGAGGGGGAGCGCAGGCGCGCCGGGTAGGGCCGCCAGGATCCGGGGCTCGGGAGCGCCCCCAGGCCGGCCAGGGTCCAGCCGGCCGGAAGCCGCCCCAAGTTCGGGGCCCATACCTCCGCGGAGCAGCTCACCCCGGCCGCCGCGGCGATCACCCGCCGGCAGAACGCCAAGCGCAGGGCCTCGTCGGCCTGAAGGCCCGCTCCCGCCAGCAGCAGGGCCCCGGCCAGCATCGCCGCCGCGCTCCGGAACCCTCCCGGGATCCTCATCAGCGCACCAGGCCGTTGGCGTAGCCCAGCATGGTGTCGGCCGTGGCGACCACCTTGGCCGCGCTCTCGTAGGCGCGCTGGGTGCTGATGAGGTCCACCATTTCCTGCACCATGTTCACGTTGCTCGATTCGAGGGCCCCCTGCTGGATGGATCCCAGCCCCAGGTTGTCGCTGGCCGAGGATTGCGTGAGGGCCGGCCCCGAGGCCACGGTGGGCGCGAAGACGCCCTGGCCTTCGTCGTTCAGGCCGTCGGGGTTGGCGAAGCCCGCGAGCTGGATCTGGCCCAAGGGGACCGGCGTGCTCGATCCCGGGGGCGTGCCCAGGACCGTCCCGTCCGCCTCCACCGTGATGTTCTGCTCCCCCATCGGGACGGTGATGCCGCCGGCCAACACCAGCCCGTTCGGGTTGACGATCTGGCCCTGGGCGTTGAGGGTGAAGCTCCCGGCGCGGGTGTAGAGCTGGGTCCCGTTGGGGCCGATCAGGGGGAAGTAGCCGGCCCCGTTGACGGCCAGGTCCAGGGGATTTCCGGTCTGCTGGATCACGCCCTGGGACTGGTCGTCGTAGGACGCCGCCACCTGGACGCCTTCGGGAAGCTCCACCCCGTCGGGGGTTTGGGTGTCAACGAGCGATTCGAACTGGACCTGGCCGGCTTTGAAGCCGGTGGTGTCGACGTTGGCGAGGTTGTCGGCGAGCGTGTTCATGGCCGTCTGCTCGGTGGCCATGCCGCTGGCCGCGATTTCCATGGCTCGGAACATGCGCTTCCCTCCTATTGCAGCCGGGCGGCCTGAGCCGCCTCCTGGGCCGTGCCGTCGTCCACCAGGGCCGCCTTCTGGAGCGACTGGCTCCAGCGGCTGAGCTCCACCAGGTCGGACATGCTCTGGAAGGTGTCGGTGGCCGAACCCTCCAGTTCCCTGGGGATGACGCCGCCCTGGGGAGGGGCCCCCACGGCCCCGGCGGGCGCCACGAACAGCTGCGAGCTCAGGCGCTCAAGGGTTGTCCCGGAGAAATTGGTGATCAGGAGTTGGGCCTGGGGTCCGGCCGCGATGGAGCCGTCCGGAAGCAAGGTGCTCACGCTCCCGTCGGGGCCGATCACGGCCCGGTTGCCCAGGTTTTGCAGGGGGCCGTCCTGCCCAAGAACGGGATAGCCGTCGACGCTCAGGAGGTTGCCCTGGGCGTCCAGGTGGAATTCCCCGGAGCGCGTGTAGGCGATCCCTTGGGGGGTCTGGACGGCGAAGTAGTCCTGGGCCGACTGGAGCGCCACATGGAGCGGATCGGGGCTGGGCTTGAGGGGGCCGGTTCGGGTGCTGGGCGGGCCCACCACGTACTGCACGCCCCAAGGCAGGGGGGTCCCGAAATCCTCGAAAGGCTGGGTCGCCGCGCTCTGGAAATAGCCGACCTCGGGACGGTAGCCCGGCGTGTTGACGTTGGCCACGTCCTGGGCCGTCTCAGCCACGGCTTGGCTGGCGGCGCTCATGGCCGAATAGACGGCGCTCATGGTGAGGTCCACGGAAGGCCCGAGAGAGGGTGGCAAGGGCCCCGTTCCAGGGGCTC
>DAIDJD010000039.1 GCA_027451505.1 candidate division FCPU426 bacterium
AAGGGCTGGACCGCGGGGGTGGACGCCTACCTCAAGGAGTCCACGGACACGCTCGACGACGGCCAATTCGGCCAAGCCGTGGTGCTGGACCAGTTCAATTGGGCGCGGGGGATGAGCCGGGGGGTGGAACTGAAGTCGGCCTATGGGGCGGGAGGCCTGGAGGTGTACGGAAACTACGCCCACGAGATCACGCGGGTGGAGCAGGTCGTCTCCAACCAGTACGTCATCGGCGACCCGGCCGAACTGGCCTACTTCCAGGGCCATTGGGTGCCGTCCTCGGACGCCCAGACCGACAGCGCCTCCTTCGGGGCGTCCTACCGGTGGGGCCGCCTGCTCGCCGACTTCGACGGCATCGCCGGCAGCGGCCTGCCCGAGGGCTTCGCCAACCTGCAAAACGTCCCCGCCTATGTCCAATGCAATGCGTCCGTGGCCTGCGCCTTCCGGCCCTGGGGCGGGAAGGATCCCCTGACCCTGCGCCTGAGCTGCGTCAACGTCTTCGACCGCAGCTACCTACTGAGGCCGGGCACGGGGGTGGGCGAGTTCGCGCCGCAGTACGGTCCGCGCCGGGGCGTCTTCACGCAATGCACCCAGGATTTTTAGGGCCTGCCGGCGGCGCCGATGGGTGCGGGCGGCGGGGCGGGTCGCCTCAGGGCTCCGGGACCGCCCCGTTGAAGAGGCGCTGGGCGCCGGTGTTGGCCAGCAGGTCCGCGCGGGCCGCGTTGTCCTGCACCTCGATGGCCACGATGTTGACCAGGGCCTGTTGGAGGTCCGACAGCGGACCGATGAGGCGCAGGTAGCGGATGCGGGCTTGCTCCAGGGCGACGAGCGCGTCCGTCCGGCGCGCGGCCAGGGAAGCCACGCTGAGGCGGTCCAGGGCCTCGGCGTCGTCGTAGCGGTTGTCGGCGTGGGCGATGGTCAGCCCGGTGTCCTCGCTCAGGCGCTCCTCGGCGCGGGCCAAGGCCAGGGCGCCCTCGTATCCGGCCTTCACCTGGAAGCCCTCGAACAGGGGCAGGGCCACGCCCACCGAGGCGGAATAGTCGCGCGCGGGAACGACCAGGGTTCGGTCCACGTCCCCGACGCTGGCGTTGGCGAAGACCCGGGGGAGGGCCTGGGCCCCGGCGGCCTGGGCCAGGGGGCGCGCCGCGGCGGCCCTGGCCAGGGCGTAGCTCAACAGCGGGTTCGAGGTCTCCGGGCCCACGGCGGGCAGCGCCGGGTCGAGGGATTCGGGGGGGGGCACGGCCAAGCCCTGGGCCGGGACCCCCAGGGTGATCGCCAAATCCGCCAGGGAGTCCGCGAGGGCCTGCCCCGCGCGGGCCCGCTCCAGGCGCGCGTCGGCGAGCATCTCCTTGAGCAGCAGCAGTTGGACCACGCTGTAGCGGCCCACGCTCTCGTAATAGGCCACCTTGGCGTAGAGCGTCTCCAGGCGCCCGCACTGGCGCGCCCAGATCTTTTCCTCGCCCCGCAGCCGGCAGGCGTCCATGTAGCCGATCAGCGCGGACTGGTCCACCTGCACCCGCGTGAAGCGCTCCTGCTCGCGGGCCGACACGCGCGTGGCCTTGGCCGCGGAGCGCGCCAGCGTCGCCCCCACGTCCAGCACGTCCCAGGAGGCGGAGACGTCGGCCCCCACGCGCGGCCCGGCCGCGTAGGGCGAGGCGATCACGCCGCCGACACCGTCGGGGGCCGCCCCCTGGGATCCGGCCAGGCCCGTCCCGGTCGCCGCCGCCGCGACCAGATGGGGATAGTAGAAGGCCCCTGCGGCCTCCACATCGGCCCCCGCGGCGCGCACGCGCTCCCGCGCCGCCTTCAGGGAGGGGCTGTAGGCCTCGGCCAGGGCCAGGGCCCGGGCCAAGCTCAGCGTGGGCGCGGGGGCGGCGGCGGCCGGGCCCCGTCCGGACGCCGACTGCGCCGCCGCCGGCAGGGCCGTTGCCGAAAGGGCCGCCGCGAACGCGGCACGCGCCAGGGAGCGTCTAAACACGGCCGGCCTCCTCGAAGTGAGGGCTTTCCGGGTCGTCGGGGTCCAGCGACGGCGAGGAGGTGGAACTGCGCCGGCGCGCCGCCGCGAACAGAAGGGGAAGCACCAGAAGGGTCGTGGGGGTGGCCGCGGCGAGTCCCCCGATGACGGCCCGGCCCAGGGGGGCGGTCTGCCCGCCCCCCTCGGAGAGTCCCAGCGCCATGGGCACCATGCCCGCCACCATGGCGAAGCTGGTCATGAGGATGGGCCTGAGGCGTCCGCGGGCCGCGTCCAGCGCCGCCTTCGCGCTGTCCCCGTGGCGCAGCCGCTCCCTCTCGGCGAAGGTCACCATCAGGATGGAATTGGCCAAGGCCACCCCCACGGCCATGATGGCCCCCATGTAGGACTCGATGTTCAGGGTGGTTCCCGTGGAGGCCAGGGCCAGCGCCACCCCCGCCAGCACCGCCGGCGCCGTGGCCAGCACCACCAGGGCCAGGCCCAGCGACTCGAAGTTCACCGCCAGAAGGATCAGAACCACCGCCAGGGCCAGGGCCAAGCCGCCGCCGAGTTGGTCGAACATCTCCTTCAGCGAGGAGCTTTCGCCCCGCATGTGCACCGAGATCCCGCGGGGCCGGCGGGCGATCAGGGGCGCCAAGTCCCGGCGGATGAGGTCGCTGGCGCGCCCCAGGTCCAGGCCTTCCAGATTGGCCGTCACCGCCATGGTGCGCATGCCGTCGTGGCGGTCGATCTCGGCGAGGGTGGTCCCGGTGACCACCCGGGCCACGTCGCCCAGGGGCAGGGTGGCTCCGCCCAGCGAGAGGGGAACCCTGCGGAGCTCCGCCGCGGAATGGATCGCCCCCTGCGGGATTTGGGCCTCGATGATGAAGGAGGTCCCGATCGTGGTGTCCGCCCAGAAGGTGGGGGTGGTGAAGCGGCTGGAGGCCGTGGCCGGGACCAGGGCATCGCTGACGTCGCGCATGGTCACCCCGGCCAGGCCCGCCTTGCGCCGGTTCAGGCGCACGTCCAGGGCCGGGTAGTCCAGGGCCTGGCCGAACTGCTGGTCGCGCAGGAAGGGCATGCCCTTCAGGCGGGCCAGCACCGGGTCCGCGAAGGCCCGGACCTTGGGAAGGTTGAAGCCGCTGACGTCGACCTCGATGGGCGTGGTGGCCCCCGCGCTCATGGCCAAATCCACCAGGTTGGAGGGTTCGAAGGACAGGCGCATCCCCGGGAGGGCCCGGGCCAGGTCGGCGCGCAGGCGTTCCTCAAGCGGCCCCAGGGCGATCCGCACCCCGGGCTTGAGCTGCACGTCCAGCACGGCGTCCTGGGGTCCGGAAGTCCAAAGGTAGATGGAGTTGACCGGCAGGTTGTAGGCCTGCGCCCCCACGTAGGCCAGGGTGGTGTCGACCTTGTCGGCGCCGCCGACGTCCGCGTCGATGACGCGGATGGCCTTCAAGACCGAGGCCTCGGTGCGGTCCATGTACGTGCCCGCGGGGCCCCGGAAGCGGATGCGGAACTGCCCGTAATCCGAGGGGGGGAAGATTTCCCTGCCGATACGGAACCCGAACAGGACCGCCGCGATGCCGAGCGCCCCGACGAAATAGAGGGCCAGGACCGGCCCGCGCCGGGGCATGAGGGCCCCCAGCAGCGAGGCGTAGGCACCGCGCAGGCGGTCGAAGAACCCTGGGCGGGGGTGCGCCGTTGCCTTTCCGTGGGCGCGCAGAAGGTAGGTCGACACCACCGGGACGAAGGTCGCCGAGAGGACGAAGGAGCCCGTCAGGGTGAAGCCCACGGCCAGGGCCAGGGGGACGAACAGGTCGTGGGGGATCCCCGTCATGAAGAAGGCCGGGGTGAACACGATCAGGAAGGCCAGCAGCGTGAAGAGCTTGGGGACGAAGATCTCGGAGGTGGCCTCGAGCGAGGCGCGGGGGGCCTGGGCCCCCGCCTCGAGGTGGGAGTGGATGTTCTCGATCGTCACCGTGGTCTCGTCCACCAGCACCCCGATGGCCAGGGCCAGCCCGCCGAGGGTCATGATGTTGATGGTCTGGCCCGTCGCCCAAAGGGCCACCGTGGCGCCCAGCACCGCCAGCGGGATGTTCAGGACCACGATGAGGGCGCTGCGCCAGTCCGCCAGGAACAGAAGCACCATCAGTCCCGTCAGCAGGGCCCCCAGGACGCCCTCGAAGACCAGGGAGCCGATGGCTTGGCGCACCGCCCCGGATTGGTCGAAGCCGAAGCTGACCTTGATGTCGCGGGGCAGCACCGATTGGAAGAACGGCAGGGCTTTGCGCACCTCGTTGACCACGGTCAGCGTGGAGGCCTGGTCCTGCTTGGTCACGGGGATGTAGACCGTGCGGCGGCCGTTGACCAAGGCGTACCCGGTCTGGATGTCGCCGCCTATGGACACGGTCGCCACATCCCCCAGGAAGACCGTGGGGGTGGTGCCGGGGCGCAGGGGCACGTCCTTGAGGGTCTGCACGTTCCGGACCACGGAGTTCAGGATCACCGCGGGATAGTTCCCGGCGACGGGGATGTTCCCGGAGGGCGAGACCAAGTCGCCTTGGGCCAGGGCCCGAACCACGTCGTCGGCGGAGACGCTGAAGCGTTTCAGCTTGGCCGGGTCGAGCGTCACCAGGACGGCCTTGAAGTTGGACCCGAAGGGCGCGGACGCCGAGACCCCGGGAAGGCTCCCGAACAGCGGGCGCACCTGGTTCAGGGCGTAGTTGGCGATCTCGACCAGGGAACGGTCCTTGCTGCTGAAGATCAGGTCGCCCACGGGCTGGTTCGAGACCCCGAAGCGCATCACAAAGGGGGGCACCGTGCCGGCCGGCAGGGAGGCGCGGGCCCGGTTGACGTAGGTGGTGACCTCGGCCAGGGCCTGGGCCATGTTCGTGCCCGGGTAGAACTCGAGTTTGATCAGGCTGATGGACTGGATGCTCTTCGAATCGATGTGTTTGACGCCCGAGACGAACAGGAAGAGCGCCTCGTACAGCGAGGTGATGTAGGCCTCCATCTGGGCCGGCTGCATGCCCCCGTAGTTCTGGGCCACGTAGATCGTGGGCAGGTTGATGTCGGGGAGCACGTTGGTGCGGGTCTGGCGCAGGGCCAGCAGCGCGGCCAGCAGGGTCGCCGCCGCGAGCACCAGAACCGACACGGGCCGGCGCATGGACGCCCGCGTCAGCGCGGAACCGAACCCGCCGCCCTCCCCGCGCGCGCCCTTCTCCTGCGTCCGGGGTCCCATGTCAGGCTCCCCTTTCGGCGGCGGGCGCTCCCAGCCCCCGCGCGAAGGTCTCGACGAGGGCCTCCACGTAGGAGCGTTCGCTCCCCAGGCCCTTCAGCGGGATGCGCATCAGGCGGGTGTACTGCGCGTAATGCAGCAGGGCCCCCTTGAACTGGTGCAGCGCCTGCTTGACGCGGCGGGTGGGCAGCCCCGAACCGAAGGCCGGGCGCACGGCCGCGGCGTACTCCTCGAAGGTGCGGTCGGTGTGGAGGACGTTCTCGGCGGCGAGTTCCGGGTCCCGCAGGCATTCCGCCAGCAGGATGCGGTTGAACTCGCGGTCCTCCACGCTGCGCAGTTCGCCGAGGTAGAGCGCCGCCAAGCGCCGCAGCAGGCGCCGGGCGTCGCGCTCCTGCTTGAGCCCGTCCGCGGCGGCCCGCGAGGTGCGGCGCAGCCAGGAGTCGTGCAGCAGGGCCTTCAGAAGGTCGCGCTTCCCCTTGAAGTAGTAGTAGAGGGTGGCCTTGTTCACGCCTGCGGCGGCGGCGATCGAGCCCATGGAGCAGGCGTCGTATCCCAGGCGGGCGAAGCGCCCGCGCGCGGCGGCCATGATGCGCCCGCGGCGCTGTTCGCAAAGTCGTTCATCCTTCACCCGCACGCGGCACCCCCTGAGCTTTTTCTTCAACCAACCGGTCGGTTATTATACGGCCCGTGGGGCCGTCCGGACGGGGTCCTGCGGCGCAAAAAAGGGGCCCCGGAATGCCGGGGAAGGGGCTAGGTTACGCCCCAAGGGGCACCCTTCCGCGGCCCATGTCATGGAACGCTGGTTCGCTTCGTGCTATAATAAACCCGCACCAAATAACGTTTGTAGCTTGAGGTTGGAGGCCGTGGCGATCGCATCGGAACTCGGGAACATCCTTTATTTCGGCGGGGATGCGGCCTTCGTCGCCGGTCTGGAGCTCGGCCTGAGGGAGGCGTTGCCGGATTGCCGGGTCTGGGCGGGCCAGGCCTGGGAGGAGTGGCTGCGCACCTCCGGGGCGGGGGCGGCTCCCTGTGCCGTGGTGTTGGACGCGCTCTCCGGGGCCGTGGACTGGCGCGGGCGCCTGGGGGCCTTGCGCGGAGCCTCGGGGCGCTCCGCCGTGCCCGTGGTCTTGCGCTGTCCGGCGGAGCCCGGGGTGCGCGGCGAGGCCTTCCGGCTAGGGGCCGACGCCTTCCTGGGGCCGGGCGAGGGTCCCGCCGAATTGGCCGCGCTGCTGAGGTGCCTGCGCCGCCCCGGGGGCCGGCTGGACGACCCCGCCGCGCTTGAGGTCGAACGCCTGGCGCGCATCATCGACACCATGCCCGATGCCATCCTGGCCGTCGACGAGGACAAGCGCGTGGTGGCCTGGAACCGGGCCAGCGAGCGCCTCACGGGGGTGGCCCGCGCCGACATCCTGGGGCAGGATTCCGTCGCGGTGGCCTGCGCCTTCTACGGGTACGGGCGCCCCATCCTCCTGGACCTGTTCGGGCCCCAACCCCGCGTGGACCGGGGGGCCTACGATCTCGTCGACTGGGAGGGGGACGTGGCCCGCGCCGAGGTCCAAAGCGGACGCATCCGCGGCGGGCGGGGGGGCCGGTGCCTGTGCCTGGCGGCGCCCATCCTCGACGCCCGGGGGGCCTACCGCGGGGCCATCGAGATCGTCCGGGACGTCACCGATCTCAGGCTCGCCGAGAGCGAGCTCAGCGGGAGCGAGGCCAAATACCGGGAACTGGTCGAGCACGCCAACAGCATCATCCTGCGGTGGTCCCGCGACGGCCGGATCACCTTCATGAACGGGTTCGGCCTGCGGTTCTTCGGCTACACCTCCGAGGAGTTGCTGGGGCGGCACGTGGTCGGCAGCATCGTGCCGGAGCGCGACAGCGCCGGCGCCGACCTGCGCGGCCTGATGGAGCGCATCTGCGCCGACCCGGTGGCCTTCGAGACCAACCAGAACGAGAACCTGCTGCGCGACGGGCGCAGGGTCTGGGTGGCCTGGACCAACCGCATCGTCCGCGACGGATCCGGGCGCATCGAGGAGATCCAAAGCGTCGGGACCGACATCACCCCGCTCCAGGAGGCCCATGCGGCCATCCAGGCCCTCAACCGGGACTTGGAGGACCGGGTGCGGGCGCGCACGGCCGAACTGAGCGTGGCTTTGGAGCGGGCCCGTGAGGCGGACCGGGTCAAGTCCGCCTTCCTGGCGACCATGTCCCACGAACTGCGCACCCCCCTCAATTCCATCCTGGGGTTCAGCGGGGTCCTGCTCAAGGACTTGGCGGGCCCCCTCAACCCGGAGCAGCGCCGCCAGCTCGAGATGGTGCGCTCCAGCGGGCGCCACCTCCTGAACCTCAGCAACGACATCCTGGACATCTCCAAGATCGAGGCCGGCCAGATGGAGGTGGACACGGTGCCCTTCCGGCCGCGGCCGGCCCTGGAGCGGGTCTTGGAGATGGTGCGGCCCGAGGCCGAAGCCAAGGGACTGGGGCTCACGGCCCGGCTGCCCGCGGCGGACCTGAGGATCCCGGGGGACGAACGGCGCTTCAGCCAAGTGGTCCTCAACCTGCTCCACAACGCCGTCAAGTTCACCGACTCCGGGTGGGTGCGCCTGGACGCCTCGCTGGAAGCCTCCGCGGGGGCCCCCGGGCCGCGCCTGCGGGTGGCGGTCCTGGACACCGGCCTCGGCATCGCCCCAGCCGACCTGCCCCTTCTGTTCCAGGCCTTCCGGCAGCTCGAAACCGGGTTGTCCCGGCGCAAGGAGGGGACCGGCCTGGGACTGGCCATCTCCCGGAAGCTGGCCCGGCTCATGGGCGGGGACGTCACCGTCGGGGCCCGGGAGGGGGGCGGCAGCGTCTTCACCCTGGACCTTCCGGCGGAGGGGGGGATGCCGTGAGCGCCACCGTCTTGCTCATCGAGGACAACGCCCAGAACCGCTACCTGGCCTCCTACCTCCTCGTCTCGGCCGGGTACCGCGTGGTCGAGGCCGCCGACGGCCCGGAGGGGCTGGCCCTGGCGGAGGCCCGGGTCCCCGACCTCGTGCTGCTCGACATCCAGCTTCCGAGCATGGACGGCTACGCCGTGGCCGATGCCCTGCGCCGGCGTCCGCAATTCGCCGGGATCCCCATCGTCGCGGTCACCTCCTACGCCATGCGGGGGGACCGTGAGCGCGCCCTGGCGTGCGGCTGCGACGGCACCATAGAGAAGCCCATCAACCCGGACACCTTCCTCGCCGAGGTGGCCGCCGCCTCCAGGGGGGCCCTCCGTGGAGCGTGAAGCCGGACACCGGCCCGTGATCCTCGTCGTCGACGACGACGAAGCCAGCCTGCAGGTCCTGGGGGCCTTGTTCCTCGGCCTGGGGTACGTGGTGGAATACGCCACGGACGGGCTGGAGGCCATGGCCGCGGCCCGCCGCAACGTGCCGGACATCGCGGTCACCGACATCCTGATGCCCCGCCAGGACGGGTTCTCGCTGTGCATGGACTGGGTCCGCGACCCGAAGCTGTGCACGGTCCCCTTGGTCTTCTACACCGCCACCTACACCGACGACCGCGACCGTCGGTTCGGGTTGAGCCTGGGCGCCGCGGATTTCCTGATCAAGCCCATGGACCCCGACCTGCTCGCCGAAAAGGTGCGCGAGCTGCTGGAGCGGCCCCACCTGCCGCGTCTCCCCTTTTCCGAGGGTTGGGAAGCCTGGGTGCTGCGGCGCTACAACGACGTCCTCGCCCGCAAGCTCGAGCAAAAGATGCGTGAACTCGAGGAATTGGGTGGGGCGCTCGGCGCCGGAGGCGACTCCGGGGATCCCGGGGACGGCCCCTTCCGGTTCCTCTCCCAGCGCAGCGGAGAGGCCGTGGTGGTGGTCCGCGGGTCGCGGGTGGTCCACGCCAATCCCGCGGCCCTGGCCCTCTTGGGGCGCGGACCGGACCGCGGATGCGAGGGACTCGACGCCGGTGCGCTGCGCGCACCGGGTCCCCCGAGCGCGGGGCCGCTGCGACGCCGATGGCCAGTGGTGGGTGCGGAGCCCGTGGAGGTCGAGATCATGGAGTCGCCCTGCCGCTTTGAAGGTGAGGACGCGGTGCTGTTGGTGGCGCACGCGGTGGCTCCGGGGGGCCAGGGGCCGATTTAAGGCGTGGAGGTGCTTTTCGGGCCCATCTTCAAATGTTTGAATTTAATTTTTGGCAATGTAATATTTGGCGCAAGTCTTAATGCACTATAATGCTGCACTCCACCCGCGAGGCAGCCCATGGCATTCGAGACTTACGAGCTTTTGGCCGAAGAGGCCCTCACCATCCATTTCCAGCCCATCGTTTCGTTGCGCCAAAAGGCGGTGGTGGGGTTGGAGGCCCTGGCGCGTCCGCGCCAGGAATCCGGACCCTGGAGCGTGCCCGACCTTTTTCGGGCGGCCCGGGAACGCGGCGGCGATCTGGAGTTGGACCGCCTTCTGCGGCGCATGGCCATGGAGGCGTACCGCGCCACGGAATTCCCCGGGGGCGTCCGCCCCCTGCTCTTCGTGAACTTCGAGTCCTCCCTGCTGGACCGCGGCGTGGCCGGATCCGGGCACATCCTGAAGGCGGTCGAGGCCACGGGTCTCGATCCCGGGGACGTGGCCATCGAGATCAACGAGTCCGAGGTCGTCGACGCCGGGGCCCTGCGAGCGTTCGTGGATTTCTACCGCTCCCGCGGATTCCTCATCGCCCTGGACGACTTGGGGGCGGGGCACAGCAACCTGCCGCGGGTGGCCGCGTTGCGCCCCGACGTGCTGAAGGTGGACCGGGCCCTGATCCAGGGCATCGACCGGGACTTCTACAAGCAGGAGACCTTCCGTTCGCTCGTCAACCTGGGGGCCTGGACCGGCTGCCAAGTGCTGGCCGAGGGCGTCGAGACCGAGGCCGAGACCGAGGCCTGCGCGATGTTGGGGGCGGCGCTGTTCCAGGGCTTCCATTTCGCCCGGCCCCAGGCCCCCGAGTCCCTCGACATGGCGCCCCTGCGGGAGCGTCTCGACCGGGCCGGCCTGAGCGTCCGCGCCGCCGCGGCGCGCGCGATCCAGGTCCGCCGGCGCGTGGCGGATTCCCTCCGGCGCGTGGGCGAGCGGGCCCGCGACCTGGTGGAGCGCTCCGACGCCACCGGATTCGACATCGTGCTGGAGCGCCTCGTCCGGGGGGAGGCGGCCATCGAATGCGCCTACGTCCTCAACCGGGACGGCATCCAGGTCACCGAGGCCCATTTGGGCTCCGGGCTGGGCCCGGCCCGGAGCCGGCTCTTCGCGCCTCCGGCCAGGGGCTCCGACCACGGATCCCGGGAGCACTTCTCCAGCCTGCTCGACGCGGGCTTGGAACGCTACATCACCGACGTCTACCTTTCCCTGGCCACGGGCAAGCCCTGCCGCACCGTGGCCGTGCGGGTCAAGCGGCGCGACGGCGACCTGGTGGTGTGCCTGGACTTCCGCGTGGACCTTTGAGCGGAGGGTCGCGGGCTTGCCCCGGGGCCTGGGTCCGGGCCCGCGGTGGCCGTCGGCTGCGCGCCGGGGCCGGAGGCGTTATACTGGACGCGTCCCGCCTTCGGAGCCGCCCTTGACCCGTCCCGCCGTCCCGGCGCGCCTGTTCGCGTTTTTCGCGGCCTTCCTGGCCCCGGTGTGGGTCCCGGGGACCGCGGGTGCGCGCGCCGCGGGGGCGCTTTTCGACCTGGGCGCGCGCGCCGCCGGCGATCCCGCCGCCGACCGGGTTCTGGCGGCGGCCTCGCGGGACCTGGATCTGCCCTGCCGGGCGCGCGCAACCTGGGATCCCGCCGCGGGCCGCGACTTCCCGCGCATCCTGGAAATGGCGCTGGCTTGGCGCCTGAGCGGCGATCCCGAGTACGGGACCGCCGCCGCCGCCCGGCTGGGGGCCTGGGCCTGGGCGTTGCGACCCGGTGCCGCGGGTCCGGGGGGCGGGGCCTTCACCGATTGGATCCTGGCCTATCCGATCCTGCGACCCCTGCTGCCGTCCAAGACTTTGGGGCGCTGCCGGGCCCTTCTCAGGCGTTGGGCCGCGGGGAGCGATCCCGCCGCCGCGGCCCTGGCCCGCGCGGCCTTGGGACCCGGCGCGGGCTTGCGCAAGGCCGAGGGCGCCGTCCTCGCCGCGCTGGCCCCCCCGGGACCGTCCGCCGCCCGCCTGCGGCCCCTGGTGTGGGCGGCCTTGGCGGCGCGCGCGCGGGGCTGGGATTGGTACCACGCCGGTCCGCCCGTCGGCGGCGCGCTGGCCGCGGCCCTGGCCCGCCTGGCCGCGCGGCGGCCCCCACCCGGAGGGAAGGCGAAGGCGCCGCAGCCCATCGCCGACGCAGGCGAACGGGCCGAAACCTTCGCCCTGGCCGCGA
>DAIDJD010000040.1 GCA_027451505.1 candidate division FCPU426 bacterium
CACGAAAAAGACGCTGCCGTGCCCTACGCGGCTCTTGAGGCCCACCTCGCCGCCCAGAAGTTCCACGATGCGCCGGGACAGCGACAGCCCCAGCCCGCTCCCGGAATGGCGCTTGTTGGTGTCCTCGTCCAACTGCACGAACTCGCCGAAAAGCCGCGCTTGGTCGGCCTCGGTGATGCCGGGCCCGAAGTCCTCGACCTCCATGCGGAAACGGCCCCCGTCCTCGCGGCGGGCCCGGAGCCGCACTTGCGAACCGGTGGGGCTGAACTTGATGGCGTTGGAAAGGAGGTTGTAGAGCACCTGCTTCAGCCGGTCCCGGTCCGACACCGCGATCAGCGGCGGGGCCTCCTCCACGACCACCTGGATGGCGCGCTGCTGGGCCTGGGGGGCCAGCATCTCCGCCGCGCGACCCAGGAGGGCCTGCACGTCGAGCTCGGCGAGGGCGAACTGGGTTTTGCCCGCCTCCACCTTGGAGAGGTCGAGCACGTCGTTGATGAGCCTGAGCAGGTGGCGAGCGCTGGAAAGGACGTCCCCCAGAAATTCCTTCTGGTCCGGGCTCACGGCCCCGGCCCGGCCATCGTGGATGATCTCGGTGAAGCCGATGATGCTGTTGAGGGGGGTGCGCAGCTCGTGGGACATGTTGGCCAGGAAACGGCTCTTGGCGCGGCTGGCGGATTCGGCGCGCTCCGCCTCTACGAGCAGCACCTCGTTCTTGGAGCGCAGCTCGGCCTCGAGGACCTTGCGCGCGCTGACGTCGCGGATCGCGCTGGCGACGATGGTCCCCGAGGCGGTCTCGAGGGGGCTGAGGCTGACCTCGACCGGGAACTCCCGCCCGTCCTTGGCCAGCGCGAGCAACTCGAGGCCGGACCCCATCTGCCGCGCCCGGGGGCTCGCGGCGTAGCCCTCCCGGTGGGCGACGTGCGCCGCGCGGCTGCGCCCGGGGATGAGGGTCTCCACGCTGCGGCCCACGAGCTCCCCTCGTCCGTACCCGAAAAGGCGCTCGGCCTGGCCGTTGACCATCACGATGGAACCTTCGGCGTCCACCACCACCATGGCGTCCGGGGCCGCCTCGACCAGGCCGCGGTAGACCGATTCGTCCAGCCTCACGCACCCTCCCCCTCGTAGTCCCGGGCGCGGATGCCGTAGCGCTTGAGCCGTCCGTGCAGGGTCTTGTTGTCGGTCTCCAGGGCCCGGGCCGCCTGGAGGATGTTCCCCCGGCTGAGGCGCAGGGCGCGGTCGATGGCCGCGCGCTCCGCCCGGGCCATGCCGGCCTGGCCCGCCGCGCGCAGGCTGCCCTCCGCCTCGGGGGGCTCGGCGGGCCGGACGGCCCCGGTCCGGGCCGCCCCGGCGGGCTTGAGGAGGGGCGCCACGTCCCCGGCCTCCAGGGTCCCGCCCTGCGCGGCCAGGGCGGCCTGCCGCAGCACGTTGCGCAGTTCGCGCACGTTTCCGGGCCAAGGGTGGGCCTCCAGGAGCCGAAGGGCCTCGGGGCTCACCGCCCGGGCCGGCCGGCGCAACTCCACGCCGTCCTCGGCCAGGAAGCGCTGGGCCAAATAGGCCAGGTCCTCCGCGCGCTCGCGCAGCGGGGGAACCTCAATCCGGAACTCGGCGAGCCGGAAGTACAGGTCCTGCCGGAAGCGGCCCGCGGCGGCTTCGGCCTCCAGGTCCAGGTTGGAAGCCGCCACGAAGCGCACGTCCAAGGGCACGTCGCGGGACGAGCCCAGGGGGCGCAGTTCGCGCTCCTGGAGCACCCTCAGCAGCTTGGACTGGAGCCCGAGGGGCAGGTTCCCGATCTCGTCCAGGAAGAGGGTGCCGCCCTGGGCCAGGAGGAACTGCCCCTCCTTGCGCCGATCGGCGCCGCTGAAGGCGCCCTTTTCGTGGCCGAAAAGCTC
>DAIDJD010000041.1 GCA_027451505.1 candidate division FCPU426 bacterium
CCGCCGGCCCCGGATGCGGCCGCGCCGGCGCTGCGCCATGACCTCGCGGTGGTGGACCTGCGCCTGGCCTTGGAGGACAGCGGGGCCGACGGCCGGACCTGGGTCTCCGACCACGAGCTCCGCATCCGGGGGCGGGCCCTGGGCGCGCCCGAACGGGTGCCGGACGGCCGTTTCGAATTCGAGCGGCGGGGAAGGCGGCTCCGGGCGGTCCTGGAATATGAACGGGTCCCCTACCATAGGTCCAAGGTCCCGCATTTCCTGTCCCGGATCCGGGACCTCTACCCGAGCGACCTTCTCCTGGTCGTCAACGAAACCGCGTCGCGGTGCCGCACCTTCGGCGCCTGGGTCCGGGCCGCCCGGGTCTACGGCGACGCCCCCGAGGCGCTGTTGCTGTGCCACGGGCCGCAGTGGCCTCCCGGGGCCTGGACGCACCCTGGGTCGACGCGGAGGGCCTCCCCCGCGATCCGGGTGGAGGGGAAAGTGCTGCGGAGGGAAACCCCCTGCGCGGTTCCCGCGTTTCTTGAGGGACCGGGAAGGCGCCCTCCTCCTTGGGTCCGCCCGCGGGGCTTGGTTTCGTCGGGATCAGAGCGTTTAAGCAAAGGGTTTGCCCCAAACCAAGGATCGGATATGATGGATTTTAAGGGGTTCCACCTTTTGGGAAAGGCGCGTCGGGCATGCTGAAGCTGGTTTTGGCCAACGGGACCCGGGGACGGGATGGGGCCGGCCCACGGGGGAAGCGGTGGTGAGCGCGGCGGCGCGGGCGGAGAACGGCCGCCAGTCCATGGGCGGCCACGCCGTGCGCGGGGCGTTCTGGACGGTTGGGATGTCCCTGGGCAACAAGGTCATCACCCTGGTGGGTCAGGTGGCCCTGGCTTGGTTCCTTCTGCCCCGGGACATGGGGGTGGTGGCCATGGCTGCGTCGGTGATCGCCTGGGCCACCTTCTTCACGGCCAGCGGCATCGACGACCTGCTCGTTCAGCGCCACGATACCTACGACCGCGACGCCCCCCAGATCCTGTGGATCTCGTTGGGGTTCAACTTCCTGGCCCTGGGCGTGGCCGCGGCCCTGACGCCCTTCGCCTCCCGGCACTTCGGCGACGCCCGGGTGGGCAAGCTGATGCTGATCCAGGCCGCGTCCTGGCCCCTGACCACCATCACGCTGGTGCTGCGCCCCAAGCTGGCCAACCTCTTGCGCTTCCGGGCCATCGCCCTGACCCAGTTCGGCCAGGGCATCGTGTTCACCTGTTCGGCCGTGGTGCTGGCCTCCTTCGGCTGGGGCCCCTATTCCCTGGTCTGGCCCATCTTCATCGCCGCGGGCTTCACGGCCCTCATGCTCCTGCTGCTTCTGGGGGGGCGCTTGCCCCTGGAGCGCCCCAGGCCTTCGCGGTGGGGATCCTACCTGGCGCCGGGCATGATGCTCATGGTCGGCAACTTCGTCTCGATCATGGCGGTCCAGGTGCCCAACTTCATCGTGGGCAGCTTCCTGGACGAGCGCCGCACCGGGCTCTACGCCTGGGGCTATCTGGTGGCCTCGCAGGCCGCCTTCCTCCTGGTTCACAACCTGCGGGGGCTTTTCACGCCCTTGTTCTCCAAGCTCAAGGACGACGCCGCGCGCCTGGCCGAGGCGGTGGCCAAGTCCGCCTACCTCATCACGGCCATCGTGGCACCCATCTGCCTGCTGCAGGCGTTCTTCGCCAAGCCCCTGATCTCGGAGCTCTTCCCGGACCGCTGGTTCCGCGCGGCGGACGTGGTCTTTTGGCTGAGCCTCGGGTTCGGGGCCCAGCCGGTGGCGCTCATCGCCCAGTCCGCCCTGGTGGCCTCGGGCCGCTTCGCCCAGGCCCTGCGCCTGGCCGTGGTCCAGGCCGGGCTCATCGCCGTGGGCGTGGCCTTGGGTTGCCTGCAGGTGTCGGTCCAGGGCGGGGTCGAGCGGGCGGCCATGGGCGCGGCCTTGGGCTCGGCCTTGGGCCTTCCGTTCTACCTTTGGGTCCTGAGAAGGGAATTGGCCTGCCCCTGGTCGCGGCTCCTCGACACGCTGAAGGCCGTGGCCCTGGCGGCCCTGGCCTTCCTGGCGCCCTATGCCTTGGAGCGGCTGCGCGGGCGGCCCGGGGGCTTGGGCGCCATGGCCCTTGAGGCGTTGCTGTACGTGGCCTTCCTGGCGCTGCTGTACCGCTGGGTCGATCCCTCGATCTTCGGCGTGTTGGCGCGCCTGCGTCGGGATCGCAGGGCCGCGGCCACCCACGCAACGCAAGCCGCGGTCCCGGCGGAGGCGCCCGCGCCGGCCGAGGCGCGGTGACGCGCCGCCTCGCCGCGGCCCTGGGCTTCTCGGCCGCCTTCCTGCTCCAGTACCGGTTCTTGACCGCCCCCCTTTACGGCTATTGGGGCTTCTCCAACGTCACGGGCGCCGAGTGCCTATGGCTGGCCCCGGTGATGGCCCTGCCCGCGCTGGCGCTTCCCGCCCGCCTGGACCGCCCCTCCCGCCTTTTCGCCCTGCTCCAATACGCCCTTCTCTACGCGCCCTGCTGCGTCCTGGTGCCGCACTCCACCCGCGCGCCGCTGGAGCCGGCGCGGGCCTGGGCCATCGTCGCGGGCCTGGGCCTGGCCACCGTGTTCCTGGGCGTCCTGGCCTCGCGGCCGGCCCCCCGGCCCTGGGCGGCGCCCGTCGCGCTGCGCAGGGGCGCGCTCCTGGGCTGGGCCTGGGCTCTGGCCCTGGCGTGCTTGGGCCTGGCCCTGGCGGTTTCGCGTCCGCAGGCGGTGGATCTGATGCATACGGCCTTGGCCCGGGCCGCGTATTCGGCGGCCACGGCGCGGCTGGGACCCTGGTTCCGCTACCTCGACGCCTGGGTCGGGCTGGCCCTCGTGCCCCTGCTCCTGGCGGAGTCGCTGCGCAGGCGCTCGGTCGCCGCGGCCGCGCTCCTGGGCGTCCTGTGCGTCGGGATGTTCCTCCTGTCCGGGCGCAAGACCGAGCTGTTCTGCCCGCTGGCGGTGGGCCTGGCCTTCGTCGCGGTCCGGTCGGGCGTGGATTTGGACGGCGCCCTGGTGGCCCTGGCCGCGGCCCTGATGCTGCCCCTGGGGCTTAAGGCGGCGGGCTGGTCCCGCGCGCTCGGGTTCTACGCCAACGTGGTGGATTTCAGGGTTTTCGCCGTGCCCCAGGTCCTGGTGGCGCAGTATGACGCCTACGCCGCGACCCATGGGTGGACCCTGTTCCGCCACGTCGGCCTGGTGAACCGCCTGTTCTTCCGCGGCGCCCCCTTCACCCAGCCCTACGCCGCCGTGGCGGCGTTCTACTACCACGCCCGCTTCACCGCCGACGCCATGCCCTACGCCACGGACGGTCTGGCCGCCCTGGGCTTGGCCGGGCTGCCCCTGGTGGCGCTGCTGCTGGGGGCCACCTTCCTCGGACTGGACAAGGCCGCGGCGCGGCACCCCGCGGAACTCGTCCTGCCGGCCATGCTGCCGTTCCTGTTTTCCTTGTGCAACAACTCGCTGTTCACCAGCCTGCTCACCGGCGGCGGCTTGGTCCTGGCCCTGGCGTTCTGGCTGCTGCCGGCGGCGGAGCCCCCGGCATGAGGGGACTGCGCCGCGTCGCCGCCGCCGCGGGTTTGTTGGCCCTGCCCTTCGTGCTGGAGGCGGCCTGGTTCGCCCGGGTTCTGGCGACGCCGGCCCCGCCGCCGCGGGCCGACCTCCTGGCGGTCTACGGGGGGGACTACCAGCGCTACGCCTCGGGCTGGACCCTGGAGCGCGCGGGGACCTTCCGCTACCTGGTCTTCTCCGACGCCAGCCCGGGCTTTGTCGCCGAGATGGAACGCCATTTCGGGCGGCCGCGCCGGGCGACGCTCCTGCTCGAGCCCAACGCCCGCAACACCTCGCAGAACGCCCGCTACGTGGCCCGCCTGGCCGAGGCCCACGGCTGCCGCAGCCTGATGGTGCTCACCTCCTGGTGGCACCTGCCGAGGGCGCTGTTCCTCACGAGGTTGGCCCTTTTGGGGCGCGGCATCCGGGTCCTGGGTTGGCCCCTGGCCTCGGCGTCGGCCCCCGACGACCGTCCCGCCTCGGTCCTGGGCGATCCCCGGGTCTGGGAGGAGGGCCTGCGCCTTTGGGGATCCCTGGCCACGTTCTGGTCGGACACCCGGCGCACGGACCCGGGCCTGGGCCTGCTCCCGTACTGAGCCCATGGCCCGGAGAAGCGTCCGTCCCCGTCCGTCCCGCTTCGCCCTGGCCGTCCTGGCCTTGGCGGCTTCGGCCTGGACCCACCTCCGCGCGGCGCGATACTACGTGGCGCCGACCGGGGACGACGCCGCCCCGGGCTCCCTGGCGCGGCCTTTCCGCAGCCTGGAGCGCGCCTCCAAAGCCCTCAAGGCGGGGGACACGCTGTTCCTGCGCGGCGGCGTCTACCGGGCCATCCTCTACGCCGACGCCTCCGGCGTCCCGGGCCGTCCCATCGTGTTTCGGGCCTATCCCGGGGAATCCCCGGTCCTGGCGGGGAGCGATCCGGCGCCGGGTCCGTGGACCCGGTGGCGGGGCCCCATCTGGCGCGGCCCGCCCCTGCCCCGCGCGACCGACGTCTTCGTCGACGGCGTGGAGCTGAGGGGCGCGCGCTGGCCCGCTCCGGCGCCGGCGCCGGATGCGCCCATGGAGGCCGGCTGGGCCGTGGCCGGTCCCGGGACCGGGCCCGGGATCCTGCGTGATCCGGCCCTGCCGAAGGGGGTGCCGGCGGGTGCCCGGGTGCGCATCGCCGCCGGACTTTCCTGGGTCTGCCGGACCGCGGTGGTGGCCTCCTCCGGGCCCGGTTATGTGCGCTTCAAGGCGCCCCTGGGGGGAAGGCCCGCCTATGTGCCGCGGGCGGGCAACCGCTATTTCGTCTCCGGCGCCCTGGCCCTCCTGGACGGCCCGGGCCAATGGTTCCAGGACCAGCGCGACGGGCGCCTGTACCTTTGGCTCGCCGACGGCGGCGATCCCGCCCGCCACCACGTCGAGATCGGACGCCGCACCATGGTCTTCTACGACCGGGGGCGCTCCCACGTGCGCCTCGAGGGCTTAAGGACCTTCTGCGGGGGGGTGAAGTTCTCCGGCTGCGTGGGCTGCGTGGCCTCGGGCCTGCGCCAGCTCTATGTGCAGCATTTCGACGCGGTGGAGGGTTACGACGCTCCGCAGCAGCCCACCAACGGCCTCTACGCATGCGACGGCTGCGCCTGGCTCGACGGCAGCATCCGCGGCAGCAGCGGGGACGGCTTGGCCGTCTCCGGGAACGGCGACCGGGTCGCGGGGATGTGCATTTCGGACGTGGACCGGTCCGGGGGCGGCGGGGCGGCCATCGCCCTCCGGGGCCGGGGGCATGTCGTGGAGGGGAACACGCTGCACGATTCCGGGCGCTCCCTCATCGAGCTCGGCGACACCCGCGGCGGGCGCATCCTCCGCAACGAGATGTTCCGGGCGGGCCTGCTCACCCGCGACGTGGGCGCGGTATACTCCTACGGGACCGACGGGGCCGGGACCGAGATCGCCTACAACGACATCCACGGCGTTCGTTCGGTGCGGGGCATAGGGGTGTACCTGGACAACGGCGATTCGGGCTACGTGGTGGACCACAACCTCATCCACGGCTGCGCCTGGGCCGCGGTGGAGCTCAATTTGCCCAGCATCGGCAACCGCGTCGTGGCCAACACCCTGTGGGGCTGCCCCCGCTGGGTGTGGGCCGACGGGAACCCGCACTCCATGACCGGCACGGTGATCGCCGACAACCTGGTCTCCGGGAGGCGCCTGCTCACCCGGGGCCGGCTGGCGCCGCGGCTCGAGGACGACCCCCGGCGCCTCCAGCCGCCGCCCCTGTTCGACCCGGGGGGCTTCCGGCTCGCGCCGGGCTCGTTGGCCCGGGCCCGCGGCGTGCCGGTGCCGCCCCTCACGCGGGGGAGCCGCCCGGACCTGGGCGCCTTCCCCTACGCCAACGCGCCATGGTCCGCGGGCTGCGCCTGCCCGCCCGAGGACTTCCCGGATCCCTTCCGGCCTCCGCGGGCCGGACGCCGTTGGTTCCGGTGGCCGTGGTGAGGCGCCGGGATTCCCGGGGACCGGTGGTGCTGCTCTGGCACCGCTTCGGGCCCTACCACCGGGCCCGCTACGCGGCCGTGCGCGCCCTGATCCCGGCCGCGGGCCTGGAATTCTCCGGGGTCGATCCGGTCTACGCCTGGAGGGCGGAGGCGCCGCCGCCCGGGGTGAGCCGGCTGCTGAAGGACCGCCACTCCCAGGAGGTTCCCCCGGCCCAACTGCGGGTCCGGATGGCCGAGGCGCTCGAAGGGATCGCGCCCGCGGCCCTGGCCATCCCGGGCTGGTCGGACCGGGCGCCCCTGGCCGCCCTGGAGTGGGCCAAGGACCACGGCGTGCCGACGGTGCTGATGTCCCCCAGCCAGCGCGACGACGCCCCGCGGGGCCGCCTCAAGGAGTGGGTCAAGGGGCGCCTGGTGCGGCTGTTCGACGCGGCCCTGGTCGGCGGGGGCCCCCAGGAGCGCTACCTGCGCGAGCTCGGCTTCCCGGGTGGGCGCATCGCCCGCGGATACAACGCCGTGGACAACCGCCATTTCGCCGCGGGCGCGGCGCGGGCCCGCGCCCAGGCACCGGCTCTGCGGAGGCGCCTGGGCCTGCCGCGGGACTACTTCCTGGCCACGGCCCGCTTCGTCCCCAAAAAGAACCTGGAGGCCCTTCTGGAGGCCTACGCCCGGTACCGCCGCGGCCTGGGGCGGCGCGCCTGGGCCCTGGTTGTCCTCGGGGACGGGCCGCTGCGGGCGCGCCTGGAGGCCCTGGCCGCGGCCCCGGGCCTGGCAGGGTCGGTGCTGTTCCCGGGCTTCCGCCAGTACCCCGAGCTTCCGGCGTACTACGGCTTGGCGCGGGCTTTCGTCCTCCCCAGCCTGGTGGAGCAGTGGGGCCTGGCCGTCAACGAGGCCATGGCCGCCTCGCTCCCGGTCCTGGTGTCGTCGCGTTGCGGCTGCGCCGAGGACCTGGTCGGCGACGGCGCCAACGGCTGGCTTTTGGACCCGCGGGACCCCGCGCAGATGGCCCGGAGGATGGAGCGGGCCACCCTGGCGGGCGCGGCCGCGCTGCGCGGCATGGGCCGCGAATCCTTTGAACGGGTGGGACGGCATTCCCCCGAGGCCTTCGCCGGATCCCTGGCCCGCGCCGTGGAGTGGGCGCGCCCCCTTCCCGGAAGGCCGCTCGATCCCTTCACCAGGCTTCTGCTGCGCCGGGTCATGGCCTCGAGCCAGGCCGAGCGCCAGGAAGCCTGAACCCCTCACTGGAGGCCCGGCTTGTCCACCCTCACCGTGGGCGTCGTTTCCGGAATCCTCAATCCCCGCTACGGCGGTCCGCCCGCGGTCATCCGGGGGCACATCGCGGGCCTGGGCGACCGGGCCAGGGTGCGCGTCTTCGGGGTGGCGGACCCCGGGGACGTGGCCGAGTTGGCCGCGCTGTATCCGGGTTGCGAGCTCTATCCGCGGGCGTGGCCCGGGCGCTGGTTCCGCGGGCGCGGGCTGCGCCGCGGCCTGGCCCGGGCCCTGCCCGGGCTCGACGTCGTGCACGCCCACATGCTCTGGGACCACCCGGTGTGGGCCGCCGGGCGGGAGGCCCTGCGCGCGGGGAAGCCCTTCGGGATCTCCCCCCACGGCAACATCCTGAACGTCGGAAGGCTTTGGCCCCCCCACAAGGTCCTCTACCGCGACCTGGTCCTGCGGCCCCTGCTGCGGAGCGCCGCCTTCGTGCACGCCCTGACCGGGGCCGAGGCCGAGGCCTGCCGGCGTTTCGGGGTGGAGTGCCCCATCCGGGTCATCCCCAACGGCCTCCCGGCCGGGGACTACGACCGCCCCCGCGATCCCTCCCTGGCCCTGGAGACCTGGCCGGCGCTGAAGGGCCGCCGGGTCCTTCTGTTCATGGGGCGCCTGGCGCCGCTCAAGGGGTTGGACCTCCTGCTGGAGGCCTACGCCCGGCTGCGGCGCCGCGGCTTGGGCGACTGGATCCTGGTGGCGGCGGGCCACGACTACCGCGGCTACGCGGCCCGGGTGGCTGCCATGGTGCGCGGTTTGGGGCTGGAGGGCTCGGTCGTGCTGCCCGGGCCGGTGCGGGGGGACCTGAAGGACTCCCTGTTGGGGGCCTCCCAGGCCTTCGTGCTGCCCTCCCGCGTGGAGGGCTTCAGCGTGGCGCTGCTGGAGGCCATGGCCGCGGGGCTCCCCTGCGTCATCACCACCGAATGCTATTTCCGGGAATTGGCGCTGGCCGGGGCCGCCTGGGAGGCGCCCGCCGAAGTGGGGCCCCTGGCCGAGGTTTTGGGGGCGTGCCTGGGGAAGGGCCCGGATGCATTGCGCTCCGCCGGGCTGCGCGGGAAGGCCCTGGGACGCGAGCGCTACACCCTTGACGCGGTCGCCGACCAACTTCTGGAGCTCTACACCGAGGCGGCGCGTTCCGGGCGTTGACCGGGCCCAAGGGCCCGTCCACGCGGGGTCATCCGGCCCGCAGCAGGTCCTCGGCCGATTCGGTGGCCAGATCCAGGGCTCGTTGGAGCCCCTCCAGCGCGGCGACGCCGCGCGCCGGGGGCAGCGGCCGGCCGAACCAGTACACCCCCCGGGCGAAGGGCGCGGGGATGGCCATCCGGTCCCAACTGCGCAGGCGCAGGGCCGGGCGGCAGGCGAAGCCCACTGGCACGACCGGACGCCCGGTGAGCCGGGCCAGTTGAAGGGGGCCGTCCTTGGCGCGGCGCCGCGGGCCGCGGGGGCCGTCGACGGTGAGCAGCACGTGGTCCCCGCGCTCCAGGTACCCGGCCAGTTCCTTCAGGCCCGTTCCGCCGCCGCGGGAGGACGAGCCCCGGGCGGTCTCCAGCCATCCCAGCCTGGCCAGGACCCGGCTGATGAGCTCGCCGTCGAAGCTTCGGCTGGCCAGCGCGTGGACCCGGAGGCCGCCGTAGCAGGCGGCGGTGGGCGCGGTCTCGTGCCAGATCGCGAAGATGCGGCCCCCCTTCGGGCGGGCGCGCGGCGACTCGCCCGTGTGGCCCGCTTCGGTGACGCGCCAGGTGGCGGTCAGGGCCCCCAGGACCGCCGCGGCCGGGGCCGGGGCCAGGGCCAGGAGCAGGCGTTTCCCGGCCCCCGGCCCTCGGGCCGGGGAAGGCCCGCCGGCCGCTAGAGCGGGCACGGATACTCCCCGGCCGCCACCAGGCGGGCCAGGCCCTCGGCCACGCGCTCCCGGTCCTCGCGGTACGTGACGCCGAACCAGGGGCCCCGGGTGCGCAGCACGCGCATCCCGGCGTCGCCCCGTCGCAGCAGGGCGTCCAGCGCCGCGGGGGCGAAGAATTCGGAACGGGCCGCGTCCGGGCCCGCCAGGAAGTCCTTGAAGAGGGACTCCAACCCGGGGAAGGCCTCGGGGGTGAGCCCGAAGAGGTTCAGGGACACGGTCTCGTCCCCGCGGAAGGCGCGGCCGTCGGCGAGGTCCCTGGCCCCCCCGCCGGGGAGCGGGGTCACCTTGAGGTGTTCGCGGATCCCCAGAAGCGTCCCGTCCGGGGCCACCTCGCAGACGCCCCGCGAGACCGTCCCGTGGCCGCTCAGGGTGCTTTCCAGGGGGTAGCCCACGAGGTACCAGCGCCGGGGCAGCCCGGGCGCCGGCTGGGGGGCCTCCAGGGCCCGGGCCAGGACTTCGAAGGCCTCGCGGCCGTAGTAGTCGTCGGCGTTGGCGACGGCGAAGGGGCCGCGCACGGCCGCGCGGGCCGCCAGCACGGCCTGCCCGGTGCCCCAGGGTTTGGAGCGGCCCTCGGGCGGGGAAAAGCCGGGCGGCAGGTCCTCCAGGGACTGGAAGGCGTAGTCGACCTCCAGGCGCCGCGCGGCCCGGGCCCCCGGGCCCTCGCGGAAGGCGTCGACGAAAGCCCGGCGCACGACGAAGACCGCGCGGCCGAAGCCGGCCCGCGCCGCGTCGTGGAGGTTGTAGTCCAGGAGGGTCTCCCCGCCGGGGCCCACCGGGTCCATCTGCTTCAGGCCCCCGTAACGGCTGCCCATGCCCGCGGCCAGCACCACCAGCGTCGGCTTCACCATGCCCCCATCCCGGCCATCCGAAAGGAGTCCCTCGCCATGTCCATCACCGTGTGCACCGGAAAGCTCCATCGTGTGCGCGTCACCAGCGCCGTCCTGCACTACGAGGGCAGCATCACCCTCGACCCCCTGCTGATGGGGGCCGCCGGCATCGCCCCC
>DAIDJD010000042.1 GCA_027451505.1 candidate division FCPU426 bacterium
GTATGGGCACCGGCGTGGGGGTGGCCGGGGGCGCGGTGACCTTGTAGCTGCGCGAACCCGAGGGCGAGAAGGGCCCCCCCGACCCTTGCGGCGCCGCCCGGATCATGCTGAAGAAGGTCAGTCCCACGCTGCGGCCGTCGACCAGAAGGCGCACGGTATATCGCCCCACCGCCGAAGGGAGGGCGGTCTGGCCGGCGGCGGCCCGCAGGTCCCGCACCCCTATGGCCATGGCGAAGGTGTGGGGCTGGTAGGAACGGCCGGAGATCTCCAGCCACTGGTCCTTGGGCCGGGCCGTGAGGGTCTCGCCGTAGTCGGCAATGAGGCGGCCGGAGGGGTCCCGCCAACGGGCCTCGGCGTAGTGGCCGGCCCCGGGATCGGGCGTCCCACCCAGGGCCGTCACCGCCATGGGGGGATGCCAGGGTTCGCGGGCCGCGGCCTCGTCGCGGCGCGGCTGCACCGGGAAGAGCAGGTAGGAATACAGGATCACCTGCCGCTGGCGGGAGCCATCGAACCAGTTCTGGGTGTCCGCGGGATAGAGGTTCGGGGCCAGCGCCGAGCAGGTCAGCAGCACGGAGACCAGGGGCCGGCCGGGGGCCGCGGCGGGCCCCGCCGCCAGCCCGGCCGCGAGCGCCAGGGCGGCCGGACGCAGCCAAGCCCGGGGGCCCTTTCCCATGGCCTCAGTACCCGTCGATGGTGCGGCGCACCACATGGGTGGCCATCTGCTGGCACAGGGTGTTCTGGGCCGTCGGTTCGTCCTCGGGCGGGACGCCGGCGATGTTGAGGACATAGTAGGTGGTGAACTCCTTGAGGCTGACCAGGTTGTTCTCGTCGTAGGAGTTGGGCGTCACCTCCGCGCCCGGGGTCAGGTTGACCACCGGATGGGTCGTCCAAAGGCGCTTTCCGGTCTTGGCGTCGGTCATGGTCAGGTCCACGATCATCTGCAGCTTGTACTCCTCGGGCACCTCGTTCTGGTCGTAGGTCATGACCAAGCGGTCGTAGCGCTCGACCACCCCCTGAAGGATCATGTCGGCCTTGGCCTTGTCCACCACCTGGAGACGCCCGTCGATGAGGAAGTCCTGGACCACCATCTGGTGCAGCAGGCTGGCCAAGCCCGGCTCCCCGGACTTGTTCTGGAAGTCGGGGATGTAGACCTTGGTGTCGGGCGTGGGCACGCTTTGGGTGATGGCCGGCATGTTCTGGCAGGCGGCCACGATGGCCGCCAGGGCCGTCACGGCAAACGCGAACAACAGGAAGCGTTTCATGGGTTCCCCCTCAGCAAGCCCGGAAGTCCGGGCGCCCCTTTTCAAGGGAGGATGGAGACCATCCTCCCGGGTATGACGATCACTTTGCTCGGCGACTTCCCGCCCAAGGCGGCCACCACCTTGGCGTCGGCCAGGGCGGCCCGCTCCAACTCCTTGGCGTCGGCCCCGGCCGCGACCGTGACGCGCCCCCGGACCTTGCCGGCGACTTGGACCGGCACCTCCACGGTGGCCTCCGTCAGAAGGGACAAGTCGGCCTCGGGCCAGGGATGCGAGGCCAGGGACCCGGAGTGCCCCAGGCGCTCCCAGAGTTCCTCGGCCAGGTGCGGGGCGAAGGGAGCCAGCATCAGCGCGAACACCCCGGCCTGGTCCCGGGTGAGGGGCCGGCCCTCGGCCTCGTTGAGGAAGGTCATCATCGCGGCGATGGCGGTGTTGAAGCGCAGCCCCTCGATGTCCGGGCCCACCTGGGCCAGGCAACGGTGCAGGGCCCGCTCCACCCCCGGGTCGGCCGCGGCGGCGAAGTCCCCGCGGGCGCCGCGCTCCTCGTCCCCGGCCACCAACCTCCAGGCCCGCTTGAGGAAGCGGTGGACCCCGTTGATGCCCCGCGTGTCCCAGGGCTTCTGGTCGGCCAGGGGACCCAGGAACATCTCGTAGAGGCGGAGGCTGTCGGCCCCGTATTCGTCCACGACCTTGTCGGGATTGACCACGTTGCCCAGGCTCTTGCTCATCTTGGCCTGGACCGCGGTGAGCTCCTCGCCGGTCTCGGGGTGCACGGGCTTGCCGTCGCGCCACGCCACCTGGTCGGCCTTGACCACCACCTCGGTGCGGGTCTTGTAGGCCGTGCCGATGATCATGCCCTGGTTGAACAGCCTTTGGAAGGGCTCGCTCTGGGACACCAGTCCCAGGTCGTGGAAGACCTTGAACCAGAACCGGGCGTAGAGCAGGTGCAGCACGGCGTGCTCGGCGCCCCCTATGTAGAGGTCCACCGGCATCCAGTAGTCGGCCAGCTCCCGGCTCCAGGGGCGCTCGGGATCCCGCGGATCCAGGAAGCGCAGAAAGTACCAGCAGGACCCGGCCCACTGGGGCATGATGTTGGTCTCGCGCTCGCCGACGGGCGTCCGGACCCACTCCTTGGCCCGGCTCAGCGGGGGCTCGAAGCCCCCCGAGGGCCGGTAGCCGTCGAGTTCGGGAAGCTCCACCGGGAGCTCGGCCTCGGGCACCAGTTCCACGCCCCCGTCCGGGCGGTGCACCACCGGGAAGGGCTCCCCCCAATAGCGCTGGCGGCTGAAGATCCAGTCCCTGAGCTTGTAGCGCACCGTCCCGCGACCCTTGCCCTCGGCCTCCAGGCGGGCCACCATGCGGCGCTTGGCCTCGGCCGTGGCCAAACCGTCGAGGAAACCCGAATGGACGGCCACCCCCTCCCCGGCGAAGCAGGTCCCGGACTCCGGCTCAGGCCCCTCCACCGGGCGCACCACCACCCGTTCGGGCAGGCCGAAGGCCCGCGCGAAGGCCTGGTCCCGTTCGTCGTGGGCCGGGACGGCCATGATGGCCCCGGTGCCGTAGCCGGCCAGGACGTAATCGGCCGTCCACACCGGGACGGCTTCGTTGTTGACGGGGTTGAGGGCGTGGCTTCCGGTGAAGACCCCTGTCTTCTCCCGCGCGTCCATCTGGCGTTCCCGCTCGCCCTTGCGCGCGGCCGCGGCCACGTAGGCCTCGACCTCGGCGCGGCGCTGCGGGGCGGTCAGGCGGCCCAGCAGGGGATGCTCCGGCGCCACCACCATGTAGGTGGCACCGAAGAGGGTGTCGGGCCGGGTGGTGAAGACCCGCAAAGGCTCGCCCTTGGCCGCGCCGTCGGCCACCGTGAAGTCGACCTCGGCCCCCTCGCTGCGGCCGATCCACTCGGCCTGCATCTTCTTGACGCCCGCGGGCCAGTCCAGGCCCTGGAGGCCCGCCAGAAGGGGCTCGGCGTAGGCGGTGATGCGCAGCATCCACTGCTTCATATTGCGCCGCACGCAGGGATGCCCGCCCACCTCGCTGCGGCCCTCGGCGTCGACCTCCTCGCTCGCCAGGACCGTGCCCAGGGCTTCGCACCACCACACCGGCACCTCGGCCTGGTAGGCCAGGCCGCGTTCATGGAGCTTGCGGAAGATCCACTGGGTCCAGCGGTAGTAGGCCGGGTCCGAGGTGGCCAGTTCGCGCTCCCAATCGTAGCTGAACCCCAGGCGCTCGATCTGGCCGCGGAAGCGCGCGATGTTGGCGCGGGTGGTCTCGGCGGGATGCCGTCCGGTCTTGACCGCGTACTGCTCGGCGGGCAGGCCGAAGCTGTCCCAACCCATGGGATGGAGGACGTTGAACCCCTTCATGCGCTTGTAGCGGGCCACGATGTCCGTGGCCGTGTATCCCTCGGGATGGCCCACATGCAAGCCGTCCCCGCTGGGATAGGGGAACATGTCCAGGATGTAGGCCTTGCGCTTCTTCGGGTCGAACCCGGGATCACCCGGGTTCGGCGTGCGGAAGGTCTGATGGGCCTTCGAATAAGCCTGCCACTTGGGTTCGATCGCTTTGAAGGGATAGTCGGGCAAGGAAAAACCTCTGAGGACAAACACTTTTAAGGACACAAAGTATAGCAGTTCCGCCCGGTACGGAAAAGCCCCGGCGAGCGGGCCCTTTGCCTCGCCAAACAGCCCCGCGCCTAGCGCCCGGGCCCCACGCTCCGCCCCGGATGCTCCCTCGACCTGCCCCTTCAGCCGCCCGCCCGCCGGCCCCGCTCGTCCATCCCGGCGCCGAATGCTGGAACCGCTACGCCCGACTTAGCGCCTGGTCCCCGGGTCTGGCCGACCCGGCCTTCACCCACCGACACGTGCTGGACACGTACACGGCCCAGCCCGTCGCTCCGGACACCTAGCCCGTCGCCGCAATCTTCGCCCGGCTGGGGCTCTACCTGGCCCCGGAGCGGGACGCCATCTGCCAAAAAGTCCAGTTGGCCCACATCGGCTTGGCACGCCCAAACGGATGTGGCCGCGACGGGCGGCGCCGACGCGGCGCGGCGCGGTGACGGTGGAGGAGGTACTGAAGGCTGACGGCAAAGCTCGGCTCGAGCCTAGCGGCCCTTTAGAACGTCCCATCGGCGTTATCCCCGGAGCAAACGCCCCAACTAATTTCAAGGATTCCAACACCGCCAAACCGGGGTCGTCAACGTCGGGCCGGGATTCGCGGTGGCCGGGAAAGCCCCGCGATGGATTTTAAGCTTTGCGACCGCGGCGCCCCCTCCATCCGGTGGGGCCGATTTCAGGTTCCGGTGGGCAAGGCGTAACGCAGCCAGATTTTTTGGGTGGCGTCCTTGAACTTGTTGTAGAGGACTTGGGCGTCGTGGTTGTCGGCGGCCGTGAACCAGGCCAGCGACGCGTATCCGTGGCTCCGAGCATAGGCCCGGCTGTGCTCGATCAGGGCCCGGCCCACCCCTTTCCCGCGGGCCGAAGGCACCGTGTAAAGGTCATTGAGCACGCAAATCCCGGCCGCCGACACCGACGAAAAGTTCTTGTACAGGGTCGCGAAGCCCACCGCGACCCCCGCCGAATCCCTGGCGAGGAATTGCACCCCCCGCGCATGGCTCTTAAGGAAGGCGGAAAAGTGGCGCCGGTTCCTCTCCGGATCCGGCAGGGCCTTGTAGAAGACCTGGTAATCGGCCACCAAAGGCAGGACATCCTCAAAGTTGGATTCCGTGATCGTCTCAATGGTCACGCGGTTCTCCTCCAAAAGGCAGCCGTGGCCTTACCTTCCCCCTAGCCTCCGCCCGTCCACGGCGCGGACCTCCAGGGGCCCGCGCAGCGACGACAGCACCCAGGCGCGTTCGGCGCACCAAAGGTCGTGGCGGGTGAGCGGCTCCTCGCGGACGTCGAGGCCGCGGCGGCGGGCCCGGGCCAGGAAGGAGGCCCGGGTGATGCCCTCCAAGAGCCCCTGGGAGGCGGGCGGGGTGCGCAGCACGCCCCGCCGCAGCGCGGCCAGGTTGCTGAAGGAGCCCTCCGCCACCAGGCCCGCGGGACCCAGGCGCAGGCCGTCCTCGGCGAAGGCCTCCACCTCCGCGCGGGCCAGGCGCTGGGCCAGCATGTCCCCGGACTTGAGCCGGGCCTCCAGGGCGTCGGGCCCATGGTGGCGCACGGTGGACGTGGCCAGGTCCAGGGGTCCCTTCGGCAGCGAGGAGCGCACGCATTGGGCCAGCAGGAGGGGCCGGGTGAGGCCGCCCCACCAGCGCAGCCGCAACCCGCCCTCCTCCACGCCGTTGCGCCGGGCCAGTTCCGCCAGAACGCTTCCGAGGCCGCGCCGGGGCGGGGCGGGCCAACCCAGCACGCGGCTTCCCTCCTCCAGGCGCGCCAGATGGGCCTTGAGGTCGCGCGGGCCCGCCGGGCCGCAGGGCAGGTTCTCGGCCAGGGGCGCGTCCTCCCAGGGGCGCCAAAGCCCCAGGCCCATCCCCGCGCGCGAGGCCCTCAGGAACCGGCCGTCGAAGTGGACCCAGGGGTCCGCGCCGCCCGTCATCCCCGCGCCCCCAGGGCCCGCAGCAGGGCCTCCGCCTTGGCCAGGGTCTCGCGCCATTCCGCCGCCGGGCGGGAGTCGACCACGATGCCCGCGCCCACGTCCCCGATCGCCCTGCCGCCGCGGACGAAGAGCGTGCGGATCAGGATGTTCAAGTCGGCTCGCCGGGCCTTCGGGTCCCACCAGCCCAGGGTCCCGGTGTACCAGCCGCGGCGCCGGCCCTCCAGTTCCGCGATGATCTCCATGCAACGCACCTTGGGGGCCCCGGTGATGGAGCCGCCCGGGAATCCGGCCTGAAGCAGGTCCGGCAGGTCCAGCCCCGGGCGCAGGCGGCCCCGAATCCGGCTGACGAGGTGGTGGACGTGGCTCAGGCTGCGGACCTCCCCTAGCCGGACCACGCGCACGCTGCCGGCGGCGCAGACCCGTCCCAGGTCGTTGCGTTCCAGGTCCACCAGCATGACGTGCTCGGCGCGGTCCTTGAGGCTGGCCTTGAGGGCCTCGCGTTCGCCCGGAGCGCCCCGGCGCGGCGCGGTGCCGGCGATGGGGCAGGTCTCCACCTCCCCACCCCGCAGGCTGAACAGGCGCTCGGGCGAGGCGCTGACCACCTGGACCCGGCCCAGGTCCACGAAGGCGGCCATGGGGCTGGGGTTGACGCGCATCAGGCGCTGGAACAGCCCGAAGGCGTCCCCGGACCCGCGGGCCTCGAACCGGTGGGAGAGGTTGACTTGGTAGACGTCCCCGGCGCGGATGTGGGCGCGGACCCGGCGCACGGAGCGCTCGAAGGCCGCCCGGGAGGCCGCGAAATCCGGGAGGCAAGGCCGGGGCGCGGGGCCCGGGTCCGGCTCGGGGAAGCGCGCGCGGGCCAAGTCCCGGATGAGCGCGTGGGCCGGGACGGGGGCGCGCCGGGCCGGGTCCAGGGCGGCGCGGGGCAATCCCAAGGCCGCCGCCAGGCGCCGCGCCGTGGCCGCGTCGAGGGCCCCCGCCCGCACGTCCCAGCGGGCCCCGCCGCGGCCCCGGGCCCCTTGCACAGCCCACAACCCGGGGAGGAAGCCCCACCAATCCGGCAGGCCCATGGGCCGGGGCCCCCGCGGCCGCGGAAGGCGCTCGAAGCGCCCGCCGGCCTCGTACCCCAAGGCCAGGAGCAAAGGCCAAAAGCCGGCTTGTCCGCGGCCTTTCAGGGCCGCGCCGACCTCCCGCAAGGCCCGCTCCGGCGGCATCCCCAGGGCCCAGGAACGCCCCCCGCATTCCAGACGGGCCGAGGCTCCGCGCCCCTCGAAAACGAAAAGCGGCTCCCCCGCCGCCAGGGAGAGCCGCTTTCCGGATCCTGAACCCGCCGTTTCCAGCAGGGTGAAGGGCCGCGCAGGCAGGGCCCCCAACCAGGCCCAGGCCAAGGCCCTCGGGGTCACATGCCCATTTCGAGAAGCTTGTAGCGGACGGAACCCGCCGGGGCCTGGACGTCCACCTCGTCGCCGATGGCCCTGCCCACCAGGGCCTTGCCGATGGGCGAGGTGATGCTCAGCTTTCCGGCCGAGAAGTCCGCCTCCTCAGGGGCCACCAGGTGGTACTTGACCTCTTTGGAAGCCCGGAGGTTCATCAGCCGCACCCATTTCCCGATGCAGACCTTGTCCTTGGGGATGGCGTTTTCATCGATGAGCTTGGCGCGGTTGAGCAGGTCCTGGAGTTCGGCGATGCGGCGCTCGTTGTAGGCCTGGGCTTCCTTGGCCGCGTCGTATTCGGCGTTTTCGCTGAGGTCGCCCTGAGCGCGCGCCTCCTGGATCGCCGTGACGATCTCCTTGCGCTTGACGATCTTGAGCTCGCGCAATTCGGCCTCCAGCTTGGCTAGGCCTTCGGAAGTCAGGAAGATGTCATCCATGGCGATCCTCGTTGCAAAAAAAAACAGACCACAGACGGAACCCAGATGGCCGTCTGTGGCCAAGGGAATGATCCCTAAGTGCGGATATTTTGTCAAGCTCCCGATGGGTTTTGGGTCCGAAGTCCGGAACGCCTCGCCACGTTTGCAAGTGATCCATCTGCTCCCAGGCCCGGCAGTCGCCCTAGACCAGGGCCCTAAGACAACGGTAGGTGGCTAGGCCGGTTTCCATCCCGCACAATGAAACATGCCCCAATCCACGTTTCATCGGGCGAAAAACGCCT
>DAIDJD010000043.1 GCA_027451505.1 candidate division FCPU426 bacterium
CGAGGTCCTGGTGGTGACCACCCCCGAGCCCACGGCCCGCCTGGACGCCTACGGCCTGATCAAGGTGCTGGCCCAGGCCGGCTACGAGGGGCGCGTCCGGCTCGCGGTCAACATGTCCGACGGCCCGGAGGAGGCGGCCGATACCGCGCGGCTTCTGGAGACCCTGGCGGGGCGCTTCCTGGGCCTGCCGGTGGAGTCCCTGGGTTCGGTCCCCCGCGACCGCGAGGTGCCGCGCTGCGTCCGCGCCCAAAAGCCGTTCTCCCTGGAACGCCCCGATTCCCCGGCTTCCCGGGCCGTGGCCGCGATGGCCCAGGAACTGGCGGGCGTGCGGCTCGGAGAGGCCCCGTCCGGGGGCGGGATCCTGGCTTTCCTTGAACGCCTGGCGGGTTTGCGCCGGGGCCGCACGGCCCATTCTTAGGAGATGGCATGAAGGAACTGACGTCCCATTACGACGACCTGGAGAAGCGCCTAGCCATCTTCTTCGGCCTGGGGGCCCTGGTCCTGAGCGCCTTGGTCGGGCTCATGCGGGGGATTGGCCTCATGGGCATCCTGCTCAACGGCGTCCTGGCCTTAGGGCTAGCCACCCTGGCCGCGTGGATCTTCGGGGCTTGGCTCAAGGGCGTGCTGCGGGCGGGGAAGCCCTCCGAGGAAACGGCCCCGGGAGTGGAGCGGCGCAGCGTGACCCCCGCCACGCTTGAGGAGGGTACCGTGGTGACCCCCCAGCCGGACAAGGCCATCGTGGCCGATGAGGTGCACGAGCCCCTGGCCCCCAACATGGGATCCTTGGTGCTCCCCGAACTCAACCCGGTCGAGCAGGCCGCCCTCCAGGCCATCGTGGATGGCGCGGGCCAGGAGGCCCCGACGGACGCGGCTCCCGCGCCCGCCCCGGCCAAGGCCTGAACCGAGGCTGGCCGTGGGTGACCCGGCCGGTGCCCTGGAGCTTTGGCGCAGGAATCCGTCGGATCCGGGAGCCCTGGATCGGTGCGTGGCCGCCTACCTGCCCTTGGTCCACAGGGTTTGGTCCGGCCTGAAAGTTGGGTTGCCCCCTTCAGCCGAAGGCCTTTCGGACGATTTGATCCAGTGCGGGTCCTTGGGGTTGGTGGCCGCTATCGAGCATTGGGATCCCGGCCGGGGGGTGCCCTTCGAGGCTTGGGCACGGTTGAAGATACGGGGAGCCATGCTGGACGAATTGCGCCGGCAGGACATCCTCAGCAAGGAGTCCCGGAGGCGCTGGAAGGTCCTCCGGCGCGGCATGGAGGAGCTTGAACAGAGTTTGCAGCGGCCTTGTACCGAGGAGGAATGGGCCCAGCATCTGGGATGTGGAATTGAGGAGTTGCGCGAACGACTTCTCGAAAACACACCAGCCGCAATGGTTTTTCTGGATGGATTCGACGGCGAGGATGGGCTTCCCCTGGCCGAACGCCTGGCCGACCCGGCCGCGCCCCAGGCCGACGAGGCTGTCCAGAAGCGGGAACTCCAGGAGGCCCTGGCCGAGGCCGTGGGCCGCCTACCGGAACGGGAACGGAACCTGCTTTACCTGTTGTTGGAGGAGGAACTCGGACACAAGGAGGCCGCCCAGGTCTTGGGCGTCTCTCCGGGCAGGGTTTCTCAAATTTATGCAAAAGCCGTCTTGCACCTTCAGGCGGCTTTGGCGATAAAATTTGGGCGGAGTCAGGGACGGGCAGGATCGCTCATTCGCGCATCGGGGGAACAGTGATGACGGACCGGGATGTGGACGGCTACACCCACCTCAACACCGCCGACGACGGCTTGGTGTTGACCGTGTATCCGCCGCAGGGAAGCGGCAAGCGCGTAACCCTGGAGGCGGTGAAGGCCGAGATCGAGCAAACCGGGATCAGCGGGTGGCAACCCGACGACCTCAAGCACGCCGTGGACAACGCCACGGGCCACCCGGTGGTCCTGGTGCAGCCCAAGGCCAACACCACCGACGCCCAGATCTTCGTGGAGGTGTCCGAGGACGAGATGTCGGCCAAGGTCACGGTGCTGGGGGCCGAATCCGGCAAGCCCGCCACCGTGGACCGGGTGCGGGCCGTCCTGGCCGCCCAAGGCGTGGTGTTCGGGCTGAAGGAGGACCAGCTCAACGCGCTGGCCCCGGCCCTGGCGGCCCAGGGGCCCAAGAGCGCGCCGGTGGAATTCCTGGCCGCGGAAGGGACCCCGGTCGTCGATGGGGCCGACGCTTTCGTGTAGAAGTACTGGGAGAAGAAGCCCGACGCCGCGGCCTCCGCGGCGGCGGCTTCCGCCGCCCAGGACAAGAACGCCAAGGTCGACTACCGCAACCTGACGACCATCGACAACGTGGCCAAGGACTCGAAGTTGTGCCGTTTGGTGCCGGTCAAGCAGGGCCGGGCCGGGCGCACGGTCACGGGCAAGGTCATCGCGCCCAAGATCGGCCAGGACATGACGCTCACCCCGGGGCAGGGCGTGGCCCAGGATCCGGCCGACCCGGCCCTCTACGTGGCCTCCGAGACCGGGCAGGTGGTGTTCAAGGAGAGCGAGACCGAGACCGAGACCCCGGCGGGCAAGGTCCTCGTGCGCTCGGCGACCATCGCCGTCCTGGCGATCTTCGAGGTCAACGGGGACCTCACCTTGAAGGTCGGCAACATCGACTTCTTCGGGACGGTCCTCATCCACGGGTCCATCAACGGCGAGTACAAGGTCAAGGCCGGGGAGGACGTGGTCATCGACGGGGTGCTCGACGGCGGGGAGGTGACCGCCGGGGGCAAGGTGCTCATCAAGGGCGGCATCATCGGGCAGAAGACCAGGGTCACCGCCAACGGGCCCGTCGAGGCGAAGTACATCCGCAACGCCTATGTCGACAGCGGGGCGGTGGTCCGGGTGATGGACGCCATCATGCACTCCACGGTGATCGCCTCCGACAAGGTCGAGCTGACCGGTCGGGGCATGCTCGTGGGCGGAACCACCGTGGCCGGCTGGGAGGTGGTGGCCAAGGAGATCGGCGCCAAGAGCAACGTCCCCACCGAGATCGAGGTCGGCGAGGACCCCCGAATGCGCGAGGAGGTCCGGCGCATCGAGAAGGAGGCCAAGGCCATCGCCGAGCAGGTCGACAAGGCCAAGAAGGGGATCCAATTCCTCAAGGAGCTCAACACCAAGCTCGGCGGGAAGCTCCCCGAGGACAAGAAGGACATGCTCAACAAGCTCACGCGCACGCAGTTCAAGCTGCTCAGCGACTACAAGGCCCTGACCACGGCCAAGGCCGAGATCGACGCCAAGGCCGCCGCCGAGAAGGGCAAGCGTCGGGCCAAGGTGAGCTGTTCGGGGCCGGTCTATCCCGGCACCAAGATGACGATCAGCAGGGTCACCAAGGTCGTCTCCGTCGACGAGAAGTTCAGCTCCTACGTCGAGGACAACGGACAGATCAAGGCCCTGCCGTTCCGGTAGCCGCGGGAGGCGCCATGAACGTGGCACAGAACCTTTCGGCGATCTTCAATTCGCCCCAGTGGGCCGAGGTCAACCTCCAGGCCATCCAGGCGGCGGACATGGCCGAACGCCAGGTCGCCGAGACCCGGCGCCGGGAAGCGCTGAGGCGGGAGTCCCAGGTCACGGGTTCGGCGCGCGCCGACGAGTCCGAGGGCGTGCGCGCCGACGAGTCCGGGACCGGAGGCGGCGGGGGCGGAGCCCTGGGCCGGCGGCCGGGCCGGGGCGCGGAATCCGCGGGCGGGGATCCCGGGGGGCCCACGGTGGGGGACGGGGACGGCCACCGAATCGACCTGGTGGCCTGACGTGGCGTTGGTGCTGCTGAGCGTGTTTTTCGTGGTCCTGGGGCTGGCCCTGGTCCAGGCGTGGACGATCTGGTACCTGCGGCGCGAATCGGCCCGCCTGGACCACCGCATCTCCGAGGCCCTCGACGACGAGGACCTCATGGAATTCCAGGAGCGCGTGGCGGCCCTGGTGAAGGACGCCCGCGAGGTGGGGGAGAACCTGGCCCGCGCGGCCGAGGAGCGCCGGGCGGCCTTGGAGGCGGCCACGGAACGGGCCCAAAAAGCCGAGAAAGCCCTGGCCCTGCGGATGGTCGCCAAGGGCGCGGCCGAACCACCCAAGGCCCGCGTGGCCGGGGCCGCTTCCGCCGCGCCGCGCAAGGTCCCCCCGCCTTCGGCTTCCGCCCCTGCGCCGGCGGCGGCGGTCGCGCGCCAGGCGCCGAAGGCGCTTCCGGGCCCGCGACCGACCGCTTCCCAGGCCCCGTCCGGCGCGCGCCCGCGGACCCGGACCAGGGGCGCGGCCCGCGGCTCCGGGGCCACCGCGGAAGGGTCCGCGGTCTCCGGTGGGTCCCTCCCGGCTGCGGATGCGGAAGGGCCCGGCGGATCCGCCGGACCGGAGTCCCGCCGTCCCAGGCACCAGGACCTTTACGACCTCGCGGATCGGGGACTGGACGTCGAGGCCATCGCCCGTGAAACCGGCATGCTCGCCGGCGAGGTGGAACTCATCCTGAGCCTGCGACGCTGAGGGCGTCCGGCCGGGGAAGGGGCGCGCGCTCAAGGAGGCATTCATGGTGGTCAATGCGGCGGGCCTTCCGCTCTCCATCCAGGCCTCCCCGGTCGCGCTCGGCGACCTGATCGGGGGGCTGAGCCCGGGCGACCTCCTCCGGGCCCGGGTGGTCGAACTTCTTCCGAAGAATCAGGCGCTGGTGTCCCTGCGCGGCCAGA
>DAIDJD010000044.1 GCA_027451505.1 candidate division FCPU426 bacterium
GTTGCCCACCCTCGGCCGAAGCGATGGGCATCTCACCAGAGTTGATGCGGTGGGCATTTTGGATGATCACCCCCCCGTCGACGAGGCTGCGGTAGAGGTGCAGCGTGAAGGCCCCCCAGCGCGTCGGGAAGGGGATGGCGACCTCCTTGCGCACCAGGCGCTCGGTGGCCCGGCGGTGCCGGATCAGGTCCTCGATGCTGATGATCGCCAGGCCGTGGCGGCGGGCGAACTTCAACAGGTCCGGGAGCCGGGCCATCGCCCCGTCGTCGCGCATGATCTCGCAGATCACCCCCGCGGGGCGGCAGCCGGCCAGGCGGCACAGGTCCACGGCCGCCTCGGTGTGCCCCGCCCGGACCAGCACGCCGCCCTCCCGGTAGCGCAAGGGGAAGACGTGGCCGGGGCGGTTGAAGTCGCCGGCGCGCGCGTGGGGGTCGGCGAGGCCGCGCAGGGTCCGCGCCCGGTCGTGCGCCGAGATCCCGGTGGTGGTCCCGCGCCGGGCGTCCACGCTCACCGTGAAGGCCGTGCGGAGGCTCTCGCTGGAGCGCTCCACCATGTGCCCGATCTCCAGACGGTCCAGGTCGGCCCCCAGCATGGGGGCGCAGACCAGCCCCCTCCCCTGCCGGGCCATGAAGGCCACCGCCTTGGGCGTGGCCTTCTCCGCGGCCATGACCAGGTCGCCCTCGTTCTCGCGGTCCTCGTCGTCGATGACGACCACCATCCGTCCGCGCCGGATGTCGGCCACCGCGCGGGAGATGGGATCCAACCCCGCGCCGCGCCGGGCCGGGGCCCTCACTTGTAGAGGTCCAGCAGCAGGCCCCGGATCTGGTCGAGGCGGGTCAGGATGGCCAGGGGGGCGGCCTGGCGGCTCATCACCTCGCGCGTGAGCGCCTCCATCTCCCCGTCGATCTTTTTCAACAGCACGTGGACCTTCCCGTTGTCGGCGCGGGGCCGGGTCTGGGCCAGCGTGCCCATGCCCTGCACCGCCTTGCGCACGAATTCCTGGACCAGGCCCCGGTAGCGTTCGAGCTCCTGGAAGTTCTGGTTCGCCGCCAGCCGCTCGCCCTGGCGCCCGAGCTCGTCGAGGACGTCCTCCAGGGCGCGCGCCGTGAGCGCCTGTCCCGCGTTCAGGAAGGCCTCGGCGAAGGCCGGCGCCTGGCGCGCGGCGTCGGCGGCGCCCCCCACGCCCTTGGCGCCCCCGGGGCCCCCGCGTTCGCGCGCCTTGCGCCGCGCCCCGGGCAATTCGGGGCCCTGCCCCGCCAGTTCGCCGATCTTCACGACTCCCCCCCGGGGGCCTCGAGCAGGCGCGCCACGTAACGCGCCAGCGCGTCGGCCTCGAAATTGAGCCCGTCCCCGGCCCGCCGGCGGCCCAATCCCGTGGCCGCCAGGGTGTGCGGAATCAGCGCCACGCTGAATTCCCGTCCGGAGACGTCGAAGGGGGTCAACGACACGCCGTCCAGGGCCAAGCTGCCCTTGGAGGCCACCAAGCGCTCCCAACCGGCGGGCGCCCGCAGCCGCCACAGCGCCCCCCCGCCCTCGGCGCGGATCCACAACAGCTCGGCCCGTCCGTCGACGTGCCCGGACATGAAATGCCCCCCCAGGGCGTCCCCCACCCTCAGGGCCCGCTCCAGGTTCACCCGGTCCCCCGGCGCCCGGGCCCCCAGCGTGGTCCGGGCGAGGGTCTCCGGGCTGAGGTCGAAGGCCGCGGCGGCGCCGGGCAGGGCGGTCAGGCAGCAGCCGTCCACCGCCACGCTTTCGCCGGCCTCGAGGGCCCAGGGGAGCTTCCCCTCCAGCTCCAGGCGCCCCCCGGAGGGCCCCGTTCGCAGCGCCGCGACCTCGGCCACGGCCTGGACGATGCCCGTGAACATCAACGCTCCCTGAAGCGCGCGGTCACGCGCAGGTCCGAGCCCACCGGCACGGATTCGAGGATGCGCAGGCCGCTCCATTGCTCGAAGGGCCGCTCCCGGGGATGCCGGAAAAGCGGCATCCCCCGGCCGCTGCCCTCCAGCTTGGGGGCCAGGTACAGCACCAATTCGTCGGCGAGGTCGAGCTCCAGGAAGGCCCCCAGGGTGTCGGCGCCGCCCTCCACCATGACCCGGCGAAGTTCGTGGCGGCGG
>DAIDJD010000045.1 GCA_027451505.1 candidate division FCPU426 bacterium
TCGCCCGGGCCCCGGCGGTGCTCGGCGCGCGCGGGTTGGGCAGTTGCGTGGCGGTCTGCCTTTGGGACCCGCGCACGGCCCTCGGGGCCATGGCCCACTGCATGCTCCCCGGGCCCTCCGCGGGCCTGGGGGATCCGGCGCGCCCGGCCAAATTCTGCGACCAGGCGGTCGCGGCCCTGGCCCGGGAGCTCGAGGCCGGGGGCGCCCGGATCCGGGACTGCCGCGCCTACCTCGTGGGCGGTGCGCGCATGTTCCCCGGCTTAGGCCCGTCCCCGGTGGGCGAACGCAACGTGGAGGCGGCCCGCGCAGGGCTGCGCGCCCTGGGGCTGGCCGCCCTGGCGGAGGACTGCGGCGGGAACTCGGGGCGTTCCCTGGACCTGGACTGCCTGGAGGGCACGCTGCGGGTCTGGTCCGCCTTCGGCCCCGCCCGTACCCTGTGAATGCCGGCACCCAACGGAGGAAACCCATGAGTCGAAGGCGTTCCGTCATCCCGCGCGATCCGATCTGGCGCTTCCTGGCGGCGTTGGGCGCGCTGTTCACGGCCCTGGGCCTGGGCACGGGCTGGATGGTGGGCGCCGTGGAGGGGGACCGCCGGATCAACCTCACCGAATGCATGCTGCTGGGGCTGGCCCTGGCCTGGATCGCCGCGCTGGTGAGCGCGCGCCTGATGCGGCGCGGTTTGGTCTCCCACCTGGAGGCGCTGGCCGGGCACCTTCGGGCCTTGGGCCGGGGCGAGTTCGAGGCCGAACCGCCGGACATCGGGGGCGACGGCCTCTTCGGCCGCACCGCCGAGGGCTTGGCGGTGTTGGGGGCTTTCCTCAAGGACAGCGCCACGGGCCTGCGCGGCGCGGCCTCCGAGGTGGGCCGCCATTCGGGGGTGCTCTCCACGGCCGCCCAGGAGATGAACGTGGCCAGCCAGGAGATCACGTCCACGGTCCAGCAGATCTCCCGGGGCATGGAGGTGCAGGCCGCCCGCGCCAGCGAGACCAGCACGGTCGTTGCCGGGATGGGGCAGACCTCCCACGAGGTGGCCGAGCGCGCGGCGGGCGTGGCGGAGGCCTCGGCCCAGGCCTTCCAGTCCGCCCTCAAGGGCGGCGAGGCGGTCAAGGAAGCCGTGCACCGGATCTCCGAGATCAGCGCCAAGGCGGGCGAGGACGCGCGCACGGTGGAGGGGCTGGGGCGCACCAGCCGCAAGATCGGCCAGGTGGTCCAGATCATCACCGGCATCGCCGACCAGACCAACCTCCTGGCCTTGAACGCGGCCATCGAGGCGGCCCGGGCCGGGGAGGCCGGGAGGGGGTTCGCGGTGGTCGCCGAGGAGGTCCGCAAGCTGGCCGAGGGATCGGCCAAGGCCGCCGAGGAGATCAACCAGCTCGTGCGGGACATCCAGGGCGAGACTGAACGCTCGGTCTCGCGGATGGCCGAGGGCGCGGCCGCGCTCAAGGACGGCAGCTCCGTGGTGACGCGCGCCGGGGCGGCCCTGGAGGAGATCATCCGTTCGGTGCGCAAGGTCGACGAACTCGCCCGCGAGATCCACGAGATGACCGGAAGGCAGCAGGACAGCACCGAACGCATCGTCAAGGCGGTCGAGGAGAGCGCCGCGGTGGCCGAGGAGACCTCCGCCGGCATCGAACAGGCCTCGGCCTCGACCCAGGAGCAGACCTCCAGCATGCACGAGATGGTCGAGGCGGCCAGGGAACTGGAGCGCACCGTGGGGCGGCTGGGTTCGTTGGTGGGCCGCTTCCGCGCCGGGGAAGGGATCGATGCCTGAGGAGCGTTGGGTGGTTTTCGCCCTGGGGGACGACCACTACGCCGCCCCGGTGGGGAGGGTCCGGGAGATCCTCCGGCCGGTCCCCACGGTGCGCATGCCCCGCGTGGCGCCCTGGGTGCGCGGCCTGTTCAACCTGCGGGGGCGGGTGCTGCCCCTGGTGGAGGCCAAGCGGCGCCTGGGCCTTCCCGGGGCCCCGGGGGAAGGCTCCCCCGGCGCCCGGGTGGTGGTGGTCGAGACCGCCGGGGGCGACTTCGGGGTGGGGGTCGACGCGGTCGTGGAGGTCCTTTCCTGCGATGCGGCCGCGCGGCAGAGGCCGCGTTCCCTGATGGAGATCCCCGCCGCCCGCTTCATCGATTCGGTGCTGGACCTGGGGGGGCGCCTGGTCTTCGCGCTGGATCTCGACGCCTTGGTCGAGGGCGCGGCCGGGGCCTGAGCCCCGCGCCGCCGAGAGGTGCCATGGAGAAGACCGTGCTGGTCGTCGACGACGCCGCTTTCATGCGGGCGACGCTGCGCGACATCTTCGAGCGCCACGGGTATCGCGTGGTGGGCGAGGCCCGCGACGGCAACGAAGCCGTCGCCCGCTTCGCCGCCTTGCGCCCGGCCCTGGTGACCATGGACATCGTCATGCCCGAACTCTCCGGGATCGAGGCGGTGCGCCGAATCCTGACTTTGGACCCGGACGCGCGGATCGTGATGTGCTCGGCCATGGGGCAGCAGTCCCTGGTGGTGGAGTCCATCCAGGCGGGAGCCCGCGATTTCGTCATCAAACCGTTCCAGGTCACCAAGGTGCTCGAAGCGGCGGAGAGGGCCCTGGAGCCGTGAGCCCGCCCGCGCGCCGGACGAGGGTGCTGGTGGTCGACGACTCGGCCCTCATGCGCCGCGTCGTCTGGGGCGTCCTGGAGCAGGATCCGCAGATCGAGGTGGTGGGTTCCGCCGTCGACGGTCTCGACGCCGTGGAGAAGGCGCGGGATCTCCGGCCGGATGTGGTCACCCTCGACGTGGAGATGCCGCGGCTGGACGGCCTGCAGACCCTGGGCTACCTGATGTCCGAGGCCCCCGTGGCCTGCGTCATGCTCTCGGCCTACACGCCCCGCGGCGCCGAGACCACCCTCCGCGCCCTGGACTACGGGGCCGTGGACTTCGTGCTCAAGCCCGGCGGCTCCGCGGCCCTGGACCTGGAGCGGATCGGCGAGGAGCTCCGCGGGAAGGTCAAGGTCGCCGGGCGCATCGACCTCTCACGGCTGCGCTTCCGTCCGGGGCCCGGCTCCGGCCCGGCGCCGGCGCCCCTCCCCCGGTCCGCCGCGGCCGGGTCGCGGGCCCCCCGTCCGGCGCTCGCGGCCGTGGCCGTCGCCGCCAGCACCGGGGGGCCGCGGGCCCTCGCGGCCGTGGTCCCGGCCCTGCCCGGCGACCTGACCGCGGCGGTGCTGATCGTCCAGCACATGCCCGCGGGCTTCACCCGGGGGCTGGCCGAGCGGCTCGACCGGGCCAGCCGGCTGCGGGTCCGGGAGGCCGCCGACGGCGACGCCATCGAGGCGGGCACGGCCTACCTGGCCCCCGGGGACTGGCACCTCACCGTCCCGGCGACTTTAACCAGGCTTTGATGGAACTAGGCGCAACCCTCTGCACCCCGCGCTCGCCGCAGTGTGTCCTCTGTC
>DAIDJD010000046.1 GCA_027451505.1 candidate division FCPU426 bacterium
GGCGCGATGGGCTTGGGCGCCGCGGCTTCCGGGGCAGGGGTTGGGACGGCGGAGGGGGCTGGGGCGGCGGCCAAGGCGACGACAGAGGCCGCCGAGGGGGCCTCCGGAGGGGTCGTCGCGGGCGCCGCCGCGTCAGCGGCCGCGGTCGTTCCGGCGGGGCGCGGAACCTTTTTCTTGGGGATCGCGAACTTGGGCGCCGAAGGGATGGTCATGTCGATCGTGACCCCGGCGCGTTCCACGGGCTTGGGCGGGGCGACGGGCGCGGGCGACGGCGCCGCGGGCGCGGGGGCCGGTGCCGCCCCGGGAGCCGCCTCGGCGGAGGGTTCAACGCGGGCCTTCGCCCCCCCGAAATGGCTTAAGACCGCCTCGACGAAGGCGTCCTCGATGAGGGAGAGGTTGCTGTGCACCGCTTTGCCGCGCCGTTGAAGCTCATCGCGCACCTCCTGCGGGGTGCGCCCAACCTTGTCGGCGATCTCGAACACTCGAAGCTTGCTCACTTTCCTTCCTTTCGCGTGGACGGCCCCGCCACGGGGCCCCAAAGGCTGACGCGGGGCCGTCAGGCCTCCGTGTCGCCGCCTTCTTCGATCTCTTCCCCGCGCATGAGCCTAGCGGCCACATCGCGGATGCGTTCGGCGGTCTTCTCGCCGATGCCCTCGATCTTCACCAGGTCGGCGGTCTCGGCGGCGGCCATCTTCTCGAGGTCGTCGTATCCGGCCTCGATGAGGCGGGCCGTGAGCTTGGCGCCGATCCCGGGAAGCTCGAAGACCTCCTCGGCCTCGGCGGCCTGCCCCGCGGCCTCCTGGGCCGCCAACTCCTGGCTGGCCTCGCGGAGCTGCTCCTCCGCCATTTGGGCCTCGCTCTTGACGTCCACCTTCCAGCCGGTGAGCTTGGCCGCGAGGCGCACGTTCTGGCCCTTCTTGCCGATGGCCAGGCTGAGCTGGTCCTCGGCGACCACCACGGTGGAGCGCTTGGCGGCCTCCTCGATGAGCACGCGCGAGACCCGCGCCGGGCTCAGGGCCGCGCTGATGAGCTTGGCCGGTTCGTCGGACCAGGGGATGATGTCGACGCGCTCCCCCAGGATCTCGGTGACCACGGTCTGGACCCGGATGCCCTTCATCCCCACGCAGGCCCCCACCGGGTCCACCTTCTCGTCGTAGCTTTGCACCGCCATCTTGGTCCGCACGCCGGCCTCCCGGGCCACCGCCTTGATCTCGACGATGCCCTCCTGGATCTCCGGGACCTCGGCCTCGAACAGCTTCTTCACGAGGGCGGGGTGCGTGCGCGAAACCACCACCTGCGGGCCGCGGGCCGTTCGGCGGACGTCCACCACGAAGACCTTGAGCCGGTCCCCGGGCATGACCTCCTCCTTGAACATCTGCTCCTTGGGGGGCAGCACGGCCTCGGTCCCGCCGCCGATGTCCAGGATGACGCTGCGGCCGTCCATACGCAGGACCTCGGCGGTCAGCACGTCGTTGAGGCGGTTCTTGAAGTCCTCGAAGACCTTCTCGCGCTCGGCCTCGCGAACGCGCTGCAGCACGACCTGCTTGGCGGTCTGGGCGGCGATGCGGCCGAAGTCGACCTTGGGCAGCAGGATGCGCAGTTCCTGCTCGGCCTGGACCGAGGGATCCTTGCGCTGGGCCTCCTCCACGCCGATCTCGAGGTCCGGGTCCGTCACGGTTTCGACGACCTTCTTCACGGCGAAGGCCTTGAACTCGCCGTTGGACTCGTTGAATTCGACGACGATGTTCAGGTTGGCGCCGTAGGCCTTGCGCCCGGCCGAGGCCATCGCGGCCTCCAAAGCCTCCAGCAGGACCTTCTTGTCGATGCGCTTGCTGCGCTCCAGGGCCTCCAGGGCCTCCAGGACGATCGAACTCATGCTGACCCTCGCGTGTCCGGGCCCGCGCCGGTGCGCAGGCCCATAAAACAGAAAACGGGCCTCACGGCCCGCTTTGACCGCCGGCCCGCCGGGCCGACGACCGGAAAAATCGTAACAAACCGGGCGGTTCCGCGCAACGCCATTCGCGCAAAAATCCTGACGAAATACCTAAGGGGCTCCCCGCCCGCCCAGGCGCCTCACCCCGCCCTCGATCCAGGCCCTGAGGTCGTCGACGTATTCGAAGGCCGCCGGCACCACCACTAGCGTCAGCAGCGTGGAGGTGAACAGCCCCCCCGCGATGGCGATGCCCATCGAGGACCGGAAGCGCCCGGCCTCGTTGAGGGCCAGCGCCAGGGGCAGGGTGCCGAACAGCAGGGCCAACGAAGTCATCAGGATGGGCCGGAGCCGGGCCCGCCCCGCCGCCACCAGGGCCTCCCGCCGATCGAGCCCGGCGGCGATGTTCTGCAGCGTCAGGTCCACCAACAGGATCGAGTTCTTGGCCACCAGCCCCAGGAGCATGACCATCCCGATCAAGGAGAAGAGGTTGATGGATGCGTCCAGGTTGGCCACATGGAAAAGATGGATGCGGTGCAGGAAGGCCAGAACCCCGAGCCGGTCCAGGGTCCCGACCGCGAACAGGGCATAGAAGGCGCCCGCGATGGCCAGGGGCAGCGCGAGAAGGATCGTCAGGGGCGTGATGAAGCTCTCGTAGAGGGAGGCCAGGACCAGGTACATCATCACGATGGCCATCAGGAAGGCGATGGCCATGTTCCGGCCCATGTCGGCGAAGTCCTCGGCCTGGCCCACGAATTCGTAGGTCACGCCCTTGGGGAGGGGGTGGGCCGCGATGACGCGTCGGGTCGCGTCGAGGACGTCCCCGAGGCCGGCCCCCTGGCCCAGGTCCGCGTCGATGACGATGGAACGGGAGCGGTCCCGGCGGGTGATGGAGCTCGGCCCGGAGCTCAGCACGCCGTCGGCCACCGACGACAGGCGCACCAGGTTCCCGTTGAGATTGGGCACCCAGGTCCGCCCGAAGGCGGCGTCCAGGTCCCTCTGCCCCGGCCTCAGGCGCACCCGTATGTCATACTCCCGCCCC
>DAIDJD010000047.1 GCA_027451505.1 candidate division FCPU426 bacterium
CTGCTCCCCCCGGCCCCGGCCAAGCCCCGCCTGGCCCACCCGGCCGGCTGGGAGACCTTCACCGTGGTCACCCTTTTGTCGGCGCCTTTCACCGCGCTGTGGTGCGGGTTGGCGGCGGGCATCGCCGAAAGCATCGCCCAACGGCGCATACCGCCGAAATTCGGGACCCCGCAATACGCGATCGTGGCCGCGGCGGCCGGCGCCGCCAGCGTGGGGATAGCCCTGGTCAGCCTGGACTGGGGGCCAGCCGGACGGCCCCCAACCTCGGGATCCCCCAAGTCCACGCCCACATCCACACCCACCGTCGTGCCTGCTGCGGAGGGACGCCATGGCTGAAATCCGCCGCGCCCTGGTGACCGGCGCGGCCGGTTTTTTGGGCAGCAACCTGGCCCCCCTGCTGGCGCGGCGCGGCTGGGCCGTGTGCGCCACTTGGCACTCCCGGGGCGGCGACGCGGCGCCCATCCCGGGCGTGGAAACGCGGCACCTGGACGTCTGCATCCAGGACCAGGTGGACGCCCTCCTGGAGGAGGTCCGGCCGGATTGGATCTTCCACCTGGCGGCCATCGCCGACCCGGACGCCTGCGCCGCGGATGAACCCTCGGCGCGCCAGATCAACGTGCAGGCCTCCCGCCATTTGGCGCGGGCGGCGGCCTCCCGCGGGATCCGGATGGCGCTGCTGAGCACGGACCAGGTCTTCGACGGCACCCGGGCGCTCTGGCGGGAGGAGGATCCCCCCGCGCCCCTGGGAGCCTACGGGCGCAGCAAGAGGGACGCCGAACGGGTCGTGGCCGAGGCCGGAGGATCCCCCCTCATCGTGCGCCTGGCCCTCACCTACGGCTGGGGCCGGGGCCCGGCCCGGGGGCGCAACTTCGCCGAGCGTTGGCTGCGCGCCTTCCTTACGGGCAACCGCGTGCGCGCCTTCACCGACCAATGGCGCACCCCCATCTACGGGGAAGACGCCTGCCTAGCCCTGGCCGAGGCCGCCGAGCGCGGCCTCGACGGCCTCCTGCACCTGGCCGGTCCGGAACGGGCCACCCGCCACGATTTCGCCGTGCGCCTGGCCCGCGAATTCGGCTTCCCCGAATCCAGCGTCGTCGCCAGCGCGCTCAACGACGTGGTCTTCAAGGATCCCCGTCCGCCCGACGCCAGCCTGGAAACGGCCCGCCTCCGGTCGCTGGGGCTGGGGGCCCGCGGCATCACCGCCGGCCTGGAGGCCATGCACCGCGAGTTGGAACGCCTCTGAACGCGAACCTTACCTCCCCTCCCCATCGGAGCCCCATGGCCCGCATCCTGCCTTTCCAGGCCCTGCGTTACGACCCCGCCAAAGTCGGCGACCTCGCCGCGGTCGTCGCCCCGCCCTATGACGTCATCTCCCCGGCGGAACAGGCGGCCCTACACCGCCGCCACCCCCGGAACGTGGTGCGCCTGGACTTCGGCCGCGCGCGTCCCGGGGACCGCCCGGGTGCCGACCGCTACGCGCGGGCCGCGGATCTGCTCGCCCGCTGGCGCCGCTCGGGGGCGCTGCGGACCGACCCCCGGCCGGGCCTGACCGTGGTGCGCCAGGACTACGCCGCCCCGGACGGGCGGCGGCGCTCCTTCACCGGGGTCTACGCCCTGCTCCGGCTCGAGGACTACGCCCGGGGAGTGGTGCGCCCGCACGAACGCACCCTGAGCAAGCCCAAGGCGGACCGCCTGGACCTCACCCGGGCCACCCGGACGAACTTCTCGCCCATCTTCCTGCTCCACGACGACCCCGGCGGTTCCGCCGGCGCCTGGGCCGGCGCGCGCGCGCGGCGGCGCCCCGACGCCGACTTCACCACGCCCGAGGGGCAGCGGCACCGGGTATGGACCGTCGACGACCCGGACGAGGTCGCCGCCTACACGGCGCTGCTGGCGCGCTCGCCGGTCTACATCGCCGACGGGCACCACCGCTACGAGACCATGCTGCGCTACTCCCGGGAGGCGCCTCCCGCCCTTCGCGAGGCCGCGGCCTCGACCCTGGTGTGCCTGGCGCCCTTCCAGCAGCCGGGCTTGATGATCCTCCCCACCCACCGCTTGGTGCACGCGCTCCCGGGCTTCGATGAGGCGGGACTGTTGCGCTCCCTCGCCGGGGACTTCGACGTCGCTGAATGCGCCTCGCTGAAGGCGCTCACGCGCGCGTTGGCGGCCCCGAAACCGGGCCACGCCTTCGGATGGGTGGCCCCGGGGGCCCTGCGCCTGCTTTCCCTCAGGGCCAAGGTGGACCCGCTGCGGGCGGTCCCCGGACGCCGCAGCCCGGCCTACAAGCGCCTCGACGTCGCGCTGCTGCAGTCCCTGGTGCTTGAGAAGCGCCTCGGCATGAGCGCGGAAAGCATCGCCGCGCAGGAGCACCTGCTCTTCGAGAAGGACGCGGCCAAGGCGGCCGCCCTGGTGGCCGCGGGGAAGGCCCAGTCGGCTTTCCTGGTGCGGGCCACGCGCATGGAGCAGCTCAAGGCCGTCTCCGACGCCCATGACGTGATGCCGCAGAAGAGCACCTACTTTCTCCCCAAGCTCACCACCGGCGTGGTGCTGCGGGCCCTCGACTAGGGCGCGGGGGGGTGCCGGGCGACGGACTCTTCGAGGAAGCCGCCGGCGCCGGCCGGCCCCTGGCCGAACGCATGCGCCCGGCGGCCCTCGAGGAGATCGTGGGCCAGGACAAGGTGCTGGGGCCGGGAAGCCCACTGCGCGAGTCGTTCCTGAAGGGCGAGGCCGGCTCGCTGATCTTCTGGGGCCCCCCGGGCGTGGGCAAGACCAGCCTGGCGCGCCTTCTGGCCCGCGGCGGCGACTTCCACTTCAGCGCCTTGAGCGCGGTGGACGCGACACTGAAGGACGTGCGCGCCGCGGCCGAGGAGGCCCGCGAGCGCCTGCGCCTGGAGGGGCGGCGCACCCTTCTGTTCCTCGACGAGATCCACCGCTTCAACAAGGCCCAGCAGGACGCCTTCCTTCCCTCCTTGGAGGACGGCACCCTCACCCTGGTGGGAGCCACCACCGAAAACCCCAGCTTCGCGCTCAACGCGGCCCTGCTTTCGCGCTCCAGGGTGGTGCGCCTGGAGTCCCTCCCCGAAGGGGCCTTGGCGGCCCTGCTGCGGCGGGCCCTGGCCGACCCCCGGGGGCTGGGCGGTTCCGGGGTGGAGGCCGAGGACTCGGCCCTCGAGGCCATCGCCCGGGCCGCGGACGGGGACGCCCGGAGGGCGCTGAACCTGCTCGAACAGGCGGCCTCCGCGGGCCCCAAGGGCGTCCCCCTGGACCTTGGCGCCGTGGAGCGGGTCCTCGGCGCCAAGGTGCTGCTCTACGACAAGTCCGGGGACCAGCACTACGACATCATCTCCGCGCTGCACAAAAGCGTGCGCTCCTCGGACCCGGACGCGGCCGTCTACTGGTGCGGCCGCATGCTCCTGGCGGGCGACGACCCCCTCTATGTACTGCGGCGTTTGACGCGCATGGCCAGCGAGGACATCGGCAACGCGGATCCCGCGGCCTTAGGCATGGCCCGGGCGGCCCGTGAAGCCTACGAATTCCTGGGCTCCCCCGAGGGCGAACTGGCCATCATCCAATTGGCCGCCTATCTGGCCTGCGTCCCGAAAAGCGACGCCGCCGAACGGGCCTGGGACTCGGTGCGCGCCGAGATCCAAAGCAGCGGTTCGCTTCCGGTGCCCCTGCACCTGCGCAACGCCCCCACCCGGCTCGCCCGGGAGCTCGGACACGGACAAGGCTATGTGCACGCCCACGACCGCCCCGGAGCGGTGCCGGACATGGACTGCCTGCCCGAGGCCCTTCTGGGACGAGGCTTCTACCGCCCCACCGACCGGGGGCGGGAACGCACCTTCCGGGAATACTTGGCCTGGGCGCGAAGCCTCAAGGAACGGTAGGGTCGGACCGGGTCGAGAGCTCCCGTTCCGGACTCAAGATGGTTCCCAAATACCTAACCAAGATATCCACAGGAAGATGTTCAAATCTTTTATTGACGGATTGGTTGCATTGAATTATTATTTCAGAAAAGTTTTGTCTGAACTGGATTTTTCGAGACCAAACGAGTGAAACAGTTCTCCCCAATCGCTGTCGCTTTGGGACTCTTCTCGACCTTTTGCGCCGGGGTATGCCTGCTTTTGGGATGGTCCGCACCGGCCCTTGCTGCGACCCAGCTCCCGGTCGGCGAGACCCCTTCCGCCCAGGCCACGGTTCTGTTCACGGAACGCCTGGGCCGCCACGAAGTGCTGGTCCGTTGCGGGACCCAAGGGACCTGCAAGGCCTATTTAGGGGCCTTCGGGCGGGGTTGGCTACCCTACCCTTCCCCGAAACGTGGCCGAGAGGACTTGGCCGCGGTCGCGTCCCCCAACGGGGCCGAATTCGCGTTGCTCGCCTCCCAAAAGGGCGCCACGAACCTGTGGCTGGTGTCCGCCGACGGCCTCCAGGAGCGCCCCGTCACGGCCGACGACGCCGGCATCGTCGCCGCCGAGGACGCCTCGACCGATTCCATGGCCTTTTCCCCGGATTCCTCGCGCTTGGCCTACATCGCCCACGGCGACGTTTGGGTCGAGGATCTGGCCGATGGCCAGGCGTGGACCCTGACCCAATCCGGCAGCGCCTCCTCCCTGGCCTGGACCCCGGACGGATCGGCCCTGGCCGTCGAAGGCGGCGGGATGGTCAGCCGGGTCCCCGCCGACGGCGGTGACCCGGTGGTGTTGGCCCAAGCCGGCGGCGACGGAACGGACCTTTTCTGGCTCGCGCCGGACCGCCTGGCCTACCTCAAGGGGGGCCTGCGTTCGGTCTCCGCTTCCGGGAAGGAGGACACCGAGCTGTGCGCCTCCACCGTGCGGCCCAACAGCCTAGCCCGGGTCCGCGGCGGCGTGGCCCTGCTGGCGCTCGCGGCCACCGGGATCCCCGAGGTCTTTGTCCAGCCCGTGGCCTCCGCGGGCTCAACCCGTTCCGGAAAGGCCGTCGCGACCCAGGTCACGCAGGGCGGCGCCCAGGCCGTGTTCAGCGCGCCCGGCGGCGACACCCTTTGCTTCCTTCGGGGATCCCGGCTATGGCGCTGCGGCCTCGACGGCGGCGGTGCCGCGCCCCTTTCCTCCCTCCCCGTGGTCTCCGTTTCGGTGGGACCCCTGGCGCCCCTGGCCGGGGGCTGCCGATGAGGCGCCGCCCGTCCACCGGGGAGGCCCTGGTCCTGGGCTTGGGTTTGGCGGCGCTGGCCGCGGGCTGCCACAAGCGGGCGCCGGTGGCGGCCGCCGCGGGTTCCCAGCGCGTGGGCGCGCCCACGCCCCGACCCACCCCCACCCCGGTCTCCGACACCATCGCCTTCGTCCGCGACGGTGCCCTATGGGTGGAGCACTCCAACGGCCAAGGCCAGCGACTGCTGGCCCTGCCGAGGCGGGACGAGGACTTCTGGTTCCCGGCGGTGGACCCCGACGGGAGCTGCGTGGCGGCGTGGCTGTCGCGCGGGGACGGCACGCAGGACTTGGTGCGGGTGTCCCCCTCGGGCGCGGTGACCCGCCTCACGGATACGGGCATCCAGGCGGCCTCCCCCATGAAGGATCTGGCCCTGCACAACGCCCCGGCCTTCTCCCCCGACGGCAAGCGCATCGCCTATTCGTTCAACGGCGACATCTGGATCGTCGACGCCAACGGGTTCAACCCGCAGACCTTCACCGACGATGGGGAGAGCTGGTCCCCGGCCTTCTCCCCGGACGGGACGCGCTTGGCCTATGTCGACGGGCCCGAAGGCCACCGCGACCTTTGGACCCGCGACTTGGGCGACCAGGACGGGGCCAGGCTCACCGCCTTCCCGGACTCCTCGGTGGGGGGTCCCAGCTTCTCGGCCGACGGTTCGCTGGTGCTGGTGACCCGCATCACCGGGGGCTCCACCGACATCGTGGACGTGCCGTCGCGCGCCGACACGCCGGCCAACGACGCCGCCATGCTCACCCATGACCACCGGAGCGTGTCCGCGGCCTTCGCGCCCTTCGGGGAAGCCCTCGTCTTCAGCGCCTCCCGCACCCCGGGGGGGATCTGGAACCTGTTCACCGAGGAGGCGCAAGGCGGCGGGGCGACGGCGATCACCCAGGACGGGGGACTCTCCCCGGCTTGGTCCAGCGCGAAACTGGCCGTTCCCGCGCCGGCCTCGGTCCCGGCTCCGCCGGCCCGCGTTTCGGCCAAAGCCGCCGCCGCGGTCCGAACCCCCCCGGCCTCACCGGCGGCCTCCCGGACCGTTCGGCGGGCCACCCCGACGGCCACGCGCACCCCCCGCCGCCCCATCGCACCGGCGCACCAAGCCCTTGCGCGCAAGCCGTCCGCCGCGCCCGCACCCAAGGCTTCCCCGACGCGCGTGGCCACGGGCCTCCCCATAGGCGCCCACCACGGCGGCACCCCAACGCCGGGCACGACGACGGCGCGGCGCGGCGCGGCCTCGCCCGCCACACCCTCCGCGCGCTCCGGCGGCGCCCTCCCGGCCACCGTGGGCCTGGCGCTCCCGGCCTCCTTCGACGGGACCGGCCGCCCGGACGCGCGCACCCTAAAGGACCTCAAGGCCATGGCGGCCCGCCTGAAGCCCTACGCCGCAGCGGGATACACCCTGACCGTGGTGGGACCCTTGGACGAATCGGACCTCCAGGGCCTCTACCCGTCGCAGGAAGCCCGCTCCCAGGCCCGGGCCAGGACCCTCGCCGCGGCGCTGGCCGCGAGGGCCGGGTTCAAGGCCTCGGCCGTGCAGGCGCAGCCCTACAGCCCCCCGGTCGGCGGCGGGGCGCCCCATTCGGTCATGGTCTACTCGCAGTCGCGCTGAGGATCACCCCGCCAGCAGCCTACGGAAGCCCTCGGCGTCCAGCACCCGCACCCCCAACGACGCCGCCTTTTTGAGTTTCGATCCCGGATCCGCCCCCGCCACCACATAGTCGGTCTTGGCGCTCACGCTCCCGCTGGCCTTGCCGCCAAGCTTGCGCACCGCGGCCTCGGCCTCGGCGCGCGAGAATCCCTCGAGTTCCCCGGTGAAGACGAAGGTTTTGCCCTCCAGGGAAGACCCCTGGGGCCTTTCCTCCGGCAGCAGCCGGGTGTTGATCCCGGCCTTGAGGAGCCGCCGCATCAAAGCCTTGGCTTGGGGCCTCCGGAACCAACTCCGCACCGCCTCGGCCGCCACAGGCCCGAAGTCCGGGACCTTGGCGAGTTCATCCCCGCCGGCCGCGGCCACGGCCTCGAGGCTGCCGAAGCGCAAGGCCAGGGCCGCCGCGGAACGCTCCCCGATCCCCGGGATGCCGAGGGCGAAGAGCAATCGCGACAGGCCGCGGCCCCGGCTGGCCTCGATGCCCTCCACGAGGTTGGCCGCGGACTTCTCCCCGTGGCGCTCCAGGCCCGCAACGTCCAGCGGGGTGAGGCGGTACAGGTCCGCCACGTCGCGCACCAGGCGCCGTTCCAGCAATTGTTCGACCACCGCCGGTCCCAGCCCCTCGATGTCCATGGCCTCGCGCCGCGCCCAATGCTCCAGGCGACCGGCAACCTGGGCGGGACACAGGGGGTTGAGGCAGCGCACCGCCACCATCCCCGCGGCCCGACCCGTCTCCCCGCCGCATTCCGGGCAACGCTCCGGGAAGGTCCAGGGGCGCGATCCCGGGGCGCGCTTCTCGGTCAGCACCGCGGCCACCTTGGGGATGACCTCGCCCCCCTTCTCCACCAGGACCCGGTCGCCCGGGCGCGCGTCCAGGGCCGCTAGCTGGTCCGCGTTGTACAGGCTCGCCCGCCCTATGGTCGAGCCCCCCAGAAGCACCGGCTCCAGCACCGCCACGGGGGTGATCACCCCGGTGCGCCCGACGCTGGGCACGATGTCCAGGAGCGTCGTCTCGGCCCGGCCGGCCCGGAACTTGTAGGCGATGGCCCAGCGTGGGCTCTTGGAGGTGGCTCCGAGGACGGCCTGGTCCTCCAAAGGGTCCACCTTCACCACCAAGCCGTCGATGTCGAAGGGCAGCTCCCGGCGGCGGCCCTCCCACTCGGCGCACCGCTCCAGGACCGCGTCGATGCCCCGGCAGAGGCTCCAGTGGCCGTCGTGGGGCGCTCCCATGGATTTGAGGGCCCCCAGAAACTCGGAATGCAGGCTCCAAGGGCGGGGCTCGGCCGAGCCCAGGCTGTAGAGGAACAGGCGCAAGGGGCGGCGGGCCACCAGGGCGGGATCGAGGAGCTTGAGGCTACCGGCGGCGGCGTTGCGGGGGTTGGCGAAGGGAGGCTCGCCCGCGGCGGCCCTCTCGGAGTTGGCGCGCCGGAAGCCGTCGTGGTCCAGGTAGACCTCGCCGCGCAGCTCCAGGCGCCGGGGCGGGTCCCCTTTCAACCGCCCGGGCAGGTCGGCGATCGTGGCCAAATTGGCGGTGATGTCGTCCCCGGTCTCCCCGTCGCCCCGGGTGGCCCCGGCCACGAAACGCCCGTCCTCGAAGTGCAGGGCCACGGCCAGGCCGTCGATCTTGAGCTCCACGACGTAGTCCACTTCGCCGCGGCGCAGGATGCGCCGCACCCGCTCGTCGAAGGCGCGCAGGTCCTCGGGGGTGTACGTGTTGTCCAGGCTCAGCAGGGGAAGGCCGTGGCGGAAGGGCCGGAAGCCCTGCGTGGGGCGCTCGCCCACGCGGCGGGTGGGGCTGTCCGCGGACGCCAGCGCGGGATGGGCGGCCTCCAGGGACTTCAGCTCGGCGACCAGCGCGTCGTAGGCTTCGTCGCCGATGAGGGGGGCCGACCGCTGGTAGTAGGCCTCGTCGTGGCGCGCGATCTCGCGGCGCAGTTCCTCCGCGCGGGCCGCGGGATCGGCGGCGTCCGTCCCGACGCCGGGCGTGCCTGCCCGGCCGGCGTTACGGCCCCGACCTCCCCGGGGGCCTTTCAGCGCCGCCCCCCGCGGGGGATCCGCCCCAGCCGGCGCTCCAGCGCCGCCAGGCGGGCCTCGATGCGGGCCATGGCCCGCATGTTCGGGTCGGGCAGGTTCTGGTGGGACAGCACCTCGTTCTCGTCGAGCTTCCTGCGGCGCACCACCCGCCCGGGGATGCCCACGACCGTCGAATGGGACGGCACGTCCCGGAGCACCACGCTGTTGGCGCCGATGCGGGTGTCGGAGCCGATGCGGATGTTACCCAAAACCTTGGCCCCCGCCCCCACCACCACCCGATCTCCGAGGGTGGGATGGCGCTTTCCGGACTCCTTGCCGGTCCCGCCGAGGGTCACGCCCTGGTAAAGCAGCACGTCGTCCCCCAGCACGGCGGTCTCCCCGATGATCACCCCGGTGCCGTGGTCGATGAAGCAGCGCCTCCCCAGGCTCGCGCCCGGGTGGATCTCCACCCCCGTGAGGAAGCGGGCGGTCTGCGACACCGCCCGGGCCAGGAAGGTGAAGCCCCTCCGGTGCAGGCGGTGGGCCAACCGGTAGGCCCAAACGGCGTGGAGCCCGCTGTAAAGGAGGGCCACCTGCAGCCCGCTGCGGGCCGCGGGATCGCGCTCCAGCACCGCGCGCAGGTCCTCCCGGACCGAGTCAAACACGACGCCGGGCCGCCGAACGGGCCATCCCGCGGATGGCCGCTATGTGCTCGCCCTCCTCCCGAGCCAGGGCGGAGATGACCCGCTTCAGGCGCGCGTCCCCCTCGACCAGCGGCAGCATGCGGCGGTACCCCTCGCAGGCGGCCTCCTCGTGTCGCATGCATTCCTCGAGCAGTTCCGCCTCCCCGCGGTCGCTGGGTTCAAAGATCTCCAGGATCTTCACGACCGGCCGCCCCCCCAGGGCCACGATCTGCTCGCCCAGGGTCGTGGCGTGCCCCATGCTCTCCCGGCTCTGCTCCCGGAAGAACGCGCGCAGGCGGCGGGCCCGCGGCCCGCTCACCCAGAAGCTCTGGTGCATGTAGCGTACGACCTCCTGGAGCTCCCGCTCCAGGGCGGCGTTCATCTTCCGGATCACGCGTTCCTTGTCCACGTCAATCCTCCTCCGCGGCCGGGCCGCGGCAGCGGGAGCAGAGGCCATAGACCTCAAGCCGGTTGAAATCCGGCGTGAAGGATAGCCCCCGGCAGACCTTGTCCCGGACCGCCTCGATGAGGGGATCCTCGAAGGGCTGCACCCGGTGGCACCGGGTGCAGATCAGGTAGTTGCGCCCGCCGCCCCCGCCGGATTTCTCGAAGGTGGTCCGCCCGGTGAGGAAGTGGTGCTCCCGGGCCAGCCCCGCCTCGACGAACAGCTTCAGGCTTCGGTAGACCGTGCTCATGCCGATGCGACGGTCGCGGGCGCCCACGGCCCTCGCGATCTCGTCCACGGACAGGAAATCCGGGAGCTCCAAAAAGATGCGCAGGATGGCCTCGCGCTGGCTGGTCCGCTTCAGACCCGCCCGCTTGAGGTGCTCCCTGAGGACCCGCAGGGCCTCGTTCATGTCGGCCTCGTTGGCGTGAGGGACCGCTTCCACAGGATCAGGGCGTCCTCGTCGTCGTCGGAATAGTAGCGCGGGCGCACCGCGACGGCCTCGAAACCCTCGGAGGTGTAGAGGGCCAGGGCCGCTTTGTTGGAGGGACGCACCTCCAGCGTCGCGCGGACGCAACCGAGTCCCCGGGCCTCCGCGAGGAGCAGCCGGAGAAGGCGTCGGCCGGCGCCGCGGCGGCGCCAATCCGGCCGCGTGGCGAGGTTGGTGAAGTGGGCCTCGTCCACGGCCCTCCAAAAGCCGCCGTACGCCGCCACGCGCGAGCCGGCCGGGGCCCCGGGAACGCGCAGGACCCGCCAAACGCAGGTCCCGGGCCGGCGCAGTTCCTCCTCGAAGAGGCCCCGCGACCAGGGCGTGCCGAAGCTGGCGCGCTCAATGGCGCAGACCTCCTCGAGGTCGGCCTCCTCCAACGGCGCCTCCACGAGCCCGGCGGCGTCCACGCTTCAGGCCCCCGCGCCCGGGCCGGGGTGCAGGCGTTCCCAAAGGATCTCGGCCTCGCTGCGCCGGAGGTATTCGGGCTCCCAGGCGCCGGGCGGCGTCCCCTCGGCGCGGGCGGCCAGGGCCAGCCTGCCGACGGCGAGGGCGAGGCCCGCACCGGGCCCGAAGGACGCCCACCCCTCGGGAAGTCCGGCCTGGTCGGTGATCCGGAAGGCCCCCGACGCCTGGGCGGCCTCGTCCAGGGCCCGCCCCAGATCCACCAAGGCGGGCTCCAACGCGGTCCGCCAACGGCCCGGGCTGCCCGGCACGCGCTCGTAGAGGGCCCTGTAGACTTGGCCCCGCCTGCCGTCGAGGGCGACGAACGCGGACGGGCCCCCCGCCGGGGTGAAGGCCTCAGCCCAGGCCTCCAGGGTGGGGATCCCCACCAGTTGGAGTCCCGGCGCCGCGATGGCGAGGCCGGTCCCGAAGGCCAGGCTGCTGCGCAGCCCGGTGAAGGAGCCCGGACCGCGCCCGCAAGCCACGGCCCCCAGGTCGGCCGGTTCCCAACCGGACCGGGCCAGGAGGGAGCCCACCAGGGGGGCCAGTTCCTCGGTTTGGCGCCGCCGAGCCGGGCGGGATTCCGAGGCCAGCGCGTGCGCGCCGTCGAAAAGCGCGGCGGAGACGGCGTCGCCCCCGGCCTCGAGCGCCAGGAGCCTCACGGTCCCTCCACCCGAACACGCCGGGTTCCGTCCGGGAAGGGTTCCAGCTCCACCTTCCAGGCCCCGGATGGGACGTGGGAACCCAACCGCTCCGGCCATTCCACGGCGCAGACCCCGTCGCCGTCGAAATACTCCTCCAATCCGAGCCGGGAGGCCTCCCCCCAGCCGGTGAGGCGGTACAGGTCGATGTGGGCCAGCGGCAGGCGCCCGGCCGTGGATTCCCTCACGATCTGGAAGGTGGGTGAAAGCGCCCATCCATCGGGGTGCCCCAGTCCACGGGCCAAGCCCCGCACGAAACAGGTCTTGCCGGCGCCCAGGGGCCCGCTGAGGAGCAGCACATCCCCCGGCGCCAGCGCGTCGGCGAGGCCCCGGGCCAACTCCTCGGTGTCCGCCGGCGATGGACAAAGGCGGTCAACGGAAGTGGTCATGCCCGCCGTCCTCGAGTGAACGCAGGCGACCGCCCGCCCGCACCCGGACGCCCCGGCCGGCCCGCACCGTCCCGATCCGCGCCGGCCGGCAACCGGCGTAGTGCTCCATGCGCGCCAACACCTGGGCCTGGCGGCGCTCGGGGACGGTGAACAGCAGTTGGTAATCCTCCCCGCCAAAGTAGGCGAAATCGTGGGGCGCCTTCCCCAGGGCCGCGGCGGCATCGGCGACCCCGGGGCCCAAGGGCACCGCGGCCTCGTCGATTTCCAGGGCCACCCCGCTCTCGCGCGCGATGTGCCAGGCCTCGCTCGCCAGGCCATCGCTGAGGTCCACGCAGGCCCGGGCGAGCCGCTCCTGGAGGAGCCAACGCCCGGCCAGCACCTGGGGCACGGGCAGCCTGTGGCTCTGCGCCAGGGCCTCCGCCAGGCGCGCACCCAGGCGTCGCGCCAGCGGACGCGACTCCAGCACCCGCAGCCCGGCGGCCGAACGTCCCAGGGGGCCGCTGACGAACACGGCGTCCCCTACGCGGGCGGCGGATCGCCGCAGCGCGCGCCCGCGCTCGACCTCACCCAAGACCGTCACGTCGATGAAAACACCCGAACGCGAGGCGCTCAGGTCGCCGCCGGCCGGGGAGGCGCCGAACGCGCCCATGTAGGCCCTCAACCCGGCGTGGAAGGCCTTGAGCCAAGGTTCCCCCAGCCCGGCGCGGCGCGGCAGCGCCACCGAGACCAGGAAAGCCGAGGGCTGGGCGCCCATCGCCGCGAGGTCCGAGAGGTTCACGGCGGCCGCCTTGGCCCCCAGGGACCAGGCGTCGGTCCAGCGCAGGTCGAAATGGACCCCCTCGGCCAGCAGGTCGCAGCTCAGCGCCGCCTCGAAACCGGCGCGCGGCCGCCACAGGGCCGCGTCGTCCCCGGGCCCGAGGATCAGGGATGGGTTTTTGGGTGCGCTGGGTGCCGCGCGCCTCAGTCCGGACAAAAAGGCGCGCTCGGTGAAGGGGGCCGGGCCCCGGTCAGGATTCCCCGTCGGAGCCTTCAAGCTGCCTCTTAAGGGCGTCCACGCGGCTCTGGGCCGTGTCCCAGACCGCCGGAGGATACTTCCGCAGCACCACCTCGTAGGCGCGCAGGGCGTCCCGGTAGCGCTTCTGCGCCTCGTAGCATTGGCCGATGGACGTCTGGGCCTCGGCCGCCAGGAAGCCGCCCGGGATCTCCCGGATCAGGGCGCCGTAGGCCGAGCGCGCCCGGGCGTAGAGCCCCTGGGCTTGGTACACGGCGCCGATGCCGCTCTGGGCCTCCCCGGCCCAGTCCGTCTTCGGCTGGGTCCGCCGGACGGTGGTGTAGGCGTCCAGGGCGCCGGCGTAGTCGCCGAGGGACCGGCGCACGTCGCCGATCTGCAGGAGGGTGTAGGCCTTCAGGTCGGCCCGACCCTGGTGGGCCTGCAGGGAGGCGTAGAGCTTCTGCAGGACCTGCAGCGCGTCCTGGTAGCGGCCCAACTGCTGGAGCACGGAGGCGAGTTGGGTCATGGCCTGCACCGCCCGCGGATGCCCGGGGTAGCGCTGGACCACGGCCCTGTATTCCGCGACCGCGTCCTCCATGTGCCCGGAGACGAAGTCTTTCTCGCCCAAGTCCATCAGGTTGGCGACGGCCCGGTCCGGGTTGCCCCAACCCGTCTCCTGGCCCCACCAGCACACGCCCCACACCGCGGCCGCCACCACGATGACCGCGGCGATCCACAAAAGCTGCCGGCGGATGATCTTCGCGTCCTCGACCGTACGCACCGTTTCGCTCATGCCTCACTCCACCTCGTAGTCCATTTCCCCGCGCACCGCGCGCCCGTCGAGCGTGCGCCCCCACGCCTTCACCCGGTAGGTGCCGGGCGGGACGTTGAGGAACGGGGGAACCATGGTCCGGAAACTCCAAGCCCCGGCCGGGCCGCGCCGGAACGCCACCACCGGGGCCCCCAGGATGCCGACCGTGCCCGACACCCAGCCGAGCGCGACGGGCGGGACGCAACGGGCCGTCACCCTCACGAAGCCCCCCGGCTCAAGCCGTGCGGGCGGGGCGGGCACCACCTTCAGGGAAAGGACGGGCCGGGGACCGGGCCGCACGCCCACCCGGGTGCAGGAGGCCGCCAGCAGAAGGAAGGCGGCGGCCCCCAGCGCGGAAAGGGCCCGGCGGGGCCTCACTTGCCCTCGGCCGGGATCCTGCGGGTGATGGGCTTCGCGCGGCCCCCGTCGGCCAGCGTCAAGCCCACGTAGGTGGGAAGGACAACGAAGGCCAGCACCACGATGGCGAAGTAGCTGTAGACCCGGAGGTTGCCGAAGCCGAACAGCGCCTGCACCTGCGAGTCGCAATAGGCCGCCACCATAGAGCCGACCAGCATCAGCCCGAACACGGCCACCACGATCTTGGCGCCGGTCACCTTGCTCTTCTCGATGGCCCGCAGTTCCAGGTGGCTGTCCAGGGCGCGCTGTTCCTCCGGCAGGCGGTTCTCGATGTTCTGGAGGCGCTCGATCCTCTGCTCCAGGCTGATCCGGTGGAACAGGGTGGTCCCGATCCACAGCCACACGAAGAACACCACGGCGACTGCCAGAAGCAGCAGGACGGTCTGCATAGATCTCCCCCAAAGACGGTGATTCCGCGCCGCGGACCGAGGGGTCCGCGGCGTTTTCTCAGGCCCCCGCGGCGGCCAGGGCCTCGGGAAGGCGTTCGGCAAGGTCCGTGGCCAACATGCCGCGGTCGGCCCCGGCGTGGGCCGTGCGCCACAGTTCCGCCGCCCGGGCGTGGACCCAGGCCCCCAGAGCGGCCGCTTCGAACGCCTCCAGGCCCTGGGACAGAAGCGCCGCGATCAGCCCGGAAAGCACATCCCCGCTGCCGGCGGTGGCCAGCACCGCGGTGGCGCCGGGATTGCGGACGAGGTTCCCGGCCGGATCCGCGACCAGCGTCCCGGGCCCCTTGAGCAGGGCCACGGATCCGAAGGCCGCGGCCAAGTCCCGGGCGGCCGCGGGCCGTCCACCATCCAGGGCCGACTCCCCGCGCAGGGCCTTCAGTTCGCCCTCATGCGGGGTGAGGATCCGAGGCCACGGATGCGAGGTTCCGGGCTCAAGCGCGTGGAGGGCGTCCGCGTCGAAGACGGCCGGTAGGGGCGCCTCGCCCCACAGCCGCGACGCCAGGGCCGCGGCCCCGGGGGATCGTCCCAGTCCGGGGCCGACCACCAAGGCCCTCGATCCCGCGCAGAGCTCCAGAACGGCCGTGGCGTCCCCGCCGTCGAGGGAGCCGCCTGCGCCCAGGCCCGCGACCACGGCCTCGGGCAGGGCCGCCTGGGCGTAAGGGGTCAGGTCCGCCGGAAGGGCCAAGCGCACCAACGTGGCGCCCCCGCGATAGGCCGCCCGGGAGCACAGCAAGGCCGCACCCAGGTAGGCCCTCGATCCGGCGGCGATGGTGACCACGGCCTTGCGCTTGTGGAAGTCCGCGGGCCGGGGCCGCAACGCGGCCCGGGCCCGTTCGGCCCCGTAGAGTTCCTCACCCATGCCGGAACATCATGCCATAACGGAAAATCGGCGTGAAGGCCCTTGCCCTAGAAACGCCCGGCCGAATCCGGTGTTCCCGGAAGCCAAAACAAAGCCCCCGGTCCGAGATCGGACCGGGGGCGTACCCACCCAAGGTCTTGCGCCCCGTTAGCGGACCAGAGCCACCGAAAGGACGCTGGCGCCGCTTCCGAAGAGGGCCCCCTTCTTGACTCCGGGCATGGTTTTAGCCCGTCGCAGCGCCTGCAGGGCGTTGTCCGCGCGCACACGCACGTGGCGCTCCAAAAAGCGCCCGGAACCTTGATGCCCCATGCGGACCACGCAGTCGAAGAGGAACACGGCGGACCTCCACATTGCTGCCCAAAGTTAAAGCAAGCGCCGTGCCAACTTTTTCGGAAAGGACGTCTTCATAAAAATACTTAATTTAAAGGCTTATTCCGTACTCCAGCCCGAACTTGCGCCAACCCCTAAAGAACTTCGTCTTGTTTTTGAGATAAATTCTCATTTTTGATACCTACCAACCGATATTTCGCCATCTTGCGATAGAGGGTGGCCCGGCTCATCCCCAAGGCCCCTGCGGCGCGATCCACCTTGAATCCGTGGTGCGCCAAGGTGCGCAGCAATACCCCGCGCTCGGCGGCCTGGACTGGACCCATTTCGGCGCTCGCCGGATCCGGCCCTTCGAAGGCCCCCACCGCCGGCGCCGCTGCCAGGGGCCCCAACCCCAGGTCGTCGGGCTCCAGCACCGCGGCGTCGTGCAACGCCACGGCCCGCTCGATGCAGTTCTCCAGTTCCCGAACGTTTCCCGGCCAGGGATGGCGCATCAGCTTGTCGAGGGCGGCCGGACTCAACCTCTGGGGCGGCCGGCCGGGCCGGGCGAAACTCCGGAGGAAGTGGGCCGCCAACGCCGGAATGTCGTCCAGGCGCTCCCTCAGCGGAGGCAGCTCGATGGGCAGGACGAAAAGCCTGTAAAACAGATCCTCGCGGAAACGCCCCTCCACCACGGCCCGGCGCAGGTCGACATGGGTGGCGGCCACGAGCCTGAAGTCCGGACGCAGCGTGCGGGTTCCCCCGACCCTCTCAAAGGCCTTCTCCTGGACCACCCTCAGGAGCTTGGCCTGGAGCGGGGGCTGGAGCTCGCCGATATCGTCGAGCAGCAGCGTCCCGCCTTGGGCCAGCTCGAAGCGGCCGGGCTTGGCCCGGTCCGCCCCGGTGAAGGCCCCCTTCTCGTGGCCGAACAGTTCGCTCTCCAGGAGCGTCTCAGGCAATGCCGCGCAATTGACGGCCACGAAGGGGCCCTTGGCCCTGGGGCCGAGGCGGTGGATGGCCCGCGCCACGAGTTCCTTGCCCGTGCCGTTCTCCCCGAGGATGAGCACGTTGGCGTCCGTGCGCGAAGCGCGGTCCACCAACTCCAGGGTGTCCCGCATCGCCGCCCCGCCTCCGACCAGCCCGAATTCCTCGCCCCTGGGGGCGCCCCGGGCCCCTTCCACGAGGCTGCGCGTGAGCCCCAGAAGCAGGTGTTCGGCGTGGTCGGCCTTGAGGAACTCCCGAAGGTCCTGGCGCAACTCCTCCCCAAGGCCCCGCTTGAGGTAGAGCATTCCCAGGTTGTGCAAGGCGTTGGGATCGTCGGGCCGGGCCTTGAGCACCCTCTTGAAGGCGCGCGCGGCCTTGTCCAGGTCCCCCGCCTGGAAGGCCGCCACGCCGAGGTCGTTGTTGAGGCCGATGAGTCCCTGCTCGTCGGCCACGACGGCCACGGCGGCCTCGAGCGCGCCCACGGCCTCCTCGTAGCGGCCCTGGGCCAGCAGGATCCCCCCCAGAACCCCTCGCGACAGCGGATCGGCGGGACTCAATTCGAGGGCGCGCTTGAGGGCCGCCTCGGCCTCCACGGCCCGGCCCAATTCCCGCAGGCAAAGGCCCCGGAAAAGCTGGACCTTGGCGCGGGCCGCGTCCTCCGAATCCGAGAAGAGCGGAGCCAAAGGATCGCCCTTGAGGCGTGGCGCGAGCGCGGCTGCGGCGTCGAGGGCCGTCAACGCGTCCGTGTGGCGCCCGGCGCTGAAAGCCAGGCTTCCCCACTGGAAGGCGGCGCCCCAAAGCGAAGGATCCCGCGACAGGGCCCCCCGGTAGGCGGCCTCGGCCTCGGCCTCCCGGCCCTGGAAGTAAAGGGCGTGGCCGTTCCAGGCCAGGGCCTTGGCCCCCGCCGGCCCCGGAGCCCCCAGGAGCGGCTTGAGCGCCTCGGCCGCAGCGGCGTAGTCCCCGCGCACAAAACGCCGGAGCGCCGACTGCCAGGGATCCGGTCCGACCTCCAGGGGCGCCCCGCAGTCCGGGCAGTAACGCGCGCCAGCGGGTGCGCGCACGCCGCAGGCCGGGCAGTTCACGACGCCTTTCCGCGCAGGCCCACCCGGGACGGCCGGGCCCCGGCACGGGCGCGCACGCGCCGCGCGGGGGCCGCGTCCGGTGCCCTTGGGGAACTCTCCGGAAGGCCTCCCGGGACCGTGGCGCGCAGGTGCTCAATGCGGCTCAACGCGATCTGGGCGATGCGCGGATAGTCGGCATAGCGCGGCGCCAAGGCGGCGTAGAGCCGCACGGCGCCGGGATAATCCCCCCGCTCCTCGAGTTCGTGGCCGATCGCGAATTCTTTCTCAAAATCGCGCAGACGGCGACGGCCCGCCTCGTTGAGATGGGTGACCCAAAGCATGCCCCCGGCGTTGAGGAACGCCAGGGCCATGACCGAGACGAAATAAGGGGGGAAAGCGAGGCCGGCGAGCAGGCTCACCAGGGTCAACCCGCCCCATTCGGTTCCGCGCAGCATCGAACGGGGCCGGGTCAGCAGGTCGCGTTCGGGGTTGGATTCGAGGTCAAAAAAGGCGGAATGCCGGGGCGACGGGCGTCTGGGCTCCATGTCAGGGTCCTCCAAACAGCGGCTCCACCGCGGAACCGGCCTCTCCCTCGAGGCCCAGGAGGTGCGCACTTTCGCCCTCGGCCCAGGCGTCCCGCGCAAGCCGCGCGAAGTCCAAACCCGGGGGGAGGTCCAGCGGGAGGCCCCAGGAACCCAGAAGATCCCGGAGAACCGCCGGTTCCATGGTCGCGCGTCCGTGGCGGGCAAGCAAGGACTCCTGCCAGATGAGTCCCAGCCCGACCGCCTCCCCGTGCAGGAGGGACTTGCCGGGGCCCTGGCGGCTGAGGGCGTTGGCGAGGCTGTGGGCGGCCGCGGCGGGGGCCTTCCCGGCGCAGGAGGCGGCCGCCGAGGCCGTCAGGCAGGCCTCCAGCGCCGCCTGGAACGCCCCGGACGCCGGGCTTTGGAGGGCCTCGGCCCCCAGGTCCACGCACACCCTCGCCGCGGATTCGGCCAAGGCCGCCCCGGTCGGTCCGCCATATCCCGGCGCCCCGGCTTCCCCGGCGGCCCTCCATTCCAGCCACTTGGCCAGGGTGTCCGCGAGCCCCGCAGCCAGGAGGCGGGGGGGCGCCACCCGGAGCGCCCGAGGTTCGACCAGGCACAGCCTCGGCGGCCCCGCCAGGTCGACCACGCTCCGGTACCCGCCCAAACCGTCGTTGACCACGGCCACCGCGGTGGCGCAGGCGCAGGTCGCCGCGCTGGTGGGCAAGGTCGCGAGGGGGATCCCTAGGGAGGACGCGGCCAACTTGGCGAGGTCCAGCACCCGGCCTCCGCCCAGGGCCGCCAGGGAGCCCACCCCCGCGGCCCGGGCCCTTCCCACAAGACCCTCGAGGGTCTCCTGGCAGCAGTCCACGCCGTCGGGCAGGACCAGGGCCTCGACCCTAAGGCCCGCGCGGTCCCAGCCCTCGGACACGGCCGCGCCGAAGCGCCCCAGCAGAGCCGCCTCCCCGGCCAAGCCGACCGGCCCCGGCCAAGCCCGAAGCTCCCGGGCCCCGCGTTCCCAGGCGCCTTCGCCCACGATCCAGGAGGCCGGCCCCAAAGAAAAAGGCGCCGGGGGCCCCTGGAGGGACCCCGGCGCCCGGCGCAACGCCCGGAGATGGTGGGCGCGCACTCCCCTTCCCTCAGACCGCCGCGCGCTCCTTCAGGGCGGCCTTCCGGCTCAGGCGGATCTTGCCGGAGCCGGAATCGACCCCGATGCACTTGACCAGGATTTCGTCGCCCTCCCGGACCACGTCCTCCACCTTGGCGACCCGCGTCTCGGCCAGCTCGCTGATGTGGCAGAGGCCGTCCACGTTGGGGAGGATGGTGACGAAGGCGCCGAACTCCATGATCTTGGCGACGCGCCCGAGGTAGGTCTTGCCCTCCTCCGCCTCGGCCACCGAGTCGCGCACCGCCTGGACGGCCAGCTTGAGGTACTGGTCGTTCTCGGCGACCACCTGGACGGTGCCGTCGTCGTCGACGTTGATGGAGGCCTTGTGCTCCTCCTGGATGCGCTTGATGTTCTTGCCGCCGGGGCCGATGAGCATGCCGATCTTCTCGGGGTTGATGCGGATCTTCTCGATCTGCGGCGCGTACTGGGAAAGCCCGGCGCGGGGTTGCGCCAGCACGGACGACATGCGCTCCAGGATGAAGAGCCGGGCCTCGCGCGCCTGCGCCAGGGCCTTGGCCATGATTTCCCGGCTGAGCCCCTCGATCTTGATGTCCATCTGGATCGCCGTGATGCCGTCGCGCGAACCGGCCACCTTGAAGTCCATGTCCCCGAAATGGTCCTCGAGGCCCTGGATGTCGGTGAGGACGACGAAGCGGTCCCCCTCCTTGATCAGGCCCATGGCGATGCCCGCCACCGGCGCCGCCACCGGCACCCCGGCGTCCATCAGCGCCAGCGAGCCGCCGCAGACCGAGGCCATGGAGCTGGAGCCGTTGCTCTCCAGGATCTCCGAGACGACGCGCAGGGTGTAGGGGAAGGTGTCGTGGCTGGGGAGGCTGGGCTTGATGGCCCGCTCGGCCAGCATGCCGTGGCCGATCTCGCGGCGCCCCGGCCCGCGGTTGGGCTTGGTCTCCCCGACGCTGAAGCTGGGGAAATTGTAGTGGAGGCTGTACTTCTTCCAGCTGTCCCCCTCGAGTTCCTCCATGAGCTGCTCGTCGCGCTTGCTGCCCAGGGTGGCCACGACCAGGGCCTGGGTCTGGCCGCGGGTGAACAACGCGGAACCGTGGGTCCGGGGCAGCACCCCCACCTCGATGTCGATCGGGCGGACCTCGTCCATGGCGCGGCCGTCGGGGCGCTTGCCGTCGAAGGCGATGAGCCGGCGGACGGCCTCGACCTCGATCTGCTCAAGCACCGCCTTGACGTCCCTGGGCTTCTCCGGGAACTCGGCGGCGAAGGCGGCCTTGGCCTCCTCCATCAGCCGCTCCACCGCCTCCTGGCGGGCCAGCTTGTCGGGGTTGCGGGTCGCCGCCTTGATCGGCTCCTCGAACCGGGCCCGCACCGCCTTGGCCACGGCGGGGTCCACGGAGCGCAGCTCGACCGCCTTCTTGGGCTTGCCGGCCCGGCGCACCAGGTCGTCGATGGCGGCGACCACCTTGCGGCACTCGTCATGGGCCGCGCCGAGCGCGTCCAGGAGGCGCGCCTCGGGCAGGAACTTGGCGCCCCCCTCCACCATCATGATGGCGTCCCGCGTCGCCGCGACCACCAAGTCCAGTTCGCTCACCGCCATCTGGGCGAAGGTGGGGTTGACGACGAAGGCCCCCTCCACCAGGCCCAGGCGCACCGCGCCGATGGGCCCGTTGAAGGGGATGTCGGAAAGCGCCACCGCCGCGCTGGCGGCCACCATCGCCGGGATGTCGCTCTCGTTCTCGCGGTCCGAGGAGAGGGTGATGAGGCTGACGGAGACCTCGTTGAGGAAACCCTCCGGGAACAGCGGCCGCATGGGCCGATCGATGAGGCGGCTGGTCAGCACCTCGGAGTCGCGCTGCTTGCCTTCGCGCTTGAAGAAGCCCCCGGGGATGCGCCCCGCGGCGTAGGACTTCTCGCGGTAGTCCACGGTCAGGGGGAAGAAGTCCTGCCCCTCCCGGACGGTCTTGGCCGAGGTCACAGCCCCCAGCACCACGGTGTCTCCGTAGCGCACCACCACCGAACCGGCGGCCTGCTTGGCCCATTTGCCGGTCTCGAGGGTGAGCGTCTTCCCCCCCATTTCGAGGCTCACGCGTTCCAATGCCATGGATGTCTCCGTTCGAGTCGTTCCCCCGCGGGCCCCTTGGCCCGCGGGGGGGAAGCCCCGCCGCGTTGGGCGGGGCGGTATGGGCGCTACTTGCGCAGCTGCAGGCGGTCGATGACGGCCTTGTAGCGCTCCAGGGCGTTCTTGCGCAGGTACTCCAGCAGCTTGCGGCGATGGTTGACCATCTTGAGGAGCCCCTGGCGGCTGTGGTGGTCCTTCTTGTGCGTCTTGAAGTGCTCGGTCAGGTAGTTGATGCGCTCGGTGAGCAGCGCCACCTGCACCTCCGGACTCCCCGTGTCCCCGTTCTTGCGGGCGAAGTCCTTGATGACCGTGGTCTTGCGTTCCTTGTTCATCGTCATGTGCCGCCTCCAGCTTGCCGGTGGATGCCCCGTTCCCAGCGCGCCGCCGGAGTAGCGGTCGCCCGAGGACGGGGCCGTGGAACGCCCCCCTCGTTCAAGGAGGGGGGCGGCGCGGAACCCTCAGGTGGGGGTCCGCTCAAGGAACGCCCGGGCCCGGCGCGCGTCCCGCGCGATCTGGGCTTTGAGGGCGTCCAAGCTTGGGAACTTGCGCTCGGGCCTGAGCCGATGCCGGAAAGAGGCCTCCAGGGTGCGCCCCTCAAGCCTCCCGGAGAAGCCCAGGAGGTGGAGTTCCACCCCGACGCCCCCCCGGTCCGTGCCGGCCACGGTCGGCCGCGTCCCGACGTTCCCGACGAAACCGATCCAGGGCCCGGCGCCGGCGGTACCCCGCACCCGCGCCCTTCCGGCCCACACCCCCAGGGGCGGGGCCATCTGGGGCCCCTTCAGGTTCGCGGTGGGGAAACCCAGGCGCCGGCCCAGGCGCCTACCCCGCACCACCACGCCGCGCCACATCCAGTCCCGGCCCAGCATGCGGCGGACCAGGTCCAGGCGCCCCGCGGCGATGGCGGCCCTCAACCGGGTGGAGGAGACGGGCGCCCCCCCCAGGAGGACCGGCGGGGCTTCCACCACCTCGAGCCCATGGGGCCGGCCCAGGTCGGCAAGGAGCCGCACGTCCCCTTGCGCCCCGGCGCCGAAGCGGAACCCGCGACCCACCACGACCCCCCGGCAGCCCAGCCTCCGGAGAAGGATCCCCTCCACGAACGCGCGCGGGGTGCGGCGGGAAAGGCCTCGGGTGAAGGGCACGGAGTAGAGAAGCCGCACCCCCAGCTCGCCCATGGTTTCGGCCCGCTCCAGCGGATGCCCCACTCGCTCCGGCACCGGAAGGCCCAGGGCCGCCTCCGGCGGCGGATCGAAGGCCAGCGCCGCGGGGACGCAGCCGAGGCGCGCGGCCAGTTCCACGGCGCCCTCCAGGACGGCCCGGTGCCCCAGGTGCACCCCGTCGAACACCCCCAAGGCCAGGGCCAGGGGCCGCGCGGGCGCCGCCCCGGCGGCCGGGAGCGCCCCCAGGGTACGCGGGAGGCTCACGCGAACACCCGACGCGGACGCAGGCCGCCCGAAGGCGGGGCCTCGGCCAGGGCCACCAGGCGCCCATCCAGGGTCAGGCGCCAAAACCCGGGACCTCCGGTGTGCTCCAGCGCCCGGCCGTGGCGCACGGCCTCGGCCTCCCCCGGGGCCAAGGAGCGCTCCGGAAGGTGCCCGAGGGCCCGGGAGGCGCCCAGAAGGGACCCTTCCAGGCGTTCCCGGCTCCAATCCGAGTGAGCGAGCGCCTCGCCGATCACGAAGGGTCCGTGGGCGAGGCGCCTCAGGGCCGACATGCACGCCGGCAGGCCCAGACGCCGGCCCGCCTCGACGCAGAGGCTGCGGACATAGACGCCAGGACCGCAGTCCACCTCGAAATCCGCCTCCAACCCCCGCACGGCCAGGACCCTCACGGCGCCCACCTCGACCGGACGGGGTTCCCGCTCCACCACGACCCCACGGCGGGCGAGTTCGTAAAGGCGCACGCCGCCGCGCCGGACGGCCGACACCATCGGCACCACCTGCTCCCGCAGGCCCGCGAGCCCCTCCAAGGCCGCCCGGAACTCCGGTTCCGGCGGCGGGGGGGCGTCCACGCTCTTGGTCGGCGTCCCCCAGGCTTCCTCGGTGTCCGTGGCCATGCCCAGGCGTACCGTGGCCCGGTAGCGCTTTCCCCCCGGAAGGTAGGGCAGCCACCGCGTGGCCGGGCCCAAGGCCAGGACCAACAGGCCGGTCGCCTGGGGATCAAGGGTCCCGGCGTGGCCAAGGTCCCGGCGCCCGAGGGTGCGGCCCACCTCGTCGACCACGCCCCGGGAACTCGGGCCGGCGGGCTTGTCCAAAAGGAGCAGCCCCTCCATCAGCCCGGCCGGGACCCCGAATCCAGCTCCCGGACGAGGCCCTCGGAAACCTCCCGGACCGCGGCCTCCAGGCCCATCGCCAGCGTGGCGCCGGCCGCCTTGGCGTGACCGCCGCCCCCCCATCGTCCGGCGAAGGCGTTGGCGTCAAAGCCGTACTTCGAGCGCAGGCTCAGCTTCACCTGCCCCGCGGCCTCCTCGCGCAGCATGGCCCCGACCTCGACGCCCTCGATCGAGCGCAGCTCCTCGGACAGGCCGTCGGTGTCCTCCCAATCCGCCGAGAACTCGGCCAGGTCGGCGCGGCCGACGGCCACCAGCGCGGCGCGGCCCCCGGCCAGGACCTTGAGTCGATCCAGGACGCGCGCCTGCAGCCGGACGCGGCGCAGGGGGCGCTCCTCCAGGAGGCGGCGGTTCACCTCGCGGCCGTCCGCGCCGCGCTCCAGCAGGCGGACCGCGGCGGCGAAGGCGTGGGAGTCCGCGTTGCTGTGGCGGAAACAGCCGGTGTCGTTGACCAGCGCGGCGTAGAGGGCGGTGGCCATGGCCGGGGTGGCCTCGACCCCCAACTCGGGCAGAAGGGCCTCGATCATCTCCCCGGTCGCCGCGGCGCCCGTCTCCACCCAGAGCAGGTCCCCGAAAGGCTCCTTGGGCTCGTGGTGGTCGATGACGATGCGCCCCCCCCCGGTGGCGAAGGGGCCCCGGGCCCGGGGCCCCAGGCGGGCCAGCACCGGGCAGTCCAGGGAGATCCTCAACGCCGCGTGGGAGGCCTCGGCGTCGCCGCCTTGGAAGGCGTCCAGCCCGAGGAAACCGTATTGGGACGGGGTGGGGTCGCTGTTGGCCACCACGACGGACTTGCCCAGCGAGCGCAGGGCCAGGGCCAGGGCGGCTTGGCTTCCGAGGCCGTCCCCGTCCGGGTTGACGTGGGTGTAGAGCGCCGCCGAGGGGGCCTCCCTCAGCGCCGCGACCAAGTCCCGCGGGGGCCGCACCCTGCGCTCAGGCGCCCCCAACGTCGCCCCCCCGGTCGGAGGCGACCGCCTCCTTGATGTGACGGAGCACGCGCCCCCCCACCTCGATGCTGTCGTCGAGCTTGAAGCAAAGCCGGGGGGCCACCTTGATGCCGAGCCCGCGGAAGAGTTCCCGCTCGAGGAAGGGCGTGGCCGACCGGAGCCCCTCCATCAGCCGCTTTTTGGCGGCGGCATCGGCCCCGAACGCGGACACGTACACGGTCATGTTGCGCAGGTCGTCGCCGGGCTTGACCCGGGTGACGCTCACCAGTCCGATGCGCGGATCGTGGACCTTCCGCGCGAGCAGCTCGCTCAGGTCGCCGCGCACCCGGTCGGCCACCCGGTCCGGACGGTGGGATTCCATGGCGCCGCCCCTAGAGCTTCTGGGCCACTTCCTGGGTGACGAAGGCCTCCCAGGTGTCGCCTTCCTTGACGCCGCAGGAGGCGTCGAGGCTGATGCCGCATTCCTGCCCCTCGACCACCTCGCGGGCGTCGTCCTTGAAGCGCTTCAGCCCCAGGGGGCTCCCCTGCCAGACCTTCTCCCCGCCGCGCAGGAAGCGCAGGGTGCAGTCCCGGGTCACCTTGCCGGAGGTCACCAAGGAACCGGCGATGAAGCCCTTGCTGATCTTGAAGATTTGCTTGACCGCGCCGGCCCCCACGGCCACCTCGGTGACGTGGGGCTCCAGGAGCCCGGTCATCGCGTCGCGGACGTCGTTGACCGCGTCGTAGATCACGTCGTAGAGGCGCACCTCGACCTTCTCGCGGTGGGCCAGGTCGACCGCCTCGCGCGCGGGCTTGACGTGGAACCCTATGACCAGGGCGTCGGAGGCCGCCGCCAGGAGGATGTCGCTCTCGTTGATCGCGCCGACGCTGCCGCCGATGACGCGGGCCTTGACCTTGTCGGACTTGATGTCGGCGAAGGCCGCGCGCAGCGCCTCCACCGAACCGGAGACGTCGGCCTTGATGACGATGTTGAGTTCCTTGACGTCGCCGGTCTGGATTCGGTCGAACAGGTCCTCCAGCCGGACGTGGCCGCGGTTGGCCCGTTCGCGGTCCTGGGCCACGGCCTGGCGGCGGGTGGCGATCTGGCGGGCCAGCTTCTCGTCGGCGACGGTCTGGATGGCATCCCCGGCCTCGGGCACCCCGGAAAGCCCGAGCAGCTCCACCGGGGTGGAGGGCCCCGCCTCCTCGACCCGGGCGCCCGAATCGTCGACCAACGCCCGCACGCGCCCGACGTGGTTGCCCACGAGCACGGTGTCCCCCACCTTCAGGGTCCCTTTCTGGACCAGCACCGTGGCGACCGCACCCCGGCCCTTGTCCAGGCGGCCCTCGATGACCACTCCGCGGGCGCCCCGGCCCGGGTCGGCCTTGAGCTCCATGACCTGGGCCTGCAGGGCCAGAAGTTCGAGCAATTCCTTGACGCCCTGGCGCTTCTTGGCGCTGAGCTGGACCATGATCGTGCTGCCGCCCCAGGCCTCCGGGACCAGGCCGTGTTTGCCCAGTTCCTGCATGACCCGGTCGGGGTTGGCGCCCTCCTTGTCGATCTTGTTGATCGCGACCACGATG
>DAIDJD010000048.1 GCA_027451505.1 candidate division FCPU426 bacterium
ATCGGCCAGGAGTCCGGCCGCGTGTTCCTCGATGAGATGGATATCAGCGCGCAAGAGTTCCGCGAGTACGAACCTTCTGGATTGACGGCCCCGCGGACGGCGCCGCGGGACGCCCCGCCGGGTCAGAAGGCCCACCTCGCCCCGCCCCGCACCTGCTGGTCCAGAAGCCCGAAGCCCGCCACGGCGGCGTAGCCCGCCTCCAGGCCCAGCGCCCCCCTCCGCGCCGAAATCCCTCCCCCGACCTCCACCTGGGTCAGCGCGGGCGTCACCCCCGTCTCGGTGAAGGCGCCGCCCCCCACCGCGACTTGGTCCTGCGCCGAGGTCTCCAGCAGCTCGCGGCTGCACCCGGCCTCGGCCTCGGGTTCCAGAACCCACTTCCCCGCCCGCCAAGCCCGGGACGCGCCCAGCCCGGCGTAGGGTTTGAGCGACTGGGCCGTGTTCCCCGCCACGGCCAGGTCGAACCCGGGAACCCCGCTTTCCGTGAAACCCTGCTCCCCCAGGAAGGCGTACCCGAGGCCCACCCGCGGCCGCAGTTCCACGCCGCCCAAGTCCACGGGAGCCTCGACCTGGCCGGCCCCCTGGGCCCCCCAGCCCTGGTGCCGCGACACCGCGGTCGCGTCCATCTCGGGGACGGGACGCGACGCCGCCAAGTCCTCCCAAGCGGCCCCGGCCGTCCCCTCCACCCGCAGCGCCCCGACCCGATGCCCGCCGTACACGGCCAATCCCGGACTCGTCAGTTCCCCGCTCTCCCCGTCGGCCAATTCCAGCGCCGCCTGCTCGTCGCCCAGCGCCAACCCGGCCACCGTGCCCCCGGCGAAGCGCCGTTCCACGCCGCCCTGGAACCCGCCCACCTCGGCCCCGTACCCCGGCGCCGAGGCGGCCGCGTCCAGATGATCCTGCCCGCCCAGGGCCCGGGCCCATCCCGTCCAGGGTCCCGCGCTGCGCGGCGCGCCCGCGGCCCCATCCGGCGCTTCCGCGGCCCCGGCGCCGGAAGCGGCGTCCAGCCGCCCCAGCAGCGACGCGGCAGCGCCCTGCTGAAGCCCCAGCGCCTCCGCATCCAAGGCCGTGTACACCGTCGCGTCGGTGGGGGCCACGGCGCCCAGGTCCAGCAGCACCAAGTCCCGCCCGTACACCAGGGCCGGGGCCAGGCCGTCGACCGGCCCGCCCAGCAGCGCGGAGAAGCGCCCCGACACCCCGGCCTGGGCGCTCAGCACGGGCGCGCCCGTGGGCGCGTACACCCCCGGCGCGGCCACCAAGTCCAGGCTCCCGGCCAGGGAGGCGGCGCCGCCCACGGCCAGGCGCGAAGCGGCGCCCGGGGCCACCTCGATGCGCAGCACCCCGCCTGAGGACTGGGTGTAGTTCCCGGACACCGTGAGCACCCCAGGGGCGGAGGCCGAACCCGGGGCCACCACCCCGGAGTTGGACAGGTCCCCGGAAACGCGGCCGAACCCGGCGAAGGTGCCGCCCGACAGCACCGCCACCGAGGAGGCCAGGGAGGCTCCTGAACCCGCGGAATCCCCCAGTTCCAGAACCCCGCCCTGGATGGTGGTCCCCCCGGTGAAGGTGGAGGCGCCGTCGAGGACCAGGGTCTGGGGCCCCTCGAAGACCAGGGACCCGTCGCCGTCCAGGGGCGCCGTGAGCTTGCCCGGGGCGTCGGCCGTGAGCGCCAGCGTGGAATAGTCCTCCAGACCCAGGCCGCCGGAAAGGGCCCAGCCCGTCTGGAGGGTGAGGCTGTCCGAGCCTCCGGTGAACTCCACGGCATCGGCCACCGAAGCGCCGTTCCCGGAGCGACCGCCCACCAGGGTGCCGGAGTCGGTCACGGTAATGTCGTAGCCCACGACCGCAGGGCCGCCGGCGCCGTCGACCCCGGCGAGGGCCCCGGAGGAGGCTGCGCCCGCCGGACCGCCGGAACCCCCGAAGATGGAACCGGTGTTGACCAGCGACGTCGCGGGCGCCATCTCCACCCCGGCTCCGCCGGCGCCGCCCGCCCCGGAAAAGGCCTGCACAATTCCCTGTCCGGTCGCGGCCCCCCCCGCGCCGCCATTGCCTCCGGTCACGACGCCGCTGTTGGTGGCCAATCCGCTCTCGAGTTGGAGTCCGGCCCCGCCGGATCCTCCCATGCCTCCTCCGGCGTCGGTGGCCGAACCGCCGGCCCCGCCGAACCCTCCGGTCAGGGTCCCGGTGTTCTGCGCGGTTCCAGCGGCGACCGCTCCATATCCGCCCGCGCCGCCGCCCCCGCC
>DAIDJD010000049.1 GCA_027451505.1 candidate division FCPU426 bacterium
GCGGCCTCGCCCGTACCCGCGCCGGTCCCGGACGCTCCCTCCGCTCCGGCGGGGAAGGGGACTCCCCCATCGGCCCCGGCCCATTCGGGAAAACAGGCTTGGAGCGGGGCGAATCCCGCGCCATCCGCGCTCCCGGAGGACGCCTCACGTGAGATCCTGAAGGCCCTGGAACGGGAGCACGAAGCTCGCACCTCCAGGATGCAGGCCGAAATCGAGGCCCTGAAGGCCTCCGAGGCTGAGGCCCGCGAAAAAAGCCGCAAGGCGGCCGAGGAGGCGGAAGGCCTTAGGGCGCGCATGGAGCGGGAGATCCGGGAGCGCCTGGAGCAGGAACTGGGGATCCAGGCTGCCCGGAACGCGCGCGGAGCCGCCAAGGCCGACGACGAGGCCCGGCGTGTCGCTGAAGTGCAGGCCCGCCTCAAGGCCGAGGAGGAGGCCAAGCACCGGGCCGCCCTCCAGGCCAAGACCCGGGCCGATGAGGACGCTCGCCGCCAGGCCGAGGTGCTTTCCCGGGTCCAGGCCCAGCAGAGGGAGCGTCTGGAGCCCCTACGGCGCACCATCGAGGAGATGCGGCACCGGGTCGACCCGACCCGTCTTGCCCCACCCGCGGAGCGGGAGGCCGCGACGTCCGCCATGGCCCGCGAGGATGCCCTGGGCGGGCTCGACGACTTCATGACCGCGGCGGTGGCCGACATCTACGTCAAGCAAGGGTTGACCCAGGAGGGGCGCAGGATCTACGAAGGCATCCTGGCCCGTGAACCGGGGAACGCGGAGGTGCGCGCCAAGCTCGCGGCCCTTTCCCGCGAGGGGACGCCGGCCTCGGCCCCGGCCCCGGCCCCGAACCCATCCGCCCCGGCGGCGGACCCATCCGCCCCGCCCGCGGATCCCGGCCTGAAAGTCGGGCCCGGCGGTCCGCACGGGGCGCCGCCGGCGGGGGAGCCGCCGAAGAAGAGCAGGGTGTCGTACCTTTGATCCCCACGCGCCAGGACATCGAGACACGGAGACCATGAGCTACGAACAGCATTTCGGACTCAACGAACAGCCCTTCAGCAACGCCGCCGACGGCCGCTTTTTCTTTGAAAGCGAGCAGCACCAGGAGGCGTTGCTGCGCATCGAGCATTCCATCTCGACGATGAAGGGGCTCGCGGTGGCCATCGGAGGCGCCGGAGCGGGCAAGTCCCTTCTGGCCCGGAGGGTCCTGGAGCGCCTGGAGGACAAGGGCGGCGAGTATGAGGCCGCGCTCCTCGTGATCGTGCATTCCGAGGTGAGCGCGGACTGGCTGCTGCGCAAGATCGCGGCGCAGCTCGGGGTGGCCTCCCCCAAGGAGCACAAGGCGGAGCTCCTGCCCCAGCTCTTCGATAGGCTCGCCGAGATCCACGCGGCCGGGCGCAAGGCCTGTGTCATCATCGACGAGGCCAACATGCTCAGGAACCGCGAGATCTTCGAGGAATTCCGCGGCCTGTCGAACCTGGAGGTCCCCGGGCGCAAGCTCATCAGCGTCGTGCTCTTCGGGCTGCCCGAACTCCAGGACAACATGGCCTGCGACCCGCCCCTGGTGCAACGGGTCGCGTTGCGGGTCACGATCAAGCCGCTGGACCTGGGCGGCACCGCGAACTACATACGCCACCGGATGGCGGTGGCGGGCTGCCGGCAGGAGGTCTTCAGCCCGGACTCCTTGGCGGAGGTGTACCGGGTGAGCCAGGGGGTGCCCCGCGTCATCAATACGCTCTGCGACAACGCCCTTTTGGAGGCCTTTCTGGTGAAACGGGATCGGGTCAACGCCCCCTTGATCACGGACGTGGCGCGGGACTTGGGCCTGGAGATCCCGGGCCCGGAGGCGGGGCGATGACCCGCGGCGGCGTGGCGGCGGCGGCCTTGGCG
>DAIDJD010000050.1 GCA_027451505.1 candidate division FCPU426 bacterium
CTTCCACGGCCAGCCCGACGCTCTCCGATTCGCCCACCTCAGGGCCGAGTCCTACCTTCACGGCGAGCCCGACGTCGACCCCTTCCGCGACCTTCAGCTCCAGCCCGACTTCAACGGCCAGCCCGACCTCGACGGCGAGCCCTACGTCGACCCCTTCCGCGACCTCCAGCGCCAGCCCGACTTCGACGGCGAGCCCGACTTCGACGGCCAGCCCGACTTCCACGGCCACGCCGACCCTCTCCGATTCGCCCACCTCCGGGCCGAGTCCCACCTTCACAACGAGTCCAACGCCCACGGCCACGTATTCCGCGAGCCCCACGGATACGTCCAGCCCGACGGTGAGCCCGACCTTCAGCTTTTCCCCGACCTCGACCGTCACCCCGGTGCTCACGGCCACGCCCACGCAGTCCGAGGACGTCACCGTGACCGTGGAGGTCTACGATGCCTCAGGGGACCTTCTGCGGACCCTGTCCGGCGGCCTGGCCTACGCCCCGCTGGCCTCGGTCACGGCCGCGCCCCAGCCCTACAACCCGGCCCAAGGCCCCCTCACCCTCACTTCGGGCTCCTGGTCCTTTGCCTATGACGGGAAGGACGCCTCCGGAGCGGATCTGACCGATGGCGTGTACTTGGTGGAGGTCGTCAGCAGCCTGGGCGGGGCCGGTGTCGCCACGGCCCGGGTGCAGGTGCGCGTGGCCGGGGGCCAGGCGCCGGTGGCCCTTCAGGCGGGCCCCAACCCGGCCCCGGTGGGCGGATCCGTCACGATCGTGTGGTCGCCCTCGGGCGCGCAGGATGAGGTCCTCGTCTACGACCTCGCGGGCCAGATCGTGCGGAGGTTCCCGGAGGCGTCCCAGCCCCTGGTGTGGGATCTGGACGCCGCGGGCGGGGGCCGGGTCGCCCCTGGGATCTATTTCGTGGGAGTCCGCGTTCAGGGACGTTCGGTGCCCTTGTTCCTGAAATTGGCTGTGTACTGACGGTCACCGCGATCGGCCCGGGGGAGGCGCACGGCGCCTCCCCCGGGGGTAAGCCTTACGAACCGAATTTGCGCTTGAAAGCGTCGACCATTCCGCCGAGCAGGCCGCGCGGGTGCTCCTCGGTGCGGGAGCCTTCGCGGCGTCCGCGGCCCTCCCCGCCGGCGCGGCGCGGGCGGCTGTCCCAGCGCGGGTCGTGGCCCTGGCTGCGGGCCGCCCGGGGATCGCGCTCGGTGCGCCCTTCGCCTGGACGGCCGCCGCGGGGATCGCGGTCCTTTTCCCGGGACTCGTCCCGACGGCCCTGGCGCCGGTCCGCGGGGGCCTGGGGCCGTCCCGCGCCCGGACCCTCGCGGCGCGGTTCCCTGGGCTGGCGGCTCCGTTCCGCGTGCTGGGTCGGGCGCGCTTCCGGGGATTCCCGGCGGGCGTGCTGCCCCCCCTGCCCCTGCCCCGGTTCCGGGCGCCGGTGGCGGCCCTGGTGCTGGTGGCCGCCCTGGGGCCGACGGGATGCCTGGGCCGGCTGCGCCTGGGCCTGGCCGCGGCCCCGGACCGGGAGCCGCTCCAAGGCGACGGCGTAGGGGTGGTCGGTATGGACCTCCAGGGTCATGCCGATGGTGCGCTCGATGTCGCGCAGCTGCTCCAGTTCCTCGGAACAGCACAGGGCCAGGGCCGCCCCGTCCCGTCCGGCCCGGGCCGTGCGGCCGATGCGGTGGACGTAGCTTTCGGGCTCGTCCGGGAGCTCGTAGTTGAAAACATGGCTGACGCCGGGGATGTCCAGGCCCCGGGCCGCGATGTCCGTGGCCACCAGGACGCGGGTGGAGCCGTCGCGGAAGGAGCGCAAGGTGCGCTCGCGGTGGTTCTGTGCCTTGTTGCCGTGGATGGCCCCCGCCGGGATCCCGTGGGCGGCCAGGTCCTCGGCCACCCGGTCGGCCCCGCGTTTGGTGCGGGTGAAGACCAGGGCCTGGGCGATGGCCGGATCGGCGAGAAGGTGCCGCAGCAGGTCGCGCTTGCGGGACTTGTCGGTGAACAGAAGTCGCTGGTCGATGCGTTCCACCGTGGTGGCCTGGGGCGTCACCTCGACGCGCACCGGGTCGCGCAGCAGTTCCTTGGCCAATTCGGCGATGGCGTCGGGCATGGTGGCCGAGAACAGCAGGGTCTGGCGTTCCTTCGGGAGGGCCGAGCAGATCTTGCGGACGTCGCGGATGAAGCCCATGTCCAGCATGCGGTCGGCCTCGTCCAGCACGAAGACCTCGAGGCGGTCCAACTTGACGTGGCGCTGCTCCATCAGGTCCAAAAGGCGTCCCGGGGTGGCGATGAGCACGTCCAGGCCGCGCTGCAGGGCGGACACTTGGGCGCCCTGGCCCACCCCTCCGAAGATGACGGCGCTGCGCAGGGCGGTGTGGCGCCCGTAGCGGCGGAAGCTGGCCTCCACCTGCGCGGCCAGCTCGCGGGTGGGCGTCAGCACGAGCACGCGGACCCGCCCGGGGGTGGTCCCGAAGCCCCGGCGGCCCAGCGTCTCCAGGAGGGGAAGGGCGAAGGCGGCGGTCTTGCCGGTGCCCGTCTGGGCGATGCCCAGGAGGTCATGCCCCTCCAGCACGGGGCGTATGGCCTGGGCCTGGATGGGGGTGGGCTGGTCGTAGCCCGCGTCCTTGAGGGCCTTCAGCAGCGCGGGGCCGAGGCCCAGGGACTCGAATGGGGTCACGTAGTGGTTCCTTGAGGGGATGGCGTGAAGTGGCCACGAGTGTACGCGAACCCGGGCCCCTGGGGAAGCGTCACGCTCCGTCGCGGAAGCCCCTCGCCGGAGCTCCGCCCTTGTTACGATTCCTGACCAAATGGCCCGCGGATCGCGCCCGACTTCGGTTACACTGGCCTCCGTTTGCTTCCCGCTCGGTCCAAAGGCATGCGCGCATTCTTCCTGGCCCTGGGGTTTTGCTTGGCCGCCGGGGTCCCGGCGGCCGCCTCCGCGGACACCGGGGTCTCCCCCGACGACACTTCCGTGCGCCTGGCGGCGGTCAACGGGCGTATGGCGGCCTACGCCGAGGCCGTGGAGGAGCGGGGCCCGGACCCGGGCGTCCCGGGACCCGGCGCCTTGGACTGGGCCGCGGCGGCGGAAATGGCCCTGCGCGGCAACCCCGCCCTGGCCGCGGCCCGGGCCGCCGTTGGGCAGGCCGATCAGCAGGTGCGCATCGCCGAGGCGGGCTTCCTGCCGGTGGTCTCGGCCGCGGCCGACATCAACCGGGGCCACGGCACCCAGTACTTCGACGGCGGCATCTTGAACACGTCCTCGGGGAGCTATTCCGGGGAGTTGCAGGGGAGTTGGAACCTCTTCAACGGCTTCGCCACGCTGGCCGCCACCGCCGAGGCCCGGGACCAGGTGGCGTCCAGCCGCGCCGCCTACGACCAGGCCTCCTCCTCCCTCTACCTCAGCCTGGGACAGGCCTTCGCCCAGGTCCTCTACGACCAGGAGGAGCTGGCCCTGCTCCAGGTCCTGGTGGCCCGCTACCACCAGGACACGCTCTACCAGGAGCAGGAGTTCAAGGGGGGCCTCACCGCCCTGTGGACCTACGAGAAGGCCCAGGCCGACGAGGCCGGGGAGGTGTGGGCCCGCAACCAGGGGCGCTACACCCTGTCCTCGGACCGCGCCGCCCTGGCCGAGCTCCTGGGCCGGGAGGGGCCCGCCGACGGCCTGTGGGCCGCGGGCGACCTGACGGTCTCGGCCGCGCCCGCGGACGACCGCGCGGACCTGGCCCGCATGCTTCAGGCGAACCCCACGCTGGCCTACTACGCCGCCCTGGCCCGCCAGGAGGACGCCGCGGTCTGGGCCGCCGAGAGCACGCGGTACCCGAGCATCGGCGTCAGCGGGTCGTGGGGCACCTCGGGCGAGGAGACCTGGGGTCCCCGCAACAAGGAATGGCAGGCCAGCCTGAATTTCAGCTACAACCTTTTCGCCGGCGGGGCGGACGAGGCCGCGGTCACCCAGGCCGACCTGGCCCTCGCCGCCGCCCGGGCGACCGTCGATTCCCAACGCGAGCAGTTGGAGGCGGCCTTCCAGCGGGCCTGGGTCGCCTATGTGACGTCCTTCCAGCGGCTCCCCTCCGCGGAGATGTCCGTGAGGGCGGGGGTGGACCGCTTCGCCACGGTGGGGGCGCTCTACCAGGCCGGGCGCGAGGAGTTCCTGGACTACGAGCAGGCCGAGAGCATCTACAGCGGAGCCCAGACCCAGCGCCTCTCCGCCCTGCTCACCGCGGTCCAGGACCAGGTGGCCTACCGCTACGCGATGGGCGTGACCCTGGAGCGGGCCGCCCGCTACCCGGCCCCATGAGCCCGCGCCGGACCGACACCGTGAGGTTCCCATGAAGCAGCACCGACGTTCCGCCCTCTTGGCGCCGGGCCTCGCGCTGGCCTTGGCCCTGGGCTTCGGCTGCGGCAAGGGCGACGCTCTCGCCGGGACCCGCCGGGTGCGGGTGAGCCGCGGCGAGATCCAGGAGGTCGTCCAGGCCGCCGGCCAGGTCAACCCGCTCAACAAGGTCTCCATCATCCCGCCGGTGACCGGACGCATCGACAGCATCGTCCTGGACGAGGGCGCGCGCGTGCGCAAGGGCGAGGTCCTGGCCTGGATGAGCTCCTCCGACCGCGCGGCCATTCTGGACAACGCCCGCGCCGAGGGCCCGGCCGTGCTGGAAAGGTGGGAGCGCGAGTACCGGTCCACGCCCATCGTGGCGCCCACCGACGGGACCATCATCTCCCGGAACGTCGTGGCCGGGCAGACCGTCGACGGCAGCACGGACATGTACGACCTCTCGGACCGGCTGGTCGTCTACGCCTCGGTGGACGAGACCGACTTGGCCAAGATCCACATGGGCCAGCTCGCCGAGTGCACCGTGGAGGCCTACCCCGACCGGGTGTTCGACGCCCATGTCACCCTCATCGGCCACCAAGCCGTGAAGGTCGACAACGTGGTCAGCTACCAGGTCACGCTCCTGCCCGACAAGGTCCCGGGCCGGCTGCGCGCGGGCATGACCGCCAACGTCAATTTCATCGTGCTGACCAAGAAGGACGTCCTCTGGCTCCCCAGCTTCGCCGTCCGGGGCGCCTCCGACGGGCCGGCCACGGTTGAGGTCCTGGGCCCCGACGGGAAGACGCCGCAAACGCGCAGCGTCCAGCTCGGCATCACGGACGGGATCAAGGTGGAGGTGGTGGCCGGGCTGACCGAGGGGGACACCGTGCTCATCCCCTCCCTCGACCTCGGGGACGGGGACGCCGGGGGCCTGGCCCTCGGGTTCCACGGGCACGCCGCCCAAAAGGGCGGCCACGGCGGGGGCCACTGAGCCCCGGTTCGCCGGGATTCTCTCGGGACGGCATGGCGCAGCCTCTCATTCGCATGGTGGACCTCTCCAAGGTCTACCGCCCCCAGGGACGGCGGGAGGCCAGCCTGGGCGTGCGGGCGCTCGACCACGTCAGCCTGGAGATCCAGGAGGGCGAGTACGTCGCCATCGTGGGGCCCTCCGGATCCGGCAAATCCACCATGATGCAGGTCCTCGGCCTGCTGGATAGGCCCACCGAAGGCGGGCTCCACATCGCCGGCATGGACGTCTCCCGCCTGGACGACGACCAGTTGGCCCAGTTGCGCAACCAGAGCATCGGCTTCATCTTCCAGTTCTTCAACCTTCTGCCCCGCACCACCGCCCTGGACAACGTCGCCCTGCCCCTGCTCTATTCCCGCAAGGCCGACCCCAAGGCGCGGGCCCGCGAGATGCTGGAATTCGTGGGCATGAAGGACCGCCTGTACCACGCGCCCCACCAGCTCTCCGGCGGCCAGCAGCAGCGCGTGGCCATCGCCCGGGCCCTGGCCAACAAGCCGGTGCTCCTCTTCGCCGACGAGCCCACCGGCAACATCTCCAGCCAGCAGACCGAGGAGGTCATGGCGGAGCTGGATTCCCTGAACCGGTCCGGGGTCACCGTGGTGCTGGTCACCCACGAGCCCGACGTGGCGGAGCACGCCCGCCGCATCCTCACCATGCGCGACGGGCGCATCGTCTCCGACCGCCAGATCAAGCCCGAGCGCGCCGCCGCCGCGGCCCCCGACCAATCCGAGTCCTTCCGCCTGAAGCCCGTCCCGGCCCTGCCCAGCGCGGCCTCGATCCGCGAGAACCTGCGCATGGCCCTGGTGTCCCTGTCGCTGAACAAGTTCCGCACCTTCCTGACCATGCTGGGCATGATCATCGCGGTGATGGCGGTCATCGCCGTCACGGCCATCGGCAACGGCATGCGGGTCTCGACGCAGCGGCGCATGGCGGCCCTCGGGAGCAACCTGGTGGTCCTGATGCCGGGCGCGGCCAACAGCTACGGCATCGGGAGCGCCCCGCAGTTCCTCATGCAGGACGTCGACCGCCTGAAGCAGCTCACCCTGATGGGCGGGGCCGTCCGCGCGGTGGACCCCACCGTGGAGGGCTCCGTGCTGGTGAGCTACGGGGCCAACGACTGGAACACCTCGGTCACCGGCGCGGAACCCTCCTACGAGTCCATGCGCGCCGACACCCCCGTCTCGGGGCGTTTCTTCACCCGCAAGGAGGACCAGGACCGGGCCCGGGTCTGCCTTTTGGGCAAGACCGTCATCGACAACCTCTACCCCCCGGGCTTCGACCCCACGGGGACCGTGGTCCAGGTCAACAAGACCAACTTCCAGGTGGTCGGGGTGCTGCCGGTGAAGGGCGGCGGGGGCTTCCGGGACCAGGACGACGTGGTGCTCATGCCCCTGCAGACCGCCATGTGGCGCGTGCTGGGCGTCACCCAGATCAGCCGCATCGAGATCGAAGCCACCTCCAGCGACGCGGTCCAGGACTGCATCGACGAGGTGACCCAAATGTGCCGGACGCTGCGCCACATCCGCCCGGGCCAGCCCGACGATTTCCGCATCTTCAACATGGCCGACATCCAGCAGGCCCAGCAGGACATCGCCGGCGTCCTGCAGAAGACCCTGCTGGCCATCGCCATGGTGTCCCTGGTCGTCGGCGGCATCGGCATCATGAACATCATGCTGGTGTCGGTGAAGGAGCGCACCAAGGAGATCGGCCTGCGCAAGGCCCTGGGGGCGCGCAACGTGGAGGTGCTCTTCCAGTTCCTGGTGGAGGCCCTGCTCATCTGCCTCATCGGCGGGGGCATAGGCATCCTCCTGGGCCTTTCCTTGTCCGTGGTGTTCACGCGCTTCCTGGGATGGCTCTACATCATCTCCTGGACCACCGTCGCGGTGGCCGTGGCGGTGTCCGCCTTCAGCGGCCTTCTGTTCGGGTTGTGGCCGGCCTGGCAGGCCTCCCAGTTGTCCCCGATCGAGGCTTTGCGCTACGAATGAGCCCGCTTGCGGGGCCGGCCCGGGACGGAGCGCTGGGTTTGCGGTCGCAAGAGGTGCGGCTGGCGCTCGAGCTGGAAGGGTTGGCGGTCCGGGAAAGACGAATCGCCAGCGCCAGAAAGGTTTGTGCAATGGCTTTGTAGCCGCCCATAATTTTATGGATTTTGTTACGAGATCGGCATTCAACACTTTACATTTAAATAACTTGTCAGCTAATTGATTTCAGTAGGAAAAATACGCAATAGATAAACTAACAAAAAACTTTCCTTTCGGAGAAAACAGCGTATAATCGCTTGTCTTACTATTTTCAAACTGTGGAACTATGAGCTCAATTCGACCCACGATCAAGGATGTGGCCCTGGCTTCCGGGGTCACCGCAGGAACGGTCAGCCGGGCCCTGAGGGGCGATCCCCGCGTCATCGAGACGACCCGCAGGCGCATCATGGAGGCCGCGGAGCGGCTGGAATACCGTCCCAATCTCCAGGCCCGCGCGTTGCAAACCGGGCACACCGGGGCCCTGGGTCTGACTTGCCCCAGCGGCCCCTGGATCCTGATGCACCCCTACTTCGCCCCCATGCACGCCGGGGTCACTTCGGCGGCCTCCAAGGATGGGGTGCGGGTGCTGCTCTACATGCCCGCCGGCGAGGGCAAGCTGGAGCTGGACCGCTCCAACCTCCAGGCCCGCGAGCTGCTCGACGGCCGGGTGGACGGCGGCATCATCTACCAGGCCCAGACCCTTTCCCCTGGGGTCCTGGAGGGCCTTCAGAAGATGGGGGTCGCCGTGGTGCTGATGAACACGGACGAGGAGATCCCCGGGTTCTTCCAGGTGCAGTCCAACACCGAGCAGCGCCTGCGCGAGAGCCTGCGCTGGGCCCATGAGCTGGGGGCGCGGCGCATCGGGGTGCTGGGCTTGAGCGCCGGGACGCCCTTCAACGACGTGGCTTGGCGCGGACTGGAGTCGGCCCGCCTGCCCGTCTCGGTCAACTACCGCGCGGTCGAGGCCGACGACGTGTACCAGGAACAGGCCGTGAGGGCGGCCGTGGACTCCCTCATGGAGGGCAAGCCCGAGGCCCTGATCTTCAATTCCGAGATCCACCTGGGGCAGCACCTAGCCCGGGCGGGCCAAGCCCCCGGGGGGCCCATGCTCTTCGGGCACGGCGGGATCCACACCGACAGCAGCCTCTCCTACCCCGGGGTCCATTACGTGGAGACCGACCTGTGGGCCGCCGGGGTCCAGGCCTACCTCATGTTCAAGGACGCGCTCCAGCGCAAGCCCCCGCGCAGCGAACGGCTGCTGTGGAGCCGGCGCCCGGAGACGCCCAAGGGCTGAGCCCAATCCCGGCCCCGAGTCGCGCGAAGCCCGGCCCCCCACCGCGGGGGCCGGGCTTCGTCGCGTCAGGGCAGGGCCTCCAGGACGTGCAGGAGCCGCCCTTCGCGCGGGGGGTGACCGGCCGCGGCGCGGTGCCCCCGCAACGTGCTGGCCACGTGCTCCACGGCCGATTCCAGGCCGGCGACGGCGTCCCCGCGGGACGCCGAACCCGTGACCAGGGCGCAGGCCTGCTCCCAGCGCTCCACCCCGGCCCGGGAGTGGATGCCGGCTCCGGCAAGGACCACCACCCGGCGCTCCTCCAGGGACACGTAGAGCAGCACCGCGGATTCGGAAGGATGGCGGTGCAGGGCCAAATGGTGGAAGGCCGCCTCGGCACCCCGGCGCACCGCCTCCTCCCGGTCGGCCCGCGGGGTCAGGGCGCGGCGCACGGCCGCGCGGCGCGACAGCGGCCAGGCAAGGGCCAGCGCGGCCGCGAAGGCCAGGGCGGTCCCGGCCGGGCCCGGGTGCGGGAGCGCCGACAGGACGGCCTGCGCCAGGCACAGGGCCAGGGCCGCGGCCAGCCAGAACACGTGGCCCCGCCTGGCGCTGCGGGCCACCAGCACCGCGTGCACCTCTCCGGCGCCGTCGGCGCGGATCTGCTCCAGGGCCGCCTCCAAGCGCGCCCGCCGTGCCGGGTCGATCCACTCGCGCGCCATCACCAGCCCCCCGAGGCGCCGCCGCCGGAAAAGCCCCCGCCGCCGCCGCCGAAGCCGCCGCCCCCTCCGAACCCACCGCCGCCGAAGCCGCCCCCGCCGAAGCCTCCGCCCATCCCGCCGCCGAACCCGCCGAAGCCGCCCCACCATCCCCCGAAGCC
>DAIDJD010000051.1 GCA_027451505.1 candidate division FCPU426 bacterium
CGCTGGCTGGCCCTCTTCTTCTACCCCCGCGACCTCAGCCCGGTGTGCGTGCGTGAGGCCTGCGCCTTCAACGATCTTTATGACGATTTCCTGGGCCTCGGATGCGACGTCCTGGGCTGCTCGGGCCAGGACGCCGAAAGCCACCTGCGGATGAGCCGGGCCTGCCGCCTGCGCTACCGCCTCCTCTGCGACACGGAGGGCGCCATGCGGCGGGTCTGGGCCGTGCGGTCCTTCCCCTTCCCCAGGCGCGAGACCTACCTGGTGGACCCGACGGGGGTGGTGCGCTTCGTCTTCCGCGGCCTGCTGTGGGCCCAGGAGCACTCCGACCGCGCCCTGGCCTTCCTTTCGGCGGCGCGGGCATGAGGGGCGGCCGGAGGGACCCCAAGCGCGGGGGTTGGCCGACGAACCTGCGCCACACCTTCGTCACCGGGATGTTGCTCCTGGCCCCCTTGGCGGTGACGGCCCTGATCGTGGCCAACATCGTGGGATGGTTCGCGGCCCGTTCCTCCTTGGGGCTTTGGGGGGGCCTGGGCTTGGCCCTGGCGCTCATCCTGCTGGTGGGGTGGATCTCCCGCACGGCCCTGGGCTCCTTGCTGTCCCTGGCCGACGACGCCCTCGCGCGGGTGCCCGGCTTGGGGATGGTCTACGGTTACGTCCGGGACATGGTGCAAAGCCTCGCCGGAAACGACCAGCGCTTCCGCCACCCGGTATGGGTGTACCCGTACCCGAACTCGAAGATGCGCATGATCGGGTTCGTGACCCGGGAGGACCTCAGGGTCCTGGGGCTCAAGGACGATGTCGCCGTGTTCCTGGCCTTCGGCTACAGCATTTCGGGGGTCCTGGTGGTGGTGCCGCGCTCCCAGGTCAAACCCCTCAGGACCAAGTCCAAGGACCTGCTCGCCTTCGTCGCCACGGGGGGGCTCGCCGGCGCCCATCCCCCGCGCCCCGAGACCGAGAAGGACTGAGCTTTGCGCCGGAGTGGGCGTCTTATCGCCGCGGTCCTGGCCCTGGCCGCTGCGCGGGTTCGCGCCATCGGCGTGGGCGATGTCGGCACCACCTCGGCGAATTTCCTCAAGATCCCCGCGGACGCCCGTCCGGTGGGCATGGGCGAGGCCTACACCGCCGTCGCCAACGACCAAGCCTCCCTCGACTACAACCCCGCCGGCATCGTCCGTTCGCTCCAGGACGAGCTTTCCGCCACCGACATCCAATGGTTCCAGGGCCTGAACCTGGGGCACCTGGGGGGAATCGCCCCTTTCGGAAACCTGGGCACCGGGGGCCTGGGGGTCACTTGGCTCAACGACGGCCCGCTGGTGGCCACGCAACGCACCGGGAGCGGGCCCCTGGATTACGTCCAGGCCGGGACCTTCACCCCCTATGACTTGGCGCTGGAGGGGGCCTGGGCCTGGAGCCCTTGGCGGGGCTGGGACTTCGGCGTCGAGGGACGCCTCATCCAGCAGGTCATCGACACCTACAGCGGCTGGGGCGCGGACCTGGCCTTGGGGGTCCAGCGCACGCGCCTGTGGGGTTGGCTCGACCTGGGCGCCTCGGTGCAGAACTTGGGCACTTCCATCGCCGTGGCCCAGTCGGCCGCGCTCGAGCCCTTGACCCTGCGCACGGGCGCGGCCGCGCGGCTCTTCGGCGGGCGGCTGACCCTGGCCGCGGACCTGGCGGTGCCCACGGACAACGCGCCCGTCCCCAGCCTGGGCGGGGAATGGTGGGTGTTCCCCCAACTCGCCCTCCGCGCGGGGTGGATGGGGGGCTACGCGAGCGAACCCACGGCCGGCGTGGGCTTTTTGTATTCCATCTTTCGCCTGGACTACGCCTTCCAGCCCTTCGCCGCCCTGGGGGACACCAACCGCGTCAGCGTCAGCGTGTTCTTCGGCGGGCCCGAGGTCCGGGTCAACGCGCTGCGCCCCCTGCTGGGCCCCCTGGGCGGCGCCTCCTGGCGCCAGGGCGGGTTCCGGCCGGATCCCGACCGCCCCGCGGATGTGGTCGCCTGGAGCCTGGAGGTGGTCGGGCCCGACGGCGTCGTGGATAGGACTTGGTCCGGCGCGGGCCCGCCGCCATCGGTCGTGCCGTGGGACGGGCGCGACGGCTGGGGGCGGGTGCTGCCGGACGGGATCTACCGCGCCCGGTTTCGGGCGCGGTACCCCGGCGGGCTTTCCGCCGAGGCGCAAGGGGGTCCCGTGGAGTTGGATTCCACGCCGCCCACCGTCGGGCTCGAGGTCTCGCCCATCGTGGCGCGCCCCGGCCTAGCGGGCGCGCTGGCGGTGCCGGCCCACCTGCGCCTCACGGCGCACGATCGCAACGGCGTGGGGGGATGGAAGCTGGAGGTGCGCGACTCGGCGGGGCGCGTGGTACGGGCCTTCAGCGGGGACGGTCCCCCCCCCGCCGAACTGGTTTGGAACGGCGACGACGACCGGGGCGCGCCCTGCCGCAGCGGGGCCACCTACCTGTTCTGGCCCTCGGCCAAGGACCGCCTCGGCAACTGGGGGGCCGGTCCGGCGCGGGCCATGATCGTGTTGATGCGGGAGATCCACTACGATCTCTCCAGCGACGCCCTTTTCGAGCCCGGCAAGGCCGACGTGCGCATCAGCGCCTACCAGCAGCTCTTCGCGCTCAAGAAGATGATCCTGGCCCAGGCCCGCCCGGGGAGCACCGTGGACGTCATCGGGCACACCGACGACACCCCCGTGGTGCGCAGCGTCTACCGCGACAACGACGCGCTTTCCCTGGCGCGGGCACAGGCCGTGTGCAAGTTCCTGGTGGACCTCCTGGGGATGGATCCCAAGATGCTGCGCCCGGTGGGCAAGGGCGCGCGGGATCCCCGCGAGAGCGACGCGACCGCCGCCGGGCGCGAGGCCAACCGCCGCGTGGAGGTGGTCATCCACCTCAAGGGGTACGAATAGGGCGTCCCCGGCCGCGGGTCCCGCGCCTCAGCGTCCCGGGGTCGACCGCGCCGGCAGGTACACCGCCCAATCCGGGTCCGCGCCCAGGCGCTCCCAGGTCCGGCCGCCGTACTCCAACTTGGGGCCGTGGAAATCCCGCCGGTCGGCGACCAGCACATCGGGGTGGAAGTCGCGGAAGGGGGGGCTCGCCAGAAGGGGCGCCGTCGCCGGGGTGGCCAGGAGGTGCTGAAGGCGCGCCCCGGGATCGGCGTCCAGCGCGCCGCGCCACAGTCCGTATTCGCAGGTGCCGTCCTGGGGGCAGCAGTGCTCATGTTCCAGGATTCCGATGCGCCGCCCCCTGAGGCCGGCCTGGAAGCCCGGCTCCAGGCCCGGGACGCTGGCGCGGGTGGTGGCCGCCACGGCCTGCGGGTCGGCCAGAAGGCGCAGGGGGCGGCCCCGGTCGGCGCAGGCGGCCCAGAGCCCCTGCCCCGCCAGGAGCGCGGCCAGGGTCCAGGGGAGGATAGGGCCCCTGGGGCGGTCCAGCGCCAGCCCTAGGGGGGCCGCGGCCAGGCCCCATAGAGGCAGTTCCAGGCGGGTATCCCAGAGGTTCCAGCGCACGAGTCCCAGGTACAGCAGGGCTCCGCCGACCCCGGCCAGCCAGTAGCGCCGCCGGGGGCCGCCCAGCGGGCGCGTCAGGGACCAGGCCAGCAGGAACATCAGCATCAGGGTCTGCAGCGGCGCCCCGGAGTAGTCCTCGTGCCAGCCGGCGCAGGCCAGGGCGTAGTGGGGGTCGCCGTAGGGGGAGGCGACGCTGAAGACCCAGTCCGGGTCGTTCAGGGGCAGGCGCAGGAGGGCGTGCAGGCGCCGCACCGCGGAGGTCACGGCGGCGTTGGCGGCGAGGGAGGGAAGGCGCAGTTCGTCGCCGAGGGACTTCAATCCGTTCGAGAGGACCGCGGCGGGCCCGGGGTCGCGCAGTTCGTGCATCGCGGAGGAGCCCAGGGGCCCACCGGTGAGGGCCAGGTTCCGGCCCCAATACCCCAGGTTCGGCGCCGCCACCAGGGCCGCCAGCAGCAGCAGGCGCGCGGCGTGGGGGCGGTTGCGGCCGGGCCGCAGGGCCAGCCACAGGCCGAAGCACGGGACGAAGAGGTAGTCGGTGCCCTTCAGCAGCAGTGCCGCGCCCAGCGCGGCCGCCCCCCAAAGGTCCCAGCCCCGGTCGGGCTCGCGGTCATGCCGGAGGCAGAAGTAGGCGGTGAGCATGGCGCCGAAGGCCGCGGCCACGTCGCTCTGCGCCGTGGAGCTTTGGTCCACCGCCATGGGCGTTGCGATCCACGCCAGGACGGCCAGGGCCTGGGCCCGCGGGGAGCCGCCCAGGGAGCGGGCCGCCCCCGCGGCGGCCACCGCGCCCAGGACATAGGCGAACCACTGCATCATGCCCGACAGCGCCGCGGATCCGTCCAGCAGGCGGAAGGGAAGGGCGGCCAGCTCCGCGCCCGGCGGGAAGAAGTCCTGAAGGTCGTAGGGGGTGGGGAAGAGCCTCAAACTCCGGTTTCCGACCCATTGTTCCACCCGCACCAAGTGGTAGAGCTGGGAATCGATGTTCCACTGGGGCAGGCCCAAGGCCAGGGCCAGCGTGACGAAGGCGATCAGGGCGGCCGCGCCCAGGCAGGCGATGGAGAGGGAGTCCAGGCGGGGCGCCGGCGCTGCGCCTCCGGAGGGGCGGGAGGCCGCCAAGGCGAGGATCCCGGCGAGGGCGGCCGCGGCCCAGATCCAGGCCGCCGCCGTAGGGTCAAGCGCACCGGCCGCCGAAAGGGCCTCGGCCGAGGCGAAGCACAGCCAAAGGAACGCCAGGGAGGCCTTCAGCAGGGCGTCCAGGGTGTCCGCCCCGCGTCTGCGGAAGGCCGCCGCCCAGGCCAGGCCGGCCAGGGGCGGCAGCGCTGCCGCGACGGCCACGCCTCACTCCATCCCGGGTCGGGTCATGCGTTCGGGGACGATCCAGGCGTCGTACTGCGCCTCGGTCAGCAGGCCCAGCGAAAGGGCCGCGTCCCGCAGCGAGGTGCCCTCGTGGTGGGCCTTTTTGGCGATCTGGGCGGCCTTGTCGTAGCCGATGTGGGGGTTCAGCGCGGTCACCAGCATCAGGCTCTTCCCGACGAGCTCGGCGATGCGCCCGCGGTTCGGGACGATGCCCTCGGCGCAATGCAGCCGGAAGCCCTCCATGCCCTTGGTCAGGATGCGGGCCGAATGCAGGAAGTTGTGGATGATGAGGGGCTTGTAGACGTTGAGCTCGAAGTTCCCCGAGGCGCCCCCGAAGTTGACGGCCACGTCGTTGCCCAGGACCTGGGCGCAGATCATCGTCAGGGCCTCGGACTGCGTGGGGTTCACCTTGCCCGGCATGATGCTCGATCCCGGCTCGTTCTCGGGGATGGAGATCTCCCCCAGGCCGGCGCGCGGCCCGCTGGCGAGCCAGCGCACGTCGTTGGCGATCTTCATCAGGGAGCAGGCCAGCGTCTTCATGGCGCCGTGCGCGAAGACCAGGGCGTCGTGGCCGGCCAGGGCCTCGAACTTGTTGGGCGCGCTGGTGAAGGGCATCTGGGTGAGGAAGGCGATGCGCGCGGCGGCTTGGTCGGCGAAGCGGGGGTGGGTGTTCAGGCCCGTGCCCACGGCGGTCCCCCCCAGGGCCAGTTCGTGCAGCTTGGGCAGGGCGGCCTTGAGGCGCTCGGAGCCGTTGGCCAAGGCCTGGGCCCAGCCGCCGATCTCCTGGCCCAGGGTGAGGGGCACCGCGTCCATGAGGTGGGTGCGCCCGATCTTGACCACGTCGGCGAAGGATTCGGCCTTGGCCTCCAGGACCCGGCGCAGCGCCTCCACGGCCTCGATCAGGGGCCCGAAGGCGGTGGCCGCGGCGATGTGCATGGCCGTGGGGAAGGTGTCGTTGCTGCTTTGGGCCTTGTTGACGTCGTCGTTGGGGTGGATGGGCTGCTTGCTGCCCATGCGGCCCCCGGCCAGTTCGATGGCCCGGTTGCTGATCACCTCGTTGACGTTCATGTTGCTCTGGGTGCCGGAGCCCGTCTGCCAGACCACCAGGGGGAAATGGGCGTCCAGCGCCCCGGCGATGACCTCGTCGGCGGCGCGCACGATGAGGGCGGCCTTGGAGGCGTCCAGGAGCCCCAGGTCGGCGTTGACCAGGGCCGCGGCCTTTTTCAGGATGCCGAAGGCGCGGATGAGCTCACGGGGCATCAGGTCGTGGCCGGCGCCGGCCTGGAAGTGCATGAGGCTGCGCTGGGTCTGGGCTCCCCAGTAGCGGTTGGCGGGGACTTCGATGTCCCCCATGGAGTCCTTCTCGATGCGTGTGCCGGTGGCCATGGCCCTCTCGAGGTTATTCGCCCGCGGCGGGGGCGATGCTTTCGCCGATGATGTTGACCCCGGCGTCCACGAAATGGACCTCGCCGGTGACCCCGCTGGCCAGGGGGGAGCACAGGTACAAGGCGGCGTTGCCCACCTCCTCCTGCGTCACCGAGCGCCGCAGGGGCGCGACCATTTCGGTGTACTTCAGCTTGGCCCGGAAGCCCGAAATCCCGCTGGCCGCCAGGGTCTTGATGGGTCCGGCGCTGATCGCGTTGACGCGCACGCCGCGGGGGCCCAGGTCGGCGGCCAGGTAGCGGACCGAGGCCTCCAGGGCGGCCTTGGCCACGCCCATGACGTTGTAGTTCTTCATCACCTTGTCGGCGCCGTAGTAGGTCAGCGCGAGCACGGCCCCCCCGGTGTTCATCAGGGGCAGCGCCGCGCGGGTGAGGGCCACCAGGGAATAGGCGCTGATGTCCAGGGCCAGGGCGAACCCGGCGCGGCTCGTGTCGAGGAAGTCCCCGTCCAGATCCTGGCGGTTGGCGAAGGCCAGGGAATGCACCAGGATGTCGAAGGTCCCCCAGGTCTTTTTGGCCTCCGCGAACACCGCCTCGATCTGTTCGTCCTTGGTGACGTCGCAGGGCGCCACCAGGCGCGATCCCACGCTTTCGGCGAGGGGCCGTACGCGCTTCTCCAGCGCCTCGCCCAGGAAGGTGAAGCCCAGTTCGCAGCCTTCCCGGTGCAGCGCCTGGGCGATGCCCCAGGCGATGGAACGTTCGTTGGCGACCCCGAAGATCAAGGCTTTCTTGCCGTTCAACAGGCCCATCTGGAGGATCCTCGCGCATGGGGAATGGGCGCCCGGAGTCCGGACGCGGCACACACTTTAGCGCGGCGGGCCCCGCCCGTCCACTTCGGCGCCGGGGGCACTAGGGACTGGCCTCGGCGGGGCGCATGGGCTATCCTGGCGGGCCGGATGGGTGAGGACCTGCGAAGGCTCGAGGGAGGAATATGAACGGCCCCTTGTGGATGAAGAAATTGGCCTGCCCGTTCTGCGGCGCCGAGTTCGAGACGCCCCGGGTGCGCCAGGGAGCCCTGCGCGTGAAGGACAAGTGGACCGACTTCGGCAGCCTTCACGAGGGCATTTGCCCCTACCACTACGCGATCACGGTCTGCCCGCGCTGCCTGGTTTCCGCGCGCAACGAGGAATTCGAGAAGATCAACGCCGCCTACGAGCCCAAGCTGATGGAATTCAGCCGTAGGGCCCGGGCCCAGCCCCCCAAGACGGATTTGGGCCTGCCCTGGGGCGGGGAATTCTCGGCCGAACAGGCGGTCCGTCGCCACGAGCTGGCGGTGGCCTGCCACCGGCTGCGGGTCCATTCCGAGCCCGGGGAATTGGCCGGCTTGTGGCTCCACATCGTGTGGATCTGGCGGTTGGCCGGGAAGCCCGAAGCCGAGGCCCGGGCCATGGAGCAGGCCCTGGCCGCCTATCAGGTCTTCTTCGAAAAGGGCGACAAGCTCCCCGACAAGCTGGGCGAACCGGGGGTCGTGTACCTCATGGGCGAACTTAGCCGGCGCCTGGGGCGCCTGCGCGAGGCCCGCGAATACTTCAGCAAGGTCCTTTCCATGCGCAACCTCACCCAATTCCCGAACATCGAGGCCCTGGTCCGCGAGCAGATGCTGGTGGTCAAGGACCAGATCGAGGCCGCCCCCAAGGGCTGACCCATGGCGCTCATCACCATCGACCTCGACGAGATCCGCGGCTTCGGCCTGGCCGATGGGCTGGTCCTTTGCGCCATGGTGGCCCTTCTGGCGGGCTTGGTGGTGCTGGCACGCGGGCTCGGGGCGCCCTACACGGCCCAGGCGCCGCTGGACCTGGCACCCTCGGCGCTCCTGGGCTACAGCCTCCTTTCCTTGAGCCGGGGCGTCGCCGCGACGCTGCTATCGGTGGGGTTGGCGCTGTGGTGGGGGAGTTGGGCCGCCCGCAGCCGGCGGGCAGAGAGGGTCCTGCTGCCCCTGGTGGACATCGTTCAGTCCGTTCCGGTGTTGGCGTTCATGCCCGGGTTGGTGCTGGCGATGGGGGCCCTGTTCCCGGGACGCCGGCTGGGCCTGGAATTGGCCGCGGTGTCCGTGCTCGTCACCAGCCAGGTCGGAAGCCTGGTCCTGGCCTTCTACCGCGGATGTTCGACGGTGCCGCGGGACCTCGGGGCCGCCGCGGACGCCGTTGGGCTCAAAGGCTGGCGCCGCCTGATGGCCGCGGAGCTTCCGGCCGGGGCCGGGTCCCTCGTGTCCCACGGCATGCTGGCCATGGCCGGCGGCTGGTTCTTCCTGGTGGCGGTGGAGTCCTTCCGCCTCGGAAACCGGGATTTCCGGCTGCCCGGCATCGGGTCCTACATGGAGTTGGCCGTCGATCGGGGGGACCTCAAGGCCGTGGCCTGGGCCCTGGTCGCGATGGTGCTGATCGTGGTCTCGGTGGACCAACTCCTCTGGCGCCCGTTGATGGCGCTTGCCTGGAGGTTCCGCCTGCGGGGCGACGACGCGCCGGAGCCGGGCCCCAGTTGGGTGCTGGCCTTCCTGGAGCGCTCGGTGCGGGCTCGGCGGCTCGCCGAATCCCTGGGGCGGCAGTCCTGGGGGCTGCTGCGCCGGGGCGCGGCCTCGGTGCGGCCTCCCCGGCGCCTCTCGGCGGCCTTCGGCAGGTCGCGCGACGGGGGGCGGCTGGAGATGGCCGCCCTCGGGTTGGGGGCCTTGGCCCTGTCTTGGGTGGGTTGGCGCCTGTTGTCGCTCCTGTTGGGGGTGGGCCCCGCCGAGTGGGCCGGCCTGCTGCGCCAGGGGGGCTTGACCCTGGCCCGGGTCGCCGCGGCCACGGCCTTGGCCACGGCGGCCGCCCTGCCGCTGGGGGTCGCCTTCGGGATGGACCCTCGGGGCTCCCGCGGGTCCCTGCACCTGGTCCAGGTCGCGGCCAGTTTCCCGGCGACGATGCTGTTCCCCGGGGTCGTGTACCTGCTCCTCCTCTTCGGGGTCGGGCTCGACGGGGGCGCCGTGGCCCTCATGGCGCTGGCCCTGTTTTGGCCCATCCTGCTGGGCGTGATCGACGGGGCGGCCCGCATCCCCCAGGAGCAGCGTCTCGCCTGGGCCGCCTATGGGGTCCGCGGACGGGGACGCTGGCGTTCGTTCCTGCTGCCGGCCCTCCTGCCCAGCCTGTTGGCGGGTTGGGAAACCGCCGTGGTCCTGGGCTGGAACGCCAGCATCGTCGCGGAATGCGTCCCGATGCGCGGCCAGCTCCTGGCGGCCGATGGCCTCGGCGCGGCGATCGTGCAGGCCACCGCCTCCGGGGACTTCCCGCGCCTCACGGCCGGGGTGCTCGTTCTGGTGGCGACCGTGGCGCTCACCAACCGACTCGTGTGGCGCCGGTTGTTCGACGTGGCCCGCCGCCTCGGAGGGAAGGCATGAATCCGAAGATCGAACCGGCTCCCGCGCCCGCCGACGCCGTCGCGGCGCCGTTGCTCGAGTTCCGGGATGTGGAGGTCGACGCGGCCTACCCCGGGCGCAAGCCCGTGCGGCTGCTCGACGGGCTCAATTTCTCGGTCGGCCCGGACGAGGTCGTGGCGGTGCTGGGGCCCCG
>DAIDJD010000052.1 GCA_027451505.1 candidate division FCPU426 bacterium
CTCGTCGCCAAGATCCGGGCCTATCCCGGGACCGGCCTGCGCTTGGTGGGGCTGGTGGACGACGGGCGGGGCGCCGCGGGCCGGGCCGCGCGGATGCGGCTTCCGTTGCTGGGGCCCATCCCGCAGCTGGGCCGGATCGTCGCGTCCCACCGCTGCGACACGGTGTTGGTGGCGCTGCCGGCCCGCCAGCACCACCGCACCCAGGAGATCCTTCTCGACCTCGACGGACCCCGGGTGGACTTGAGGGTGGTCAGCGACCTCTACGGGCTCATCACCAAGCCGGCCGCCATCGACGAGATCCACGGAATCCCGGTGTTCGCCCTGCGGGAGGCCCCCCTGGACCGCCTGGGGAACCGGATCCTCAAGCGGGCCTTCGACTTGGCCCTGGTGGTCCCCGGGATCCTGCTGCTGGGCCCCGTCCTGTTGGCGGTCGCGCTGGCCGTGAAGCTCGATTCGCCCGGACCCGTGCTCTACACCCAGGAGCGCGTGGGCCTGGGCAACCGGGTGTTCCGCATGTTCAAGTTCCGCACCATGCGGCAGGGGTCCGACAAGGGGGCGACCTGGACGGTCAAGGACGACCCCCGCCGCACCCGCATCGGCGCCTTCCTGCGGCGCACTTCCATCGACGAGCTTCCCCAACTGTTCAACATCCTCGCCGGGGACATGTCCGTGGTCGGGCCCAGGCCCGAGCAGCCGCGCTACGTCGAGGAGTTCCGCCAGCGCATCCCCCGCTACCTCCAACGCCACCAGGTCAAGGCCGGCCTCACGGGGTGGGCCCAGGTGCACGGGTTGCGGGGGGACACCAGCATCGACGAGCGCACCGCCTTCGACCTCTACTATGTGGAGAACTGGAACCTGTCCCTGGACCTCCTCATCGTCCTGAAGACGGCCCTCGAGCTGTTCGAGCACGAGACGGCCTACTGATGCCCAGCGCCGGCGCCCCGGGTCAAGGCGGCGGTCCCACGGGCAGGGTCCGGGCCACGCGGCGCAACGTCGCCGCGCGCCTGGTGGCCGAGGGCGGTCGCCGGCTCGGATCCCTTCTGCTGGCCGTGCTTATAGGCCGCCGCCTGGGCCTGGAAGGGTTCGGCGCGCACGCCTACGTGACCGCGCTGTGCTCCCTGGCGGCGGTGGGCGCGGATTTCGGGTTGCGCACGCTCATGGTCCGCGAGGGGGCCTCGCGGGGCGCCGGGGCTTCGGAGTGGGCCGCCCAGGCCTTCTGGCTGCGGCAGTGCCTGGCGTTGGTGAGCGCCGCGGCGCTGCTCCTGTTGGCGCCCCACCTGGACGTGGATCCCTGGCTGGTGGCGCTCGGCGCGGTCTGGGTCGTGCTTTTCGCGGCCGTGGACAGCCTGGGAGGCTGGGGTTTGGCGCTGCGGGAACCCGGCTACGAGGCCGGGGCCGCCTGGATCCAACGCGGCGGGACGGTGGTCCTGGCGGCGCTCCTGCTCATGGCCGGCTGGGGGCTGCGCGGGGTCTGGGCCGGACAGGCCGCCGGGGCCGCCGCCGCCCTGGCCTTCCTCCTGGCCTCCCGCCGTCTGCCCCGTCCCCGCCTCGCCTCGCGTCCGGATCCCCGGCTTTGGGGGCCCATCTTCACGGCCGCCCTCCCCCTGGGCCTGGCGGCCTTCGCCTCGGTGCTGCAGACCCGGGTGCTTTGGTTCCTGCTGGAGCGCTGGCAGGGCAAGGCCACCTTGGCCCTGTTCGCGGCCGCGGCGAAGTTCTTCGAGTTGGGCCAGGCCCTGCCCGCCCTGGTCCTGGGGGCCGCCTTCCCGCTGCTGGCCGAGTCCCAATCCCGCGATCCGGAGGCCGTCCGCAGGGGCGCGGCCCGGTTGTCGCGGGTGCTGGCGGCGGTGATGCTGCCCTATGCCGTGGTCTTGGCTTGGCGCGGTCGACCCTTGCTGGAAGTCTTCGGCAAGGACTTCGGGGGCTCCCAGGCGGCCATGCCGCCGCTGATGCTGGCGCTGCTGTTCTCGTCCTGGAATTTCCTGTGGACCGCGCTGCTGGTGGCCGCGGGGGATTCCTGGGGCGCCCTGGCCGGGGTCGTCGGGGCGGTGGCCATCACCAGTTCGGCGGGCGCCCTTTTCCTGAGGACCTGCGGTCTGGCCGGCGTGGCCTGGATCCAGGGATCCGCGGAGGTTTGGATGACCGTATTCTATCTTTGGCGTCTGCGCTCCCGCCACGGCATCGCCACCGGCTGGGCCGGCGTCGCTTGGCGCGCGGCCGCGTGCGGGGCGGCTGGCAGCGCCGCGGCCCTGTCCCTGCCCGGCCTGGCCGGGGCCTCGGCCGGGGTCCTGGCCGCGGCCGGCACGGCTTGGGCGCTGGGGTTGCTGCGCGCGGCCGATCGGGACCTTCTCAGGGCGGGGGCCGCCGCGTGAACGGACCCGTCGTGAGCGTCGTCATCCCCACCTTCGGCCGCCCGGAAACGGCCGCGGCCGCGGCGGCTAGCGCCCTTGCCCAGGACCTCGGGGGGCGGCCCTTCGAGGTGCTCGTCGTCGACGACGGGGGCAAGGACGCCACCCGCGCGGCCGTGGAGGCTCTCCCGGGGAAGCCGGGGACGTCCCTGCGCTACCTCTGGATGGAGCATGCCGGCCCGGCCGCGGCGCGCAACCGGGGCGCCCGGGAAGCGCGGGGGGCGATCCTGGCGTTCCTGGATTCCGACACCCTGGCCCGTCCGGGATGGCTGGCGGCCGGGGTGCGGGATTTGGAGGCCGATCCCGCCTTGTCCCTGGTGGAAGGGGTGGTGGACCCCGACGGCGAGGGCCCCCCCACGCCCTTCAGCGAGATCGTGTCGAACCATGAGGGCGGGCGCTTCCTGACGTGCAACCTCTTCGTTCGCAGGGAAGGGTTTCTGGCCTTGGGCGGCTTCGACGAGCGCTTCAAGCGCCCCTGCCGCGAGGACACCGAGTTCGGCTTCCGGTCCTGCGAGGCCGGGCTCAAGTGGGTCTTTGAACGTTCGGCTTCGGTGACGCATCCACGGCGCGAGTGCCGCCCCGGCAGGCGCCTCCAGCGGGCCCGGGAGGGGATGTACGAGGCCCTGCTGGAGCGCCGCCATCCCCGCTCCTACTACACGCGCCTGAAGTGGATCGACGGATGGCAGGTGCCGGCCTACTACCTCGCGCACTACGCGGCCCTGCCGGCCCTGGCGCTGGGACCGGCGCCCGCCGCCGGAGCGCTGGCCGCGGGCGCCGCGGCCACGCTGGCGGCGTGGTGCCGCAAGACGCGGTGGGGCTGGGCCGACGTCCTCCGCCTGCTGCCGGAGGCGGTGGCGGTTCCCTATGTGCGCCTGGCCTGGGTGTTTTGGGGCTATGGGCGCTATCCCCGGAGCCCGGAATGAACCCGGGGATAGGGGCGGCTTGGAGGGGCGCATGGAACGCACGATGACGGGGGACCCGGGCGCGCGCGGCTCGCTCACGTGGCTGGACTCCGCCGCGCAATGGGGACTGGCCCTTTTCTTCGCGGTGGCGGCGTTGAGCATCGCCGCGCAGAACGTGGTGTATCTGGGGATGGCGGCGTGGCTGGCGGGGGCCTGGCTCAGGCCCGGAAGGAACCTGGGCTTTCCCCGCGTGTTGGCGGCCTTGGCCCCCTTCCTGGCCTGGGCCTTGGTGGCCAGCCTGCATTCCCCGAACCAGGCCCATTCGCTGTTCACTTGGCGGCGCTGGCTCCTGGCGGCTATCACCGCCTACGCCGCCGGGGCGCCCCGCGACCGCGGGGACCTGGTGCGCAGCGTGCGCGCCTTCATCCTGGGCGGCGGCGCGACCTTCCTGGGAGCCGCCCTTTGGTCGTTCCACGGACCCTTGGGCGCCTTGGCCGCCGGGCGTCCCCTCGCGGAGACCCTGCGCCTGTGGACCGGGAACGGGGCCTGGCGCGCGGCCGCGGGCTCGGGCGGGTACATGGTGCTGGGCACCTGTTCGATGCTTTACGGGTGCATGGTCCTGGGGCTCGTCCTGGAGGACCCCGATTTCCGCCGCCCCTGGGTCCTGGGGGGGCTCGCCGCGGCCGCCGCGGCGTTGGTGCTCAGCTTCACGCGCAGCGCCTGGTTCGGGGCCTTCGCCGGAGTGCTTCTGCTGCTGGGCCGCAAGCGCCTGGCCTGGGCCGCCGCCGCCGCCGCGGTGCTCGCCGCGACCCTGCTGGTCCCGGGGAATCCCCTGCGGCACCGGGTGGCCCAGAGTTGGGACATGAGCCAGGACAGCACCAGGGAGCGGGTCTACATGGCCGAGGCCGGGGTGGGCATCATCCGCGACCATCCCTGGCTGGGCGTCGGCGACGCGATGGCGAGTTGGGCGGGCGGGCTGGGGTTCTACCGGCGCTACATGCCCGCGGCGGCGCGGAAATGGCCGACGCTGCGCGACCACGAGCAGGGCCACCTGCACGACGACTTCATCCAGGTCGCCGCCATGTACGGGGTACCGGCCCTGGCGTTGCTTTTGGGCTTTTTCGGCGCGTTGACGGCGGTCTTCCTCGCCGGAGGGGGGCGGGGCGCCGGGGCCTTGCGGCGGGGCCTCGCCTGGGGCGCCGTGGCCTGCGTGCTCGCCTGGTGGTGCAACGGGATCGCCGAATACAATTTCGGCAGCGCCCAGAGCGGCGCGCTGTTGTGGGGCCTGCTGGGGTGGGCCCTCGCCGCCGCCCGCCTGGACGGGGACCGGTGCTGAGCCAGGCGGAGCCGGACCGCCGGGGGATTTTCCTGGTAGGGGCGCTGGCCGTTTCTTCGCAGTTCGACGTCGCCTTGCGGTTCGGGCGCCTGACGGTCTACCACAACGAGCTGGTTTTGGCGGCGGCGGCCGTGCTCGCGGCGGTGTGGCTGGGCCCGCGCCTGCGCGAGGCCCTGCCCTGGGGCCTAGCCTTCGCGCCGCTGGGCGCCTGGGTGCTCGTCCATGCGCCCGCCTTCGGGGTTTGGCCCTGCCTAAGGGCGGACCTCCGCTTCGCGCAGTTCTTCCTCGCGTTGGCCCTGCCGCCCCTGCTTCTCAGGGGCCGCTCTGCGGTCCGGGACGCGGTCCGGTCCGTGCTCTGGATCGGCATGGCCGCCTCGGCCTGGGCCCTGGCGCAGTGCCTGTTTCCCGCGGCCGCTTGGCTCAACGCCGGGCACGCCGGGGACGTGGTCTACGGGATCATGCCCGCCCGCGCGGGCATGGGCCACCACAACCAATGGGGCGCTTACCTTTGCGCCTGGCTGATGGTGGCCTGCGCCTGCCTGCTCGTGGGCCTGGAGCGCCGGCTGGCCGCGGCGGCCTTGGCCCTCGGCTTGGCGGGCCTGGTCGCCAGCTATTCCCGGGGGGCCTGGATCGGCGCGGGGTTGGCCTGCGCCTTTCTCGCGGGCAACCTTTCCCGCCCCCTGCGCTTGGCCCTTTTGGTTCTGGCCCTGGGGGTCGGCGGGATCGTGGCCCGGGGTCCCCTCGTCCCTCCGCCGGGTTCGCCCCT
>DAIDJD010000053.1 GCA_027451505.1 candidate division FCPU426 bacterium
GTTGGGGGGACGGCTCCCCGCTGCGCTTCGCCCGCCCCATCGACTGGATCTGCGCCCTCTATGGCGACCGCACCCTGCGCTTCGAGGTCGGGCACCTGGCCTCGGGCAACCGCACCCGCGGGCACCGCTTCCTGGCGCCTAAGCCCATCGAACTCTCCTCCGCCGCCGCCTATGAGGCGCGGCTGGCCAAGGCCAAGGTGGTGCTGGGCTTCGAGGAGCGCCGCGAGGCGCTGCGCGGCCTTCTGGAGAAGGCCGCCGCCCCCCACGGCCGCCTGGTGGAGGACGGGCCCCTCCTGGACACGGTGGCCAACCTGCTGGAGCTCCCGCACGTCCTCGCCGGAGAGTTCGACCCCGCCTACCTCGAACTGCCCAAGCCCGTCATCGTCTCGGTGCTGCGCGAGCACCAGTTCGCCTTCGCCGTGGAGCGCCCCAGCGGCGGCCTGGCCCCGGTGTTCCTGGCCACCACCAACGGCGTCACGCGCAACGCAGCGGCCGTGCGCGAGGGCAACGCGCGGGTGGTGCGGGCCCGCCTCGAGGACGCCCGCTTCTTCTTCGCCGAGGACCGCAAGGTCCCGCTGGAGCGGCGCCGCGGCGAGCTCAAAGCGGTCGTCTGGCACGAGAAGCTGGGCTCCCTTCTTGAGCGCGTGGAGCGCCTGGAACCCTTGGCGGCCTTCGCCGCCTCGCGCCTGGCCCCCGCGGCCTCGGCCGACGCGGCCCGGGCCGCGCGCCTGTGCAAGAGCGACCTGGTGGGCCTGATGGTGGGCGAGAAGGAGTTCGCCGCCCTGCAGGGCGAGATGGGGGGCGTCTACGCCGCCCTGGAGGGCGAGCCCGCGGCCGTCTCCGCGGCCATCGCCGAGCACTACCGCCCGCGCTTCGCCGCCGACGCCCTCCCCGCCACCCCGGCCGGCGCCTGCGTGGCCCTGGCCGACAAGATGGACGAACTGGTGGGCGCCTTCGGCATCGGCCTGGTGCCCACCGGGAGCCAGGACCCCTACGCCCTGCGCCGCAAGGCCGGGGGCATCGTGGCCATCCTGCGCGAGCGGGGCGGGGACCTTTCCGTGGCCGAGTTGGCCGAACGGGCCCTGGGCCTATACCCCGCCGGGCGCTTGGAGCGTCCCGCCCGCGAGGTCCTCGCGGCGGTGCTGGATTTCTGCCGGGCCCGCCTGGAGAACGCCCTGGCCGAGGCCGGCTACGAGCCCTCCCTGGTCGCCGCGGTCGCCGCGGCCCGTTCGGAATGGCCCGCCGAGGCCTTCGCCCGGGCCAAGGCCCTGGCCCAGGCCATGGGAGAGGACGATTTCGCCCTGGCCACCCAGGCCTTCAGCCGGGTCACCAACATCCTGGAGAAGGCCGGGGAGGCCGTGGCCGTGCGGCGGGAACTGCTCGCGGAGGGCCCCGAAAGGGGGCTTTGGGAGCGCTTCCTCGCGGCGCGCCCCGTGGCGGAGCGCCTGTGCGCGCAGGGCGACTTCCTGAAGGCGTTCCGGACCCTGGCGGAGCTGCGCGGCCCGGTGAACGCCTTCTTCAACGACGTGCTGGTGATGGCCGAGGACCCGGCGGTGCGCGCGAACCGCCTGGCCATGCTGGCCGAGATCGCGCGGACCATCGGACTCATCGCGGACTTCCGCAAACTCGTGAAGCGCTGAGCTTCCCCAATCGAGGAGTGTGACATGGCTAAGGGCGGCAAAAAGCAATGGTGCTACTTCTTCGGCCGCAAGTCGGGCGCCGAGGGGCGGGGCCTGGGCAAGGAGATCCTGGGCGGCAAGGGACAGGGCTTGGCGGAGATGGTCTCCATCGGGTTGCCGGTGCCGGCGGGCTTCACCATCGCCATTGACGCCTGCGCCGAGTACTTCCGGCTGGGCCGCAAGCTGCCCAAGGGGCTGGAGGCCGAGGTGCGCGAGTACGTGCGCCGCCTCGAGAAGGAGACGGGCAAGCGCCTCGGCGACGAGCGCGACCCGCTCCTGGTGTCGGTGCGCTCCGGCGCGGCGCGCTCCATGCCGGGCATGATGGAGACCATCCTCAACCTGGGCCTCAACGACCGCTCGGTGGAGGGCCTGGCCACGATCACGGGCAACCCGCGTTTCGCCTACGACAGCTACCGCCGCTTCATCCAGATGTACTCCACCACGGCCATGGGCCTGAGCAAGGAGCCCCTGGAGCAGAAGCTCCACGACCTCAAGGCCCGCCGCGGGGTCAAGGGCGACCCCGAACTGGGCGCCGAGGACCTCAAGGCGTTGGTCGCCGAGTACAAGGCCTTCTACAAGGCCAACATGAAGGGCCAGGACTTCCCGCAGGACCCCGAGCAGCAGCTTTGGGGCGCGATCCAGGCGGTGTTCAACAGCTGGGAGGCGGAGAAGGCCGTCACCTACCGCCGCGTCGAGAAGATCGCCGACCTCAAGGGCACCGCGGTGAACATCGTGCAGATGGTCTTCGGCAACAAGGGCGAGAACTCCGGCACCGGGGTCTGCTTCACCCGCGACCCCAACAGCGGCGAGAACGTCTTCTACGGGGACTGCCTCATCAACGCCCAGGGTGAGGACGTGGTGGCGGGCATCCGCACCCCGATGAGGCTCGTGGAGCTCGACAAGTTGCTGCCCCAGGCCTACAAGGAACTGGTGAAGGTCCGCTCCATCCTGGAGAAGCACTACAAGGACATGCAGGACCTGGAGTTCACCATCGAGGACGGCAAGCTCTACTTGCTCCAGTGCCGCACCGGCAAGCGCGGCCCCTCGGCCACCTTCCGCATCGCCGTCGACATGGTCCAGGAGAAGCTCATCACCAAGGAGCAGGCGGTCGCCCGAATCTCGCCCGAGGACATCGAGCGCCTGTTCTACCCCGTCATCAGCCCGGACATCCAGCGCAAGGACCTCGACGCGGCCCGCCTGGGCGCCGGCATCAACGCGGTGCCGGGCGCGGCGGCGGGCAAGGTGGTCTTCACCGCCGCCGAGGCCGAGCGCCAGGCCCAGCTCGGCGCCAAGGTCATCCTGGTGCGCAAGGAGACCAGCCCCGAGGACGTCGGCGGCATGCACGCGGCGGCGGGCATCCTCACGGCCACGGGGGGGAAGACCAGCCACGCGGCGGTGGTGGCGCGCGGCTGGGGCAAGTGCTGCGTGGTCGGCTGCGAGGGCCTGGACATCGACGAGGCGGCGGGCCGCATGACCCTGGGGGGGCGCACGATCAAGCAGGGCGAGGCCCTCACCCTGGACGGGTCCACCGGCGAGGTCTTCGCGGGAGAGCTGCCCCTTCGCAAGCCCGAGCTCCCCAAGGCCTACCATACCCTGCTGGGATGGGCCGATGAGCTGCGCACCATCAAGGTGCGCACCAACGCCGACACGCCCTACGACGCCGAGAACGCCGTGCGCATGGGCGCCGAGGGCATCGGCCTGTGCCGCACGGAGCACATGTTCTTCGACACCGAGGAGCGCCGCCTGGCCATCCAGGAGATGATCGTGGCCGAGGATCTGGCCTCCCGCCAGAAGGCCCTGGCCAAGCTGCTGCCCTTCCAGCGTGAGGACTTCCATGGGCTGTTCACGGCCATGGACGGGCGGCCGGTGACCATCCGCCTGATCGACCCGCCCCTGCACGAGTTCACCCCCAAGGACGACGCCGGGGTCGAGAAGCTCAGCCGGGCCACGGGGCACTCCCCCGAGGCCATCCGCCGCCGCTGCGAGCAGCTCCACGAGTCCAACCCCATGCTCGGACACCGCGGCTGCCGCTTGTGCATCACGTACCCCGAGATCCTTGAGATGCAGGTCAAGGCCATCATCCTGGCGGCCCTGGACGCCTCCAAGAAGGGCAAGCCGGCCCGCCCCGAGATCATGATCCCGCTGACCATGGACCCCAAGGAATTCACGATCCTGGAGGGCCAGGTGCGCGCCGTGGCCGACGCCCTGATCAAGGAGGCCGGTTCGCGCCTGGAGTACATGGTCGGCACCATGATCGAGATCCCGCGAGCCGCGCTGCTGGCCGACCGCATCGCCGAGAGGGCCGAATTCTTCAGCTTCGGGACCAACGACCTGACCCAGATGACCCTGGGCCTGAGCCGCGACGACGCCGGGCGCTTCCTGCCGGACTACGTGCGCAGCGAGAAGGACGGGGGCAAGGCCATCTTCCGCGACGATCCCTTCCAGAGCCTGGACCAGGACGGCGTGGGCCAGTTGGTGCGCATGGGCATCCAGCTCGGGCGCTCCACGCGGCCCAAGCTCAAGGTGGGGATCTGCGGCGAGCACGGGGGGGAGTCGCGCAGCGTGAAGTTCTGCGCGTCGGTGGGCATGGACTACGTGTCGTGCTCGCCCTACCGGGTCCCCATCGCGCGCCTCGCGGCGGCCCAGTACGCCGTGGAGGCCAAAGCCGCGGCCAAGGCCGGCAAGGGCGGCAAGTCCGGCAAGGGGAAGGGCGGCAAAAAGGGTCGGAAGTAGCCCTTCAAAAGGGCTTGAGGGCCGCGTCCGGAACCGCCCAAGGCGGACCGGGCGCGGCCTTTTTTTTGCCCGGGGCAAAGGGCCTTGGGCGGGATGGGCCCGCCCCCGCTCAAGGCCCTTTTTAATTGAAAATTACTTTCATTTGAAGTAGCATTCCGCCCCTACCGCGGCGCCGAGGATCGGCCCCGCCCCCTGGGGGAATCCATGCCTTCCAAACTTCTGCTCGCGGCGGCCCTTTTGGCCCTGGGGCCGGGGGCGCTTCCGGCCGACTCCATCGGCCCCCAGGAAAACCTGCCCGGGCCCGGCGTGGGTCCGGCCCAGGCCGCCAGCCCCGCGCCGGTTTCGGGGCCGGCCCAGGTTTCGGGCACGGCGGGGGCGGGAGCCACGGCGGCCCTGGAGATGGCCCCGGTCACGGTGATGGGCCGGGCCGTCGACCTGGTGGGCATCGCGGATTCCGCGGCCCAGGGCAGCGTCGGGCAGTCCGACCTGGCGGAGCGCCCCTTGCTGCGGCCCGCCGAGGTCCTGGAGGCCGTGCCCGGCATGCTGATCACCCAGCATTCCGGCGACGGCAAGGCCAACCAATACTTCACCCGCGGCTTCAACCTGGACCACGGCACGGACTTCGCTTTTGACCAGGACGGCATCCCCATCAACCAGCCCACCAACGCCCACGGCCAAGGCTACACGGACCTGAATTTCATGATCCCGGAACTGGTGGAGCGGGTCGACTACCAGAAGGGTCCCTTCAACGTGGAGGCCGGCGACTTCGCCACGGCCGGGTCCGCCAATTTCGTCTATCCCGACACCCTGGCGCACGGCATCGCCAGCCTGACTATGGGCGAGTTCGGCTACCAGCGCGCGGTGGTGGCCTCCCAGCTCCATCTGCTGGGGGGGAACCTGCTCTACGCCCTGGAGGTGGTGGGCTACGACGGGCCCTGGCAGGTCCCGGAACAGTTCAAGAAATACAACGGGTTCCTGCGCTACAGCGTGGGAGCCGCCGACAACCGCCTGACCGTGAGCTATTCGGGCTACGAGGCCTCCTGGGACGCCACCAACCAGATGCCCGCCGATTTGATCGACTCCGGGGCCATGAGCCCCTACGGGAACCTCGCCCCCACCGACGGCGGCAACCGCGACCGCGACTTCCTGTGGGCGACCTGGAAGGGGCGGTCCGGCGCGTCGGAAACCGACGCCCTGGCCTACGTGGGGCGGTCCCACCTGGACCTTTGGAACACCTTCACGTTCTACCTGCCCTATTACGACGCCTCGACTCCGGGAAGCGGCGACCTCCAGAACAACGGGGGCTACACCAATTCCCTCCAGCAGCTCGACGAGGGGTTGGCCCAGGGCCAGTTCGCCAACCCCAACGCCACCGGGGGCGAGCAGTTCCTGGAGCGGGACGACCGGATCCGCGAGGGCGGCACCCTGCGCACCCGCTTCGACCACGACTGGCTGGACCGCTTCAAGACCCGCAACGAGGTCGGCCTGCAGGTGCGCAACGATTCCATCAATTTGGGCCTGTACAACACGGACCAGCGCGCCATCTACGAGACGGACTCGCTGAACCAGGTCGACGAGGCCAGCTTCGCGCCCTACGTCCAAAACACCACCGACTGGACCCCCTGGCTGCGCAGCGTGGTGGGCTTCCGCCAGGATATCTACGCCATCAACGTCGACAACCAGACGCCCGCGGTCCAGGACGGGATCAACCTCCTGACCGCGACCGGCCCTTCGGGTTCGGGCATCCTGGTCAACGGGCAGTCCCTCAACAACATCCTCACCCCCTTGAGCGGCTTCAACGAGGGCGCCGGCGTGGGCACCAACCGGAGCTACTTCGCCACCGAACCCGAACCCAAGGCCGCCCTCATCCTCAGGCCGGCGGGGGAGCCCTACGAGTTCTACCTGAATTTCGGCCAGGGTTTCCACTCCAACGACGTGCGGGAGCTGGCCGGAGGCATCAACCCCCTGGCCCGGGCCGACGGCGAGGAGGTGGGGGCGCGCTACGCCGACGGGGACACCTACCAGACCACCTTGGCCGCCTGGAGGCTGACCCTGGCGTCGGAGCTGACCTTCAACGGCGACAGCGCCCAGAGCACCACCAACGCCGCCTCCACCCGCGAGGGCTTGGAGTGGTCCAACACCTTCCGCGAGCGACCCTTCTACGTCGACCTCGATGGGGCGGTGTCCCAGGCGCGCTTCGACACCCTCGACACCCTCGACAACCCCCTGCATCCCGGCTATTGGGTTCCGGAGGCCGTGGGCGCGGTGGGCACGCTCACCTTCGGCGTGGACAAGGTCTGGGGCTGGTCCGCCGACACGCGGGTGCGCTACTTCGGCCCCCGCAACCTCACGGCCGACGGGAGCATCCAGTCGCCGGAGACGACCTTGGTCAGCCTGCAGATCCTGCGGGACCTTTGGGCCGGCCAAGTCCTCACCTTCGAGATCTTCAACCTCTTCGACTCGGCCGTCCCGGACGTGAGCTACTACTACGCCTACGCCCTCCAGAACGCCGGGCCCCAGCAGTCCGTGATGGAGCATGTCACCGAACCGCGCAGCATCCGGGTGTCCTGGAGCGATTCCTTCTAGGGACGGCGGCCGGCCCGCGAGGCCCTAGCCTTGGGCCCCGGAAGCGATTATGGTGGTGTGCTTGGCGCCCCGGCCGGACACGGCCTTAGGGGGAAGGGGCGCCACCGGGCGGTCCCTAGTTTTCGCGTTCTTTCATCCACGCTGGAATCCGCGTTCCCGCCCGGGCGGGAACGCGGACCTTCGGAGAAGCCATGATCCAGTTGTTCCTCAAGATCGCCCTCCTCGGGGACCTGTGGGTCCTCTATCTGCTGCTGGCGGCCAGCGTGCTGTCCCTCGCGGTCATGATCGACCGGTGGCGGGCCTTCCGAAGCCAGCGTGGGGACCTCTCGGAGTTGCTCGACTCCCTGGCGGGGAGGCTGGAGGTCCACGACATCCCCGGGGCCATCGCGCTGGTCGAGGCCAGCCCCAAGGTGGAGGCCCGCGTGGCCCTGGACGGCCTGCGCAATTTCGCCAAGGGACCCGCCGCGGTCGAGGAGGTCCTGACTTCCCGCTGGCTCCGGGAGCGCCTGAAGCTGGACCGGCGCCTCATCGTCCTGAGCACCCTGGGCAACAACGCCCCCTTCATCGGCCTCTTCGGGACCGTGCTGGGCATCATCAAGGCCTTCAACGACCTGGCTTCCAGCGGGCAGGGCGGGGTGACGGTGGTCATGGCCGGCATCTCCTCGGCCCTCATCGCCACGGCCTTCGGCATCCTGGTGGCCATCCCGGCCGTGGTGGCCAACAACTACTTCGTCTCCCGGCTCAAGCAGATGCAGGCCAACACGGAGAGCCTCAACCGCATCCTGCTGGCCTACCTCAAGTCCGGGAAATAGGGGGACGGCATGCAGGCCTCCGGTTCCGAGGACGAGATCGTCCAGGGCATCAACGTCACGCCCCTGGTGGACATCACCCTGGTGCTGCTGATCATCTTCATGGTGACGGCCACCTTCGTCACGCAGCAGGGCCTCAAGGTGACCTTGCCCAAGGCCTCCACCGTGGAGCACCCGCCCACCCCCGCGTTGACGGTCACCATGGCCAAGGACGGGCGCATGACGCTCATGAAGCAGCCCGTGGACCTGGCCTCCCTCAAGCTGCACGTCGCCAACGAGGTCTCCCTGGACCCCAACGTCCGGGTGCTCATCAAGGCCGACAAGGACCTCACCTATGGGCAGGTGGCGGCGGTGCTCGACGCGGTCAAGGACGCCGGGGTGCGCCGCTGCGCGCTGGCCATGGAGCGCCGCTGACGTGAGGCGCCCCGGCTTCGGCGCCGCCGTGGCGCTGGCCCTCCTGTTCCACGGACTGGCCTTCGGGGCCGGCGAGCTGTGGATGGCCTGGCGGGAGCGCCGCGACGCCGCCATGGACATCGATCTGGCGCGCTCCAGCCTGCTGCCGCCCAACCCCTTCCGGGCCGAGGCCGCCCCGCCCCCCCCGGCGAAGGAATGGTACGTGGGCGCCCGCCTGCGCTTGGCGCCGCGGCCCGCCCCGCCCCCCAAGGTGCCCC
>DAIDJD010000054.1 GCA_027451505.1 candidate division FCPU426 bacterium
GACGCGGGCTCCAAAGTCCTTCCCTTCGGCCCAGGACGAGGAGACCCGCCAGGGCCAGCAGCACGCCTCCCGCGACGAAGCACGCCAGCGGTAGGGTGGGCCAATGTTTGCGCGAAAGCTCACCGGACAAACCCAGCCCCAGCCCCGCCAGGGCGAGCACGGCGGCCCAGTTCCGCGAAGCCTTGGATTCCATGGGATCTGCCATCCGGAGAGGGGGAGCTTGGAAGGCCCCGGGGCGGGGCGCGATCGAGACTACCAGAATTACGCTCCCGAGTCCCCAGTCTTGCGCCGATGGTGCGCGTCCGCGCGGGCCAAAAAAAACCCCTCCCGGCCGGGAGGGGGTTAAGACACCGGGGACGGTCCGTGCTTATCAGCGCGGCGAGGCGACCCAGGCGCTTAGCCTCGCGCGCACGTGGCTCAGCACCCTCTCCCCGGACCATCCAGCGCGCAGGGCCTGGGCCAGGGCCCGGTTCCCGACCGCGATGAGGGCCTCGAAACGCCGACCGCGGCCCCGCAAGGCGTTGGCCTCGGCCACCACGGCTCCGAGATAGCTTTCGGTCAGGGCGCGCACGGCCCCGAGGTCGCCCAGACGCGCCCGAACCTCCAACTCCGCCCTGCCGTCGGCGTCCAAAGGGGGCAGGGCCGCCACCAGTCCCAGGTAGGACTTCAGGGCCCGCCTCCGCGTGGCTTCAAGGCATTTCATCACTGCACCAGCATGAGCTTCTGGAGATCGGTGTAATCCGGGGTGCGGATGAGCACCACATAGATGCCCGAGCCGGCCTGGCCATACTGCCCCTGGCCGCTCCACGGCAGGTTGTATGAGCCCGGGGCCAACGAACCGTCCTGCAGCACCGCGATCCGCTGCCCCAGGCGGTTGTACACGGCGACCAGCACCGGACCCGCACGGTCCACCCTGAAAAGGATCTGGGCGCTCTGCCCGCGCGAAACCAGGACCACGTTGTTGCGGATCTGGCTGCGCGGACCCGTGGGCACCGGGGTGGCTTCCACGGGGGTGGGCGTGGGATCCACCCCACCCTTGGCCGACCGACGCACGGCGGACATCGGCGCACCGCTGGAGACACCCGGCGATCCGCCGCCGACGGCTGAGGCCGAACTCCCTCCCCCAAAAGCCGCCGCGGATGCGCCCGCGCCCATGGCGGGAAATGGGGCCGGCGCCGCGGCCCATACGGGCCTGGGGGCGGCCACGCTCCCCGTTGGGGAAGCCGAACCCACACCCATAGGCGGACCCGATACGCCCTGCGCCCCGATTCCGCGGGCCGGAACCGGGGAGGCGGCCACCGCCAAGAGCGGTCCCGCGGTCGCCTCGTGGCGTCCCGCAGGCGCACGTACCGGCCTCACGACCCGCGCAACGGCAGCTTTCGGAAGATCGGCAACTGTGGCGGTGCGGTGCTTGGGAGGCTTCCGGGCCAAGAGCCCTCCTACCCTTGAACCGAAAGTGGAGCCAGAATGCCCCCTACGCCGTGCCGGAACGCGGTCCTCACCCGAGCCTTTCCAGGTGCCACGGGCATCGGCGCGCCCCACCGCGGGGGGGCTCACCGGAGCCGGGGTGGCCAGGCGCCGATGGGGCAAAGGCCCGCCCAGCAAAGCCAGGACCACGCCGGCCGCGGCCAGGGTGGGCACCGCCAGGGCCCAGACGGGTCGGGATAGGAGCCCGGCAAGGACGGCCCTGAGCCCTACGCGGCGGGGTTCGGGAGATCCCGAAAGCAGCACCCGTATCCTGGGATCCTTGAGGATCCGTTCCGGGAAATCCGGGGGCGCGGGCGCCTCGCGCAGGCGCTTCAGAAGCGTCCGCAGATGGCGGTCGGACATCCCCCTCGATGGCACGCGCTTCATGGTCATGCGTTCCGCCGCCCCGTAGGCGGCGCTCCAACCCCTCGCCGCGCCCTCAGGCGCAGCACCAATCCCTTGAGCCGGACCCGGGCGCGGTTGAGGCGGGACCGCACCGTGTTCACCGGCAACCCCAGGACTTCGGCCGCCTCGGCGTAGCTGAGCTCCTCGATGTCGACCAACTCCACCACCCGGCGCTGGTCCTGCGCGAGGTCCGCCAGGGCCTCGCGCAGCTGGGCCAATTCCTCGTCCGTTTCCAGGCGCTCCAAGGCGCCGGGTTCCGGACCGGCCAGCGCGGGGACGGAGTCCACCCCTCCCGAACTGCGCTCCAGCAGCCCCTCCAAAGAGGTCGCCGTGTCCCGCCCCTTGGCGCGGGAGTAGCGGGAACGGTTGTAGCAGGCGTTCAGGCTGATGCGGTAGAGCCAGGTGGAGAAGCTGCTGTGCCCCTGGAACTCGGCGAGGTGCTGGAAGGCCCGGGCGAAGATCTCCTGGGCCAGGTCGCAGGCCCCCTCGTAGTCCCGGATATGGCGGTAGCACAACCCTATGACGCGCCTCTGGTAGCGCGCCACCAGGGCCTCGAAGGCCGCCGCCTCGCCCCTGCGGCAGCCCTGCACGAGTTCGGCGTCGTCATCGGCCATGGGTCCTTGGCTTCCTATGGATTAGACACGAAGGCGTGCTTCGAGTTCCAAAAAACCCGCCGATCCCCGAAAAATGAAGGGCACCAAGGCTTTTCAGGCCCGGTCAAGCCCCGTGCTGCATCTGCTCCACGAACGCGGTGGTGGCCTGGCCGGCCTGGAAACGGGGATGTTCCATCACCTTGCGAAGGAAGGGGATGGTCGTGTGCACCCCTTCGATGACGTACTCCTCCAGGGCCCGGCGCATGCGTTCTACCGCCTCGGTCCGGTCCCGGCCGTGGACGATGAGCTTGCCGATCATGCTGTCGTAAAAGGGTGGGATCACATATTCCTGGTAGGCGTGGCTGTCGACGCGCACTCCCGGCCCCCCCGGGGCGTGGTAGACGCTGATGCGCCCCGGAGAGGGCATGAAGTCCTTGTCCGGGTTCTCGGCGTTGACGCGCACCTCGATGGCGTGCCCGCGCAGGCGCAGGGGGGTCTTCAAGTATTCGTCGCGTATGGGCTGGCCCGCGGCGATGCGCAGCTGCTCCTTGACCAAGTCCACGCCCGTGACGCATTCGGTGACGGGGTGCTCGACTTGGATGCGGGTGTTCATCTCCATGAAATAGAAATTGCGGTTCTTGTCGAAGATGAACTCCACGGTCCCCGCGTTGACGTAGCCGGCCGCCCGGGCGCAGGCCACCGCCGCCGCTCCCATGGCCGTGCGCAGCTCCTCGCCCAACGCCGGGCTGGGGCTCTCCTCCACCAGCTTCTGGTGGCGGCGCTGGACCGAGCAGTCCCGCTCGCCGAGGTGGATGGCGTTGCCGTGCCCGTCGGCGAGGATCTGGATCTCAATGTGCCGCGGCTCCTCAACGTACTTCTCGAGATAGACCTCGGCGTTGCCGAAAGCCGCCAGGGCCTCCTGGCTGGCCGTGTTGTAGCCGTTGACCAGGCTGACGTCGGTGTGGGCCACGCGCATGCCCCGCCCGCCCCCGCCGGCGCTGGCCTTTATGATGACCGGGTACCCCACGCGCCGGGCGGCCTCCAGGGCCTCCTGCTCGCTGCGGACCGGGCCGTCCGAGCCGGGGACCAGGGGGACACCCGCCGATTTGGCCGTGCGCTTGGCCTCGATCTTGTCGCCCATGAGGCGGATGGTCTCGGGGCTGGGTCCGATGAAGGTGATCTTGCATTGGCGGCAAACCTCGGCGAAGTGCGCGTTCTCGCTGAGGAATCCGTAGCCGGGATGGATGGCCTCGGCGTCGGTGATCTCGGCCGCCGAGAGGATCGCGGGGATGTGCAAATAGCTCGACTTCGAGGGGCCCTTGCCGATGCACACGCTCTCGTCGGCGTAGCGCACGTGCAGGCTGTCCTGGTCCGCCTCGCTGTAGACGGCCACGGTGGCGATGCCCATCTCAGAGCAGGCCCGTATGACCCGCAGGGCGATCTCGCCGCGGTTGGCGATGAGGACTTTCTTGAACACGGGACCTCGGTAGGGGAGAGCCTAGGGCTTCAGCAGATACAGGGGCTGCCCGAATTCCACGGGCTGGGCGTTCTCGCAGAGGAAGCGCACCAGGGTGCCGGCGGACTCGGCCTTGATCTCATTCATGAGCTTCATGGCCTCGATGATGCACACCGTCTGGCCGACCTCGACGCGCATGCCCTCCTTGACGAAGACCGCGCTTTCCGGCGACGGGGAGCGGTAGAAGGTCCCGACCATCGGCGAATGCACCACGTCCCCTTCCTTTTCGGCGGCGGCGGGGGCAGGGACGGTCGCCGGGGCCACGGACGGCGCGGGCGCCGCCGGGGCCGGGGCGGGCGCCGCGGGGAGGGCCGGAGCCAGGACCGGGGCCAGGATGGGCACGGGGGGGCTCCCCTTGTCGTCCTTTTTCAGGTTGATCTTCAGCCCCTCCTGCTCGATGTGAACCTCGCTCAAGTCCCCTTTGCGCATCATGTCGATGAGCTTCTTCAGGTCCTTGAGGTTCACGCGCGGGGCCTTGGCCGGACGCGCCGGCGCCTTCTCGACGCTCATGCTCTCTCCACGCTGGGATGGTGTCTTCGCGGTCATCTAGGCCCTTTCGAGGTACTTGCCCGTGCGGGTGTCGACCTTAATGAGCTCGCCTTCCCCGACGAACATGGGCACTTGCAGGCTGTAGCCGGTCTCCACCAAGGCGTCCTTGGTGGCGTTGTTGACGGTGTTCCCCCGCACCGCACCGGAGGTCTGCGTGACCTTGAGCGTGACCGAGGAAGGCAGGCGAATCCCCACGGCCTCCTCGCCGTTGAAAGTCACGGTCACCGGGCCGTTCTCGAGCAGGTAGCGCACCTGATCGCCGAGCAGATCGGCGGGCAGATGCACCTGCTCATAGGTTTCCTTGTCCATGAAGACGAAGGCCGAGCCCTCCTTGTACAGGTACTCCATGTCCTTGAGCTCAAGCTCGGTGTATTCGAAGCTCTCGTTGATCCCGACGGTATATTCCACCACCCGGCCGTCCTTCAGGTAGCGGACCTTGATGCGCACCTTGGCGGGGCCCTTGCCGGGCTTGATGTGGTTGTATTCCGTGACCTCGCAAAGCTTGCCGTCGATCACAAGCACGGTGTTGACGCGCGCCTCGGTGGCGCCAAGGGTGGGCATGCCGCGGTTCCTTTAAGGTGAAGGGGGAGGGGAGGCGGGCGCTAAAGCGCCATCAGTTCCTTGGTGGTTCGGTAGAGGTTGCGGTGGCCCTCCGGGGTCACCAGGACCAAGTCCTCGATGCGCACCCCGAAACGCCCTTCCAGGTAGATGCCGGGTTCGCAGGTGATCGCCGCACCCGGCCTGAGCAGGTCCTTGGATCCCGGACCCACGCGGGGCGCCTCATGCACCTCGCGCCCCACCCCGTGGCCGGTCCCGTGGCCGAAAGCGCCGCCGTAGCCGGCCCGACGGATCACCGAACGGGCGGCCGCGTCGACGTCCCCGCAGGCGGCCCCGGGCCTCACGGCGCGGAGCCCGGCCTCCTGGGCCCGGCGCACGATCCCGTAGACCCTGCGCTGCAGGGCCGTGGGCGGGCCCAGGCACACGGTCCGGGTCATGTCGGAGCAGTAGCCGTCCAAGCGGCAGCCGAAATCGAAGACCACCATGTCCCCGCGGCGCAGGACCTTCCCGGAGGCGATGCCATGGGGCAAGGCGGAGCGCCATCCCGAGGCCACGATGGTCTCGAAGCTGGGCCCTTCGGCGCCCTCCAGGCGCATGAAATGCTCCATTTCCGCCGCCAGTTTGCGCTCCACCGCGCCGGGCCGGACCAGCGGCAGGATATGGTGGAAGGTCCGGTCGGCCACCCGGGCGGCCGCGGCCAAGGCCGCCCGTTCCCCGGCGTCCTTGAGGCTGCGCAGCCCCTCCACCACGCCGGACAGGGGCACCCAAACCAAGCCCCCGCCTTTTTGGAGCATCCACTGGTGTTGGGAAACGCTCACGTGGGCGGCTTCAAATCCCACCCGCCGGACCCCGGCCGCCTTCAACGCCTCCAGGCACTCCACCAAAAGGGCGCGCCGATGTTGGCGCACCTCGGCCCCGCGGACCTCGCGCCCGGCCTGAAGGGTGTATCGGGAATCCGTCAAAAACAGGGCACCCTTGGGAAGGAGCAGGAAGGCTCCCGAGCTGCCCGTGAAGCCGGTCAGGTAGTTCCTATGGACGTCGGAAAAGACCAGGAAGGCGTCTAGCCTCTCCCGGTGCAGGCGTTCACGGAGCGCGTCGATGCGAGCGTTCATGGAACCTCGGGCAGGGGCCCAGCCAGTCAAAAGGGTTCCCACCATAACAAAAGCCGTCGATATCCGTCAAGTTTTGATGCGGACACGATTCATTTCGCTTCGAAACGCGCCAGGAATTTCACGCGCGCCGGGACCACCATTTCGAGATTGTGGGCGTCCCGGAACAGAAGCTGGCCCGGACGCCCCAGTCTGCTGACATCCAAACCACGCACACTCTTCATTTGGATGCGGATGCGTTCGGCTGACGAAAAAACAAACGCGTTCCCGGACAGGATGGGGCCCGTTCCCGCGGATTCCACGTCAATGGACGCATAAGGCCGGAGAACCCTCGAAAAATGAACGCGCTTCATATAAAAGGACCCATCCAGGGTCCGCATTTGGATGAAGCGTTGCCGCAAAGACACTGTTTCCTGGGTCAAAAACGCGTCTTGTTGCTCCCTTTTCAGCAAAAACTCCAAGGTCACCGCCGCGGTGGCCGCGGAATCGACGCCCACGAGACTCCCGTCATCAAGGACCTGTTGGGGAAAACACCCGAAGGCTCGCATAGAACCCAGGAAATCCGTGGCGATCTGCTCGCTTTCCTTCAAATATCCATATTCCGCCAGGGTCCGTGCGGCCAAATAGGTGCGCCAAGGGGTCCAAATTCCGTTTTCGGACCAAGCCCTATCCCGGGAGGCGGCCCACAGCGGGAGCAGCCACCCTCCCAGTTCCCGGCCCGCCCGGGACGGATCCTTTTCCAAACCGAGATACAGGGGCCACAGCCCATCCAATCCTTGGACATAGCGCCCCTGGACCGGATCAAAATCCCGTGATTCCAGCGACGCCTGGGTGGCCTGGGAGGCCTGGAGCAAGCGGGCCGACTCGGATGCCTCCCCGCGGGCCTGCGCCAGGGCCGCGCCCAACTGGAGGCGCCAAGCCACCAGACTGCTCAGGGCGAGGGACCAGGCCCGCAGGGCGGGCGGGCTGGAGACCACCCCCGTGGGCGCCGGAAAAGGGCGGGCATAAGCCGGGACTTCCTCGTCGAGCGCGTAGGCGTAAAGCCTGTCCGGGCCGCCCCCCCGGTTGGAGATCCACCAGTCGCAGGTTCGCTCCAGAAGGGGCGCATAGGCCCCCAGGAATCGGGCCGCGCGGGCGGAGTCCGAATCCCGGCGGTAGAGTTCCCAGGCGATGGGCGCGTCCAAAGGCAGGCCGGCCGCGTCCCAGGGAAGTTTTTCCTCACCGGTGTAAGGCGGCACGGCCCCGGATCCGTCCCCGGCGACGAGATCCAGGATGGCGGCCTCGGCCTTGGCCGGATCCAATTCACTGAAGCCCAGGGCCGCCCAAGGCGTGTCCACGCTGAAAAAGGCGTCGCGACGGCCCTTTTCCGCGCTGAAAGAATCGGCCCCCAGGGCCGCTTCCCGGGCGTAGTCGGACCTCTCCAGCGCCAAAACGGCCGCCTCCCCCAGGCGCCTCCCCTGGCGCAGGCCCCGCAGCATTCCCTTCCAGCGGGCCCACCGCGCCCGGGCCGCGGCGAAGGCTCGCCCCCCCGGAAGGGCCCACCGCGTGAAATCCCGCCTGGATCGGGCGGCCAGTTCAGGCCCGGATTCGCCCCAAGCCAGCAGGAGGGGCACCCGCAAGGACTGGCCGGGGCGCAGAAGAAGCGGGTGGGTCCACTCCAGGACCAAGTCCAGCCCGCCCGGATCGATCCGCACCTCGTGGCCCGGGGCCAAGATCGCGCCGCCGCGCAGCGTCCTCCAGGCCGGGCCGCCGAGCCACACGGCCACGTGGTCGACCAAGTCCCGGCCCGCGGCCTGGCTTCGGTCCAACTTCATCCAAAGGGCCGGCGCGCGACCACGCCGCACCTGGCCGGCCACCGCGCCGCCGCGCTTGAGGTCCACCTCCAGGCGCAGGAAGCGGGGGAGGGTCCCCCGGTTGCGGACGCTGAGCACGGCCAAGACCGCATCCGTGTCCGGGAACAGCGTCACGGCCCGGGCCTCCAAGGCGTCCTGGGAGGCCTGGGCGTCGGTCCAAAGGGCCCCGTCCCTTCGCCGGACCGTGGGGGAGGCGAACAAGGGGCCTCCGGGCTCCAGTTCCAACCGGGCGCGCCAATCCAGGAGCGTCTTGGCGGGGTTGGGCGCCGCGGCTAGGCTCCCGAAGGCGCGGGCCGAATCCAGGCGCCCCTCCAGGAGACCGGGGCCCAGGCGCAGCACGCCGTGGCTGGCCTGGTCGCTGAAGGGTACGCGCGCATAGTCGGTGGGTCCCCCTCCGGCCGGTGCGACGGCCGCCCGGGCCGGGCCCACGGCCCAACCCAGGGCCCCCACCAGGATGGCGGACCGCGGGAACCTCATGGCCGAAGCGGATCCGCCACGCCCGCGCGCCGGAACCCTTCGGCGCGCAGCCGGCAGGCGTCGCAGGCGCCGCAGGGTTCGCCGGCGCCTCCGGAGCGCGAGGCGGGCCGGTAGCAGGTCCAGGTCCGACCGAAATCGACCCCCAAGCGGAGGCCCAGGCGGACGCTGGCGGCCTTGTCCATTCCCGCGAGGGGCGCCACCACCCGGAAGGGCCGGCCCCTGCGGCCGTCCCAGGTGCCGGCGCGTACGGCCCTCTCGAAGGCGCGGAAGAAGGCCGGGGTGCAGTCCGGATAGCCGGCGTGGTCGGTGCGGCACCAGCCCCCCCAAACCTCGCGGGCACCCACGGATTCGGCCAAGGCCGCGGCCGCGGCGAGGAAGATCCCGTTGCGGAAGTTGACATAGGTGGCGGGCCGCCCGGGACGGGGCCCCCGCGTGCCGATCCGGCTCGGCTCAAGCAGGGCCCCCGAGGCCACCCGCCCCAGGGGAAGCCGCAGGGACACGGCACGTTCGACCCCCAAAAGCCGGGCCTGGACCCTGGCCCGGCGGAGTTCCTCGCGGTGGCTTTGGCCGTAATCGAAGGTCAAGGAGACTAGGCTGCGGCCCAAGGCCCGGGCTCGGGCCGCCGCGACGGCGGAATCCATGCCCCCCGAGAGCAGGACCACGGCTTTATCGGCCACGTTGATCTCCATGCAGGACGCGGTGCCATTGGGGCTGGACCGCGGCGTTGAAGCCGCGCAAGGGGCCGCGAAGCAGCCCGGCCACGGCGGCTTCCAGGGCCTTGCAGCGCTCCAGATAGGGGCCGGAGGCGTAGGCCTCGGGGATGAAATACACCGGAGCCCCTCGCACGGCTTTGGGCAGGGCATGCAGCAGGCCGGCGGCGCGCTCCAGGTCCCCGGGACGCGGCCGGCCGGAGTCGAAAGTCACCACGAACTTCACCTGCAGCCGCCCGGAGGCGGCGTGCCCCCGGACCAGGCGCGCCAGGACCGTCTCGTCGTAGTCCATGGCCGGGGTGCGGGCCGCGGCCCCCGGGCGGCGCCCGTCCCATTTGGGGCTTACGCTCCACAAGTCCACGCATCCGGAGAGCTCCCGCGGCAGCCTCCGGCCGTTGGTCTCCACCTTGACCTTGAGGCCCCGGGCCCGCAGCGCGCGGCACAGCGCTCCAAGGGCGCGCAGTTCCTGGGAGCCGCGCCAGGTGGGTTCCCCGCCCGTGAAGCTGACCCACGGCGTCCCGGCCGCCAGGGCCTCGTGCTCCAGGGCGTCGGCGCCGACCTGCCGGGCCTCATCCTCGCGGAAGGACGACTGCTTGCTGTCGCACCAATGGCAGCGCAGGTCGCAGCCGGAAAGGCGCACGAGGAAGGTCGCGACCCCCAACGTGGACCCTTCACCCTCGAAACAGGCGTAACGTTCGGTGACCCGCAAAAGGCCGGGCCCGGAAACCGGCAGGGGGACCCGGGGCGGACGCCGCATCATGCCAGGAAGCGGTTCTCCCGGCGCTCCCTCCCCAGGGTGCTGGGCTCCCCGTGGCCGGGGTAGACAGCCACCGCGTCGGAATCGGGCAGGGCCAGGAGTTCACGGCGGATGGAGGCGATCAACTGCTCGTGGCTGGAACCCTCAAAGTCGCTGCGGCCGACGCTACCGGCGAACAGGGTGTCCCCGGTGAACAGCGATCCCGAGGCCTTGTGGTGGAAGCACAGCCCCCCGGGGGTATGCCCGGGCGTGCCCAGGACCTCCAGCTCCAGGCCGGCGGCGCGGACAAGACCCGGAGCCTCCAGCCATTGGTCGACCTTGGGCCTGCGGGTCGACCCCAACCCGTAGAAGGCGTAGGTGTCCTCAAGGGTCTCCAGAAGGCCGGCATCGGCCCGGGACATGCGGAAGGGACATCCATAGGCGTCGGCCAAGTCCGCCACCGCGCCGATATGGTCGAAATGGCCGTGGGTGGCCAGCATCAGGGCCGGCCGCAAGGCGCCCAAGCGTCGGCGCAGATCCTCGGACCCTGAACCGGGATCGATGAGGATGCCCTCGTCGCAGGAGCGGTCCCTGAGGAAATAGCAGTTCTCCTCCAGGGAACCGTTGACCAGGGTCAGGATTTCATAAGGCATGCCGCATCCCGCAACAGGAAGGGAAAGCCGGATTCTAGCAGACTAAACCGATTTGGTCCGCGAAAAACCCGGCTTGCGCGCTCCACCGCTTCGCTGTTACATTAGAGGATATGGGTGAAGAAACGCCGGAAAAACCGAAAAATTCCGCCCTGGGCGCCTGCGAACGCTGCGGTCGTCCCGTGATCCTCAATAAATTCACCCTGTGTTATGAATGCCGGCGCCTGGAAAAACAGGAGGTGGACCGCGCCCTGGAGTACCTGAAGGCCCACCGCGGCGCCACCCTCAATGAAGTCGCCTTGGCCACCAACGTGGATCCCCAGCTCGTGCTCAGGCTCATCCGCGGGGGCCGCATGGAGGTGGTGGCCCAGGATCGCCTCAAAAAAATGGCCGACCTGGCCCTGAAGGGCAGGAAACGCCCCTCCGGTTCCAAATGACGGGATTTCTCCCCGCCGATCCGGACGCCGTCACAATTCCCCCGCCGCGCCGTATCACCCTATGAAGAGGCCCGCTCAAGGGATGGCCATGGCCCCCACCACCGAAGCCTCGCCGCGCGACCGGGAACGTGGACAGCTTTTCAGCGCATGGATCCTGGGCATCTTCGTCATCGCGGCGATGATCGTCTACGTGATGGCGGCCATGCGGCAGGAACGCTTGAGCACCCAGGACATCATCTATCGGGAGTTGGCCATGAACGTGGCCCGGGCCGGGTTCGAGCAGGCCGAATCCTACTTCAGGACCCACTCCTCGGGCTGCTACCTGACCGGCGCGGAGGCCCCCACCAGCCAGGCTTGGGTCACGCCCTGGCCGGCCTACCCGGACGAGGCGTTCGAGCCCCAGTCCACGGACACGGACTTCTATTCCTCGATCTCGGTGTCCTGCGGGATCTGCCCCGGACAGCAATGCGCGGGGGGAATCATCGGGGACGTCCCCATGGACCAGTTCGTGACCTTCACCACCAGCGAGGACTCCCAATCCTGCCAGCTCTGGGGCCGCTACGTCATCCGGCGCCAGAACACCCAGGACTGGTCCCCGGGACCGGACACCGCCACCGTGAACACCGACCCCGACGCCTGCCACGACATCAGCGCCATCGCCGCGCAGTCTCCCTTGGGCTCCGGGGCCCGCTGGTCCATCGTCTCCCGGGGCTACCTGATACGGCTGCCCCAGCCCATCACCACGACCAGCGTCGCGACGAGCCTGCTGGGAAACCCGGCGGCCTTCAACGGGGGCGACCTGCTCTCGGCGCCGGTGACCTTCTACAACGGCCAACCCTTCCTGATGGGCCAAGCCCGGGTCTATGGCGAGATCTCCCGGGTGAACTTCAACCTGCCCGCGGCCGCGGCGGTGGTGCCCTACAGCACCACCTCCACGGTGGGCTCCGGCGGCGCGGCGACCCTCCTGGTGGACACCGGCGGCCTGCTCAACGGCGGCTTCGGCGGCTCGGCCTACGCCGCCAACGCCACGGGTTCGGCCAACGAGGGCACCTGCGCCTCCTGCGTCTACGGCGGCCAGGACCCGCTCACCGCCACGGCCTCCCTTTCCGGGGTGTTCCCGGGGCAGAGCTGGAGCACGCTCCAGGCCACGGCCGCGGCCCTCGGGTCCGGCTCCACGATCTCCGGCTACACGAGCGCCGCGGACCTGCCCGTCTACAACGGCTTCAACAGCGCCACGGGCCTGAGCTACTCCGCCCAAATCGCGGTGCCGACGTTCTACTACATCGGCTCCAGCCTCACCCTGCCCGCCTCCTCCAGTTCCACGGTGCTCAGCGGGGTGGGGCTGTGCGTGGTCCAGGGAAGCCTGACCATCCCCCAGGGGAACCCCTCGACCTTCAACGGGATCATCTACGCCAGCGGCAAGATCACCCTCAACAACCCCGCCACGGTCAACGGCATCGTCATCAGCGCCACCTGCGTCGAGCTCGACGGAACCGCCGTGTCGAAGGCCACGGTGACCTACGAGCCCGACATGATCGACTACGTGCAAAAACTCCTGCAGGGGTTCACGGTGGACAGTTCGTCCATCGTGGCCACCGGATTCTAGGCGGACGCCGTGCGCTTCCTCCGCTCCCTCGCCCGAAGGCTGGCCGGCCAAAGGGGCCAGTCCGTCATCGAGGCCCTGATGGCCGTGGCGGTCCTGGGCATCGCGGCCGAGACCACTGCGGTGCTGGTGCAGACCATGGCCAAAGAAACGGTCGCCAACCGGGACCGGGCCTTCGCCACGGAGAAGGCCCTGCAGATGCTCGAGGAGCTGCGCCAAGTGGTGCTCACCGGCGGGGAGAACCTGGACACCTTCCAGCAAGGCTACGCCGACGGGTACTGCGACACCTGCACCCCCGCGCACCCCTGGTACAAGTGGACCCTGACGACCAAATGGGCCGTCACCCACGGCTGCCTCACCTGCACCGCGCTGGTCTCGGACGCCACTTCGGCGCAGGACCCCCACAGCGCCAACCCGGTGCGCCCGGGCCAGGGCTACGCCTTCTGCCGCTACGTCAGCATCACGGCCTCGCCGACCGACCCGGAGGTGCGTTCCATCTACGTGCGCGTCTACGCGGCCGCCCCCAACGCCGGGCCCGGCGCGACCCAGCAGGCGGCCGCCCCCGCCTCCCCCACCTCGCCCCCCTTGGCCGAGGTCTACGGGGTGGTGCACAGCAGCTGGGCCTCCCCCACGGCCGACCAAGTGCTGGACCTCTACCTTCTGGACGTCGAGAACGTGCCGGGCTGGTGGACGCGCACCCCGGACCTGCAGCCCCTGATGCAGCAGGCCGTGGTCTCCATCCAAGCCTCCAACCCCGGGCTGGTGGTGCGCACCCACTGGATCCGGACCCTGGCCTACGGGCGCGACCTGGAGTACACCCCCGAGACCAACGGGGCCGCCGTCCCGGTCACCGCCACCGGTTCCCTGCAGAAGGCCTACGTATACCCGGGCTACGCCGACTTCGACTCGCCCACGGCCTCGGACGACGACTACCTCAGCCCCACTTGGTTCGAGGGCCGCGTCGACGTGGGCGGGTCCCTGCCCGGCGGCGTCGGGTTCCCGGGCGGCTCCACCAACCTTGGCTACCCCATGGCCGACCAGTTCAACCAGGCCATGCGCCTTCCCGACGAGCAGAACCTCTACAACGTGCTGTGCCGCATCGCCGAGAACAACGGCCAGGCCGCGCCCGAGATGAGCTGGCGCCTGCTTCTGGAGAAGCTCAACGAGGACGACCCCAGCGTGCAGAACGCGGTGGTGGCCAACCTGCACGGCGAGATCGTGCCCGTGCCCCCCCTGCGCAACTATTCCGACGCCGCCAAGGACCCCACCTACTACTATGGGAACTACGCCGCGGCCGGCCTTTCGGGCCCTCGCTCCTTCCGGGCCGTGGCCCAGCCTGAAAGGCTGTGGTACCCCAACGGAGTGACCGTCGGCGTGGACGTCTACGCCTGGGACGCCAACGCCAACGAGATCAGCTGCGACTCCTGCTCCAACGAGGTCATCAACACCATCACCCTGTTCATCCCCGGGGCCACCCCCGCCAACCTGGCCGCCGTGTACCGGACCCAGGGCAACTCCCAGACGCCCTACTACCGCTTCGTCACCGGGACCACGGCCATGGGCTTCGGGGGCTTCGTGGTGCCGGGCACCAACGAGCTCTCCGACAACGCCTCCGCGGCCGCGGCCACCTTCTGGGCCGACTACATCACGCCCACGGCCAACGGCATCACCCGCACGGCCGGGCTGCGCATCCAGCTCTTCGGCACCACCCCGACGGCCCGCACCTATTTTGGCCCCATATACAGCATGGTGCCGTCGCCATGAGGGGGCCGGCTGTGGACGCGCAGGGACGGAGGTCCCCGAACACCGGGCGCACCGCCGGGTTCCGCGGCGCGGGGCGCTGGGCTTGCGCAGCGCTGGCGGTGGCGCTGGGCCTTTCCCTGGCCGGCCGCGCGCGCGCCTGTTCGGTCACTGCGGGCAACGACGCCGAGACCACCATCGCGGGCAATTCGGCCAATCCCTACACCTACAACCCCACCTTCAGCCAGACCGGAAGCAACAGCTGCTTCTTCTTTGTGATGGCCAGCCAGACCAACCCGGCCACCTACGGCACGGTCTCGGTCAGCTACAACGGCTCCCCCATGACCGAACTGGGGTCGGCCACGGAGACCGACTCCAACACCGGCTATTACGAGGTCTACTACCTGGCCAACCCCACCCAGTCCGGCCAGGTCCTTTCGGTGAACCTCGGCTCCTACAGCTACAGCTACGGCTGGGCCTTCACCACCTTCAGCTACGGGAACTGCTCGTTGGGCAACTCCAAGTTCGTCTCCAACGCCTTCGACCTCTCCTCCGCGGGCACGGCCACGCCCAACCTGAGCTTCACCCTGGCCAGTTCCTCGGCCACCGTCATCGAAGGTCTGGCCTGGGCCTCGGGCTGGGGCGACACGCCCTCCAGCTATTCGGTGAGCCCGGGCTCGGTGTTCTACACCTCGCCCAACATGAACCTGAGCGAGGCCATAGGCCTGGACTTCGGCTCGGCCAGCGGCTTCGCCACCACGGCCTTTTCCACCACCGAGACCCTGGTGAACTCGGGCCAGACCGGGGGAGCGGTCTTCGGCATCGAACTGGACCCGGCCTGCGGAAGCGGAGGTTCCACCCCTACCTACACCCTGACCCCCTCGGCCACGCCCCAGTTCACGCCCACGAACACCGCGCCGACCACGCCCATGCCGAGCCCCACGATCACCCAGACCCCCACCCAGTCCCTGGTGTCGCCCACCAACAGCCCCACCTGGACCGCCAGCCCCACCC
>DAIDJD010000055.1 GCA_027451505.1 candidate division FCPU426 bacterium
TCTTGCCGTAATTGGGGGAATCCATGTCCGCGTGGAGGGCCGCGGCGCCCATGCCGGCCAGGCAGAACGCCGAGACGGCCGTGATCAGGATTTTCTTCATGCTTGGTGCTCCTTTCGTGGGGGATGAAAGCGGTCCGTTCCCGGCCTTGGGGGCCTGCAACGTCCCATGGAGATACGCGCTCAGGCCGCCCCGGGTTTCCCGACGGCCTCCCTTTCGGCGGCCTCCTCCTCCTCGGCCAGGGCGGCGAAACGCTTCTTTTCCTGGGCCTTCAGGTAGGCGGTCCGGGCGGTGATGCGTCCCTCCTTGCAGAAGCGTTCCAGGCACTGGTCCATGGTCTGCATCCCCAAGGATCCGGAGGTCTCCATCAGGGACTGGATCGAGGCCGCCTTGCCCGTGCGGATCAGGTTGGGGAGCGCCTGGGTGTAGGTGAGCACCTCCACCGCGGCGCAGCGGCCCTTTCCGTCCTTGGTCGCGCACAGTTGCTGGGCCACGATGGCCCGCACGGCGCCGGCCAGGAGCCCCCGGGCCGAATCGCGCTCGTCGGCCGGGTAGACGTTGATGATGCGGTCCACGGTCTTGGGCGCGGAGTTGGTGTGCAGCGTGCCGAAGACCAGGATGCCCATCTCCGCCGCCGTCAGGGCCAGGGAGATGGTCTCGTAGTCGCGCATCTCGCCCACCAGGATGACGTCGGGATCCTGGCGCATGGAGGACCGCAGGGCGGTCTTGAAGCTGAGCGTGTCTCGGTGCACCTCCCGCTGGGTGATCTTGCAGCGCTTGGAGGGGTGCACGAACTCTATGGGATCCTCGATGGTGAGGACGTTGGCCTCGCGGCCCTCGTTGATGCCGTTGATGATGGCCGCCAGGGTCGTGCTCTTGCCGCTGCCCGTGGGCCCCGTGACCAGGACCAGGCCTTTGGTGAGCCGGCAGAGGTCCCCCACCGCCTTGGGCATGCCCAACTGCTCCACGGTCTTGATGTCGGTGGGGATGGTGCGGAAGACCGCGCCGATGCCCTGCTGGTTGAAGAAGATGTTGCCGCGGAAGCGCGAGAGCCCGGCGACCTCGTAGGCGTAGTCGAAGTCCCGGCCCACGTGGGCCTGCGTCCAATGGGCGTCTCCCATGGTCTCGTAGAGCAGGCCCTCCAGGAGCTCCTTGGTCAGCGTCAGGTCGGCCAGGGGCCGGAGCGCCCCGCGCTCGCGTATGAGCGGCTTGTTGCCCACCGTGAGGTGCAGGTCCGAGGCCCCTTGGGAGACCATCTTCTGGAACATGGCGTCGATGCGTGCCATGCCGCCCCCTTAGGCCGCGCCCTCGGCCAGGACCTCGTCCAGGACCGCCTGGGCGATGGCCTTGTCCGCGACCAGTTTCTTCAGGGAATTCTCCAGCGTCACCATGCCGTCGCGCATGCCCGTGGCCAGGACCGAGGCCACCTTGTGGTACTCGTGGTTGTGGATCAGGTTCGCCACCGCCATGTTGTTGACCAGGACCTCGAAGGCCGGGACCAGGCGCCCCCCCTCGGCCGCCGGGAGCAGGCGCTGGGAGACGATGCCCACCAGAACCTCGGCCAGGCTGGTGGTGGCCTGGGCGCGCTCCGCCGCCGGGAACATGTTCACCACGCGGGAGATGGTGGCCGCCGCGGAGTTGGTGTGCAGCGTCCCGATGACCAGGTGCCCGGTCTCGGCCGCGGTCAGCGCCAAGCTCATGGTCTCGGAATCGCGCATCTCCCCGACGACGATGATGTCGGGGTCCTCGCGCAGGGCCCCCCTCAGCGCGTTGGCGAAACTGCCGGTGTGCGGGCCCACCGAGCGCTGGTTGACCAGGCAGCGCTTGCGCGGGTGCAGGAACTCGATGGGGTCCTCGATGGTGATGATGTGGTCGTCGCGGTTGGCGTTGATGTGGTCGATGAGGGCCGCCGCGGTGGTGGACTTGCCCGAGCGGCCCGGACCGGTCACCAGGATGAGGCCCTGGTTGGCGTCGGCGAAGCGGGTCAGGATGGGCGGCAGCCCCAGGTCCTGGAAGGAGGGGACCTCACGGGCGAAGTGGCGGGCCACCAGGTTCCATCCCTTGCGCTCCAGGAAGGCGTTGACCCTGAAGCGGTCCCCCGAGGGGAGGGTGTGGCTGGTGTCGATCTCGAGCGCCTTGCGGACCTTGGCCCATTCCTCGGGGCCCAGGAAGGCCTCCAGCATGCCCTCCATGTCCGCGGGCGAGAGGATTTCCTCGGACAGGGGCCGCAGGCGCCCCAAAACCCGAACATAGGGTTTGGAGGCGGCGGCCAGGTGGATGTCGGAGGCCCGTTCCCGAACGCCTTGGGCCAGGAAGGAAGCGATGTCGGGCATGCCTTTAAGATAGCGCCGCGCGGGCGCTTTGTCCAGAGAAAAGGCCTCAGGAGTGCGGGAGCGAGGCGTCGAAACCGGCCTGCAGCGCCCCCATCTCCGGCACGCTGACCTGGAGCATCCGCGCGGCCAGGCCCCGGTCGCCCCAGCATTCGGCCACCGCCTCGGCGATCAGGGCCTTGCCGAAGCGGCCCGTGCGCTCCTCCAGGCTGCCGCCAGAGTCCATGCAGCGCTCCGCAGCCCAGGCGCCCCGCAGGGCCAGGGGAGCCTCCTCCTCGTTGCGCGCCCGCCTCCGGTTCGACACCCGCCGCAGGCGTTCCTTGAGCACCGCCACGTCGAAGGGCTTGGCCAGCACGTCCTCGGCGCCCAGGCCCAGCGCCTTGCGGGCCAGGCGCACGTCCGGGTCCCCGCACAGCATGATCACGGGCGGGGCCAGGCTTTCCGCGTCGAGCAGCCCCAGAAGGCCGGTCCCGTTGAGGCCGGCCATGTTCTGGTCCAGGATCATGGCGTCGGGCCGCACCAGGTACAGCTGGGCGAAGGCGTCCTCGGCCGAGGCCGCCGCGTTGACCGTGAATTCGTCCTCCAGGGCGAGCCGAAGGGCCTCGCGCACCTGCGGTTCGTCGTCCACCACCAAGACCCGGAACATGGCTCCCTCCTTGGCCGATCAGGCCGTGGCGCGCTGGGGCCCGGACTCGGCCCAGGGCAGTCGCACGATGAATTCGGCGCCCCCACCGGGCGCGTTGGCGGCCTCGATCGAGCCGCCCAAGGATTCGACCACCCGTCGGCAGGTGGCCAGGCCCAGCCCGTGGCCGGTCTCTTTGGTGGTGAAGAAGGGCTCGAACAGGCGCGGCATGGCCTCGGAGGAGATGCCCGTGCCATGGTCCCGGACCCTCATCTCGGCCCAGCGGGTGCCCCGCAGCACGTCCACCCGCACGGCGGCGCCCTCGGGGCTGACCTCCAGGGCGTTGAGCAGCAGGTTCAGCAGGACCTGGGAGAGCCTCGTTTCGTCCCCCTTCACCATGAGGCCCTGGGGGCATTGGATCTCGAGCTGCACTTGGCGCTTGCGGAAGGGCTGGGCCACCAAGGCCCGCTCCCGGTCGCACAACTGGGCCAAGTCCACCACCCCCACGGCCAAGTTGGCCGGACGGGACAGGGCGCTCATGTCGTCGCACATCTGGGTCAGCTTTAGGATCTCCTGGTTCATGACCTGGCCGAACTTCTTGATGTATTCGGGGTCCTTGGCCCGGCCCGGCAGCATCTGCACGTACACGCTGATGGACGTCAGGGGATTGCGGATGTCGTGGGCCAGGCTGGCCGCCAGAAGGCCCAGGGTGCTCAGACGCTCGGCGTGCTGAACCTGGCCCTCCAGGGCGTTGGTTTCCACCATGCCCGCGAGTTGGGAGGCCAGGGCCGCGAGGAACTCCGCCTCATGCCCTGCCAGGGCCCGGCCCGACTTGGGTGGGCCCACGGCCAGGACCCCGCGCAGGGCGCCCCGGACCACCAGGGGAAAGCAGGCCTGGAATCCCGCCTCTTCCAGGAAGGCACGAGCGGCCTCCTCGCCCTCGTCCTTGGGGGGATCGCGCTCGTACATGCGGGTCCAGCCCAGGCTGTCCCTCTCCAGGCCCTGGGGGTTGGCCAGCAGGAGCCGGCCCAGAGGCCCGGCCGGGTCCAGGGGCGGATAGGGGCCGTCCTTGGGCCGGGCCGCGAAGACGCCCAGGGCGCTTCCCCTCTGGGTGAGGTAAAGGCAGGCCGAGGCTAGGCCGTGCTCGGCCATCAGGCGCTCCAGGGTCGCCTCCATCAGGCCTTCGAAGGAGCGGTGGGTGTTCGACAGAAGGGAGTATTCCAGCAGCTTCTGCCTGAGGTTGAATTGCTGGCCCAGCCAGCGGCCGAGCAGGTGGCGGATGGCCCGGTGCTGGATGGGGTACACGAGCGCGAACAGGATCGCGGCGGTGAAAAGGGCCCCCATCCCTGGGGAAACGTTGAATATCTTGAATCCGCCCAAAATGGCCAGCGCAACGGTGAAGGTCAGCATCAGGCTGCTGAGGGCGGCCAAGGCGCCCTGGCGTAGGATGAGCGTCATGTCCAGGAGCCGCCGCCGGGAGAGGCCGTAGGCGGTGATGCCTACGTAGGCGAGGGGACCCAGGGGCATCAGGAAGCTGGCCTTGCGCAACAGCGCGGTGAGGCACAAAAGCAGCGCCAAGGCGGCGGACAACCAACAGATCATGAGGCTTTGCCGTTCGAGGGGCGAATCCGTCTTAACCCAGCGCCACAGCATCAATCCCAAGGCGCTTCCGAGCATAATGAGGGCCGTTGGCAGCAACAGGTAATAGTAGGGCAGCTCAGGACCCGGAAACCAGCCCTGTCCGACGCGAAATTCCATGGATGCCAAATGGTACCATCCCAGCAACCGTCCCACGACATCCGCCGCCGCAGGCAGGGCCATGACCCTTGGCAGCCAGAGGACCCAGGGCTTCCTGTCAAAGCGGCTGAAGACCCGCGCGAAATGGTAAAACGAAAAGATCAAAAGGTAGGGCAATACCATGCCGTAACGCATCCAATCGGACGCTGCGGCTCGCGTTTCAGCCTGCGCTAGGCCGACCAAAAAGGCTGTGTAGGCGCTGAAGCCGATGATCTGGAATGCAAAGGCCCTATGCAGGCGCAAGCGCGGATAGCGCCATATAATGTACAGCGCGATCAGCAGCGTGGTCGCCGTGCAGGCGAGAGCGATTAACCCCTGTGCATTCACGGATCACCTAATGAAACCCCACGTATATATGAAACAACGGAATACTAACATATTCAAGAGAAAAATCGCCGCTTTTTAGCGCATCGACGCCGTTACGGATACGTTCCCACTGCGTTACGGGAATATTCTGGCCTCGTTTCGCCGCGTCGAGGTAATAGTCGGCGACCGGCAGAAAGACCTTGGAAAAGGCCGCAAGTAGGACCTTGGATTCCAGCGCGATTTCGCGCCTGCCGAGAACCACCAGACCAGCCTCGGAAGCCAACCCTTCGAGATCCCCGCCCAAATGGCGGTTTCCACCCTTGCGGATCTGGAGGGCCTGCATCAAATCCAACAAATCAGAAAACCAAGGCGGACGGGGCGAGACCTCGATACGCCGGTCGTCCGTCTCCAACAGATGCAGGATCCCTCCTGGGCGTAGCCACAGGCCCGCCGCCTGGAGAGCCCGGACCGGATGGGAAATATGCATAAGCACTAGGCGGAGGCAGGCGGCATCGGCTGGCTCGAACCCCTCCGGAGGCCCCAACACAAGGTCACGGCTGCCGAACCTCAAGTTGGGCCGGTCGCCAAAGATTTGCGACGCTTTGGCAACCGCGTCCGGATCAATATCAAACCCCCAGACCCGGACATCGGATCGGACCCTGGCGACCGCGTCCGCGAGCACGCCCGACCCGGAACCCAAATCCACGAAGCGCCCGCCCTCCGGCAGGGTTCTCACGAGTTCCGGCAGTTCCTGGCCAAGGGTGATGAGGGCTTGCCGGCGCAGGCGTTCGGCCTCGTTCCCTCCAGCGCCAGCGATGGTGTAGGCGCGCGCCGCGTCATCATTCCCGGATTCCGGGCCGGAATCGGACCCTCGGCTCACGCGGAATGCCTTCCGGAATTCTGGACGGATGAGATCAGTGACCAAAGATGGGGAGCCAACTCCCCGACAGTGGGAACTTCCCACAACAGCGTCGCAGGGACTTCGACGCCCAAACGGTCCTCCAAGGAACCCGCGAGCGCCACCGCGGAGAGTGAATCAAACCCCAACTCCACAAAGGATGAATGCAATCCCACCTCGCTGGGGTGGAGGTTCCGGGCCAGCGCGACCATAGTTACCAGCCATTGCGCCAGTTCCTCGGCCGACTCGAAGCCGGGCCGCTTTGATGCCGGCTGCGGTCCCAAAACCATGCCTTCGCCTCCTCCAATGGTGGTTTATCCGACTTGGGCCCACGCATGGAACAGCGGTACCCGTATTTTGCGCAGGGCCGACTTCTCAATTTTCAACTCTTCTACCAAAGATCGCAGCCGTCGCACAGCGCTTTCTTGGAAGATTCCGAGTTGCCGTGCCTCGTTGAGGTAGATTTCGCCAACCGGCAGGAACACCTTGGAAACCGCCGCCACCGCCACGCCCGGATCCAGGCTGTTCTCCCTCATACCCAGCAGATCCCAGCCACTGTTTCCCAGAAGAATCGGAAGATCCCTTCCCAGGCGTCGGCTTCCCCCTTTGAAGTTCTGGACGCGCTCCATCAGTTCCAGGAGTTCAGGGATCCATTCAGGAAGGGGATCAAAGGCCAGGGCCCGGTCGTCGGGCTCCATGACATGCAGGATGCCGCCTGGCTTCATCCAACGCTTCACCTCCCGGAGCAGACCGATCGGGTCGGGGCTATGCATAAGGACCAAATGCATGACGGCCGCATCGGCGCCGGAAAAGCCTTCGGGCGGCCCCTGCTCGATGCCGCGGCAGCCGAACCTAACGTTGGGTCTGCCTCCGAAAAGTTCCTTGGATTTTTCCACCGCCAGGGAGTCGCCGTCATATCGGTGGACCATGCCCTCTGGACGGGCAGCGGCCACCGCGTCCGCCATAACCCCGACGCCGCTGCCGAAGTCCACAAAGCATCCTGACGGCGGAAACGCGTCCAGGATGGTCGGTAGCTCCAGGGGCAGGAACAAGGAATCCTGCATGCGGAGGCGTTCCGCCTCATGCTCCCCGACCTCGGAAAGCCACGCGCTTTGGGGCCGGACGCGGACCTCCACGGCCTGCGGCCGGGAACCCGCCGCCGGACCCCCGCGCCAAGTATACCGTGAAATGCGCGCCGGCGCTTTAGGCAGGGCCAAGCTGGCCGAGAGCCCCTCCTGCAACGCGAGTTCCTCCAACCAGACGCCTTGGACTTCCCGTTCCCTCAGCGCCGACAGGCCGGATATGCCCTGGCCCTTGAGCTTCAGCAGGGCCTCCTTGCGGGTCCAGAATCGGTAGAAACAGCGCAGCCGTTCGACAGGGTCCGGAGCCGAATTCAAATGCGCCAGCTCGGTTGGATTAAAGTAGGACTGGGCGACGACCTGGAGATCGGCGAAGGGGCGCAGAACCTCCAAGTCCACCCCAATGGGGCCGTCGCTGATCCCCGCCAGCCACCAACCGTCGCTACTGCTTACCGAAAAGTGCAGGTCCGGATAGTCGGGAAGGAAGGGCTTCCCTTGCCCTTCCTTCCCGATGCGGATGTCGCGGGCCTCCACGTTCAAGATGTCCGCCAACAGCAGCCGGAGCGCAACTTGCCGTCCCTCCCAGAGCCGACGCAGACGGGTTTCCCGGGGCACCGTGACCGCATGGAGCGTTTCAGGCGGCAACAATTCCGCGGCGAGGGCCGCCAAAGGCAGGATCCGACCCGGATCCAGCAGCCAGATCGCGATGTGATTTGAGTCCGTGCCGCTTTTCGGCTTCCGGTCCAGCAGTGGGCTCGAATTCACGCGGCCACCAACCCCTTCTCCGCGCCTTGGGCGAGGCCCTGGAGCAGGAATTCGGCGAGTCGCCGGACGTTTCCCTCAGCGAGGATGTTGTGGTGGTCCCCGGGGATGAGCCGACAGGTCATGCCCGCGCGCGCCATGAGCGACCAAGCCATCCAAGAGCCGCGGGCCTCCTCGCGGGCCGTCCGCTCGCTGAGCGCGAGGCTTACGGGCACGGCGATGGGACGCAATGCGTAACGGGCGGTCGCGCGCAGGTGGGCCATGTAGCGGCGGCGTTCCTCCTCGCTGATGTCCTCCAACGCCTCCCCGTTTCCGGTGCCGAGGTCCCGCCGCACAAGATCCTCAAGCGTGAAGGGATCATGCAAAGCGAGGGCCCGAGCGAGCGGGTCGGGAGCGTAGGCGTCCATCAGCAACAGGCGCGCCGTACGGCGGCCCCGAGCCGCCAAGGACCGACAAAGATCCGTGGCGAGGAGCCCGCCCATGGACCACCCGCCCAAAACCACATCCCCAGCGGGGAGGGCACTTTGAATGGCCTCTGCGCAGGCGTCCACCCACGCATCCCAGGCATCCTCCGCCGGAGCGGGTAGGGCACTCAAGTCAAGGCCCCAGACCTGGGCGCGACCCTCCAAGGCGCGCGCCAAGCCGAGGTAGGGCACCAAGCGGCCGCTGCTGGGAGGCAGCAGCACCCACGCCGGCCCGGGTCCCGGAGCCAGAAGTTTCAGCGCGGCGCGAGGTTCTCCGTGGCAGCCTCCGCGGGCGGAAAGGGCGCCGGCTAGGGCACGCGGATTAGGTGCGCGGTATATCTGTTCCACGGGCACGTCCAGACCCAGGCGGCGCCCAGCCTCCCCCGCCAACCGGACGGCCTGCAAAGACGAGCCTCCCAGGGCGAAGAAATCCTCGTCCGGCCCGACGGACCGCCCCAAAACCAATCCAAAAGCCTCACGAAGACGTTCCAAGGCCGGGCCGGATGGGGCGACCGGTTCAGGACTCTCCTGGACCGGCCCCGCGGGTGTGTCCGCGGCCGCAGCCTCAGGAAGGGATTGCGGGCGGCTTTCCGGTCGGCGTCCAACCAGTGCGGCCCGGTCGATCTTGCCGTTGGGCCCCAAGGGGAAGGAATCCAATACAGCGATTTCGGACGGGATGCAGGCCGAGTGGATGCGTTGAGCCAACCAATTCTTAAGTTCCGCGGCCTCCGGACGATGGCCCTGTTGGACCAGCACCCAAGCCTTCAGCCGCGACTCCGACGCCGTCGGGTCGGGCTCCACCACTGCTACGGCCACACCGTCGGCCCCAGCCAGGACGGATTCCACCTCCCCAAGGTCCACCCGGACCCCGGAAACCTTCACTTCCCGGTCCATGCGGCCGAGGTGCACCAAAGTCCCGTCCTCGTCGATCCGCGCCATGTCACCCGTTCGGTAGAATGCGCGGGAAGGGCCAAGGTCCGGGGAACCCGGGGCGAACCGGGCGCGGTCCAGATCGGCACCTGGGCGCAGGTAGCCATCGGCGAGGCATACCCCGGCGATCCACAGTTCGCCAGACCGGCCGCGCTTCACGCAACGGCCTTCTGGATCCACCACGGCCAGTTCGACGCCGCACAGCGCCTGGCCAAGAGGTATGGGTCCCCTCTCCGGGGTCTCAGACCCGCATTCGTAAAGGGTGACGCAGACACAGGCTTCCGTTGGGCCGTAGGCGTTGAAAAGCGCCACCCCGGGAAGGTGCCGCCTCCATTGCGCCACGAACTCCGGACCCGGCGCCTCGCCGCCGACCATAACCAAGCGTAGCCGCGGAGCGTTGGCCAGGTGCTTGGCCCCGTCGGCCTGCATGAAAGCATGCCAGTAGGCCGTGGGCAGCAGAAAGAGGCTCACCCCGTGGGTACGCACGAAGGCGCCCAATTCCGCCGCGCCCGGGGCTCCCCTCCTTTGGAGCAGGCAAAGGCAGGCCCCCGCCGCCAACGTGGGAGTGACGTCCTGGATGGAGGCGTCGAAACTGATGGATGAAAATTGCATCACCCGATCCTGGTTTGCGAGGCCAAGCCGCGACTGGATCCCCAGAGCGTTGTTCAGCAGCGCCCGATGGCCTACCAAGACGCCCTTGGGTCGACCGGTCGAACCTGAGGTAAAGATGAGGTAGGCCGGATCCTCTGGACGTGGCTGGCCGGCCCGGCGATGGTAGGGAAGTTTGCCCTTGAGCGCCTGCTCCAAGTCCATCCAGGGGCCCGCCCAACCGGAGGTCCAAGCGGGGCGCTTCTGGTCGGAAAGCACGACGCTGCAACCAGAGTCCTCGAGCATGCCCTTGAGGCGCTCCGGGGGATAGGCTGGATCCAAGGGCACATAAACGGCGCTGGCTTCAAAACAGCCAAGAAAGGCCGCGACCCAAGCCGGCGAGGCCGAGGAGCACACCCCCACCCTATCCCCCGGTAGAACGCCCGCCTGGAAAAGCACCCCGGCCACGGCGTACACCTGGGACTCTAGGGTCCCATAGTCGACCTGGCCGTCTCGGAAGAGCAAGGCGGGCGCCTCCGGGGCGCGCCGGGCGTGGTCGTGGAACGCGTCCAGCACCGTCGCATGTCCGGTGGTCGGGGGTTCCGGACCTTGGAGCAGGGAAAGCGGCTCCTTGACGCCCCCCACCGCGTAACGGTGGCAGGCGCCGATGAAGGCCTCCAGACACCGCTGAGCGAATCTGGGGGCTACCCTTTCGGGAAGGTATTCCAGGCGGATGCGCCAGTCCCGGCCATTGACGACCTCAAGCCCCAAGGGCGCGATCGCGGTTTCGACGGGTTCGCTGTGAAACTCCGAGGGCATCCCGGCGAAGTGCGCAAGGCGCTGCTCGGGATCCTCACCATGATAGTTCAGCACCGCCGCCGGAACCGGAAGACCGACGGTGCGCATGGCCTGGGCCGCGCTGAGCCCTCGATGGGATAGGCTGGATTGAAGCGTGGCCCAGGCGCGAGCCAAGCGGCGGGGCAGGTCCATTCCCGGGTGGACCTCCAGACGCAGCGGCACCGGATGCACCCAGTAGCCCAAGGCGCTTTCCAAGGGGGGACGCTTCCGCAAGGTGGTTGGGATAAGGAAGCATGCCTCGCGGGTCCCCGAGGCCTCCGCCAATGCCTCAGCCCAGGCCACCGCAGCGACCGTGAATAGGGTGCACTTACCCCGGACCGCCAAGCGCTTGAGACTGTCGACCACAGCCGCCGGGATAGCCGCCTCGCGGGCCTCCGTTCGACCAGGGTCACCGTCCGAGGCGCTAGGCAGGAGCCATGGCTCCTGTTCCAGACCCCGCAATTGTTCGCCCCAATAGGCCCGCGAGGCCTCCACGCCTCCGGAGGCTTCCGGTATCGCGTCCTCGAATCCCGGTGCCGTGTCCAAAGGTGACTTCGGATCCGCCAAAAGCCGTTCTAGCCGGGTATAAAAGCGCTCCCCGGAGCCACGGTCAAAGATCAGGTGATGGAACACGAAGGCCAACGTGCTTCCGCCGTCGTTCAGGGGTAGGTAGGCCGCCCTCCACAACGGCCCCCGTTCCAGGCGGAACGGCGCGCGGCTCCACGAACGGATCCATTCCCGCGCCCGTCCGGGATCCAATGGATCGGGACCGGGCAGGTCCAGGGGCACGATCGCGGGGCCGTCCTGCTGCCAAAGGCGGTCCTGTTCGTCGGCGATAAAACCGCAACGCAAAGCCAGCTCCAATTCGGCCAGCTTTTGCAGGGCCTGACGTAGATTTTGGGGATCGAGGCAGCCCTTCAACTTTAAACTTTGGCAAAGATGGTAGGCCGTAGAAAGTGGGAAGGCCATCTGGAAGGCCCACAGGCTTTCCACGGCGACCGGGCAGCGCCGCCTCAGCCCCTGCTGGGTCCCTTCCGCTGGCGCAGGCTTGGGCTGTTCCGTGGGCGCGAAAGACGGCTTCGACCCGCTTCCCGGCGTGGAGGTTCCTTTGTAGGGAACCGGGCCCGGGGTTTCGGGCCAACGGAGCAGGACCTTGAGTTCCCCCTTGAGATAGGCCTCCCTGCAGGCCCTGCGCTGGATTTTGCCGCTGCTGGTCATGGGAATCCCGGGACGTCCGAGTAGGAGCAATTCCGCCAGGGCGATTCCGTGGGCCTGGTTGATCGCTGCGGCGATCCGACGGGCCGCCGCAGTCCGCTCTCCCGGAGGGCAGGAACCGACCTCCAGGGCCAGCACCACCCGCTCGCCATCAGAATCCTCCAGGGAAAAGGCGGCGGCCGCGCCCAATCCCGGGACAGCGTCCTGGGCGGTAGCTTCAAGATCTTCGGGGTGGTGGTTGACCCCACGCACGATGATGAGGTCCTTCAAGCGGCCGCTGATGACCAACTGGCCACCGTGGTAGAAACCCATGTCGCCGGTCCTCAGGAAACTTCCGGGATGGCCCTCGAGCTTGGCCCCGAAAGTGGCCGCGGTCTCCTCGGGTTTGTTCCAATAGCCCTTCGCGGTGCTGGGGCTTTGCACCCAAATCTCACCGGTTTCGCCGTCTCCGTTCGGCTTCAGACCAACAGGATCCACGATGACGACGGTGTGGAAACGGGTCGTACCGCAACCCACCAATATGTTTCCAGAATCGACCGGGGCCAGGACGCGTTTCACGGAGGGACCGGAACCGGAGATGTACAAAGTATTCTCCGCCATGCCATAGCACGGCTGGATCAAATCGGGACTCAAGCCATAGCGCGCATAAGCGGCTTCGAAACGGCGCATGGGCTCTTCGCGTACCGGTTCGGAACCGTTGCAACACCAACGCCAGTGGGAGAGGTCCAGGCCCAAACCCTCGGCCTCCGGCGCGCACCGGGCGCATAGATCAAAGGCGAAATTGGGTACAACAGAATGGGTGCCCCGATAATCGCTGAGGGCCTTGAGCCAAGCCAGGGGATGCTTCAGGAAGTCATTGGGTGCCATGTACACGCCGCTGCCCTGGCAATGCAAGGGAAAGAGCACTCCCAGCACTAGACCCAAGTCATGGAAGAAGGGGATCCACGACACCATGACGTCGTTGGGCCTGAAATCCAGTTGGGGCGCCTGGGCCGCTAGGTTGTGGGCGACGTTGGCGTGGGTCACCATCACGCCCTTTGGCTTTCCCGTGGAGCCGGAGGTGTATTGCAAAATAGCCACGTCACCGGGTTCGGGACGGTGCAGGGCCGCATCGGCAAGGGTAGGAAGCCGCTCCAGTTCCCCGGGCTCGGGCCAGCGCAGTCCGGCCCAGGCGCCACCACCGGCTCGGGCCATCTCGAGAGCCGAGCAGCCCACGGAATCGGCCAAGGCCAAGGCGCAGCCGGCGTCCTGGACGACGGAACTGACGCGGTCCCCGTGGCGGGTTTTACGCGGTGGATAGGTCGGTACGGCGATGCAGCCGGCGTAGAGGCAGCCGAAGAGGGCAGACACGAATTCGGGACCCGGGGCGTGGGCCAGGAGGACTCGGTCCCCGGGCCGCGCGTTGAGGCGCAGCCAAGCTGCTACAGCACGGGCCTCCCGATCCAGGGCGGCGAAGGTCCTGACCTCGGCCTCGGCTCCTCCGTTGCGCAGGTAAGTCAGGGCCACCGCTTCGGGGGTCTCCTGAACGCGACTCCACAGAAGCCCTGCTATCCCTAACGGCTGGACTTTCATGTTCAGGTTGGATTGCGTTGCGTTGAATGGATCGATGGTGTTAGGCACGGTTCCCTCCTGCCGTTGGTTGCTTGAACCGTTTAAATGCAAGGAGGATGCCAAACCCAAAAATAAGTTTTATGTCAGTAATGCAGGGGCTTTTCAGAGGTTTCTATTTTGGACCGACAGAAGAAATGAAACTTTTAAGGTGCAGCGATTTTTAAAAATCTTGCATATTCATCTTTTGAAAAATATAAAAAATTTTAAAAAAGTAAAGTATCTAAAAAATTTTTCGTGCGATTTCAAATCATTCAATCAGTATTGAACACCACACGTGAACATTTCTGGGCACTTCGATGCTCAAGGAACCTCCTCCTCCGATGCCTCGGACAGTTCATCGGAAATCCCTTCCCCCCCCTCCCCATGGATCTTGAAGGTTTCGTTCGGCTCCTTGTACGGGTTGTCGTTGAGGTGGCGCCCGGGCAGGCCCAGCTCGGTCATCTTCACCAGAAGGGTGTTTCGGTGGATGCCCAGGAGTTCGGAGGCCTTGCTTTGGTTGCCCCGGGTGGCCCGCAGGGTGCGCCGGATGACCTGGCGCTCGAACTCCCGCACCGCCTGCTTGAGGGGCAGGCGCTCCAGGGGGCGGCCCTCGCTGCGCAGGATCATCTGCACCGGCAGGGCCGAGACGTCGATGCTCTCCCCGTCGCCGAGCACGAAGAGGGTCTCGGCCAGGTGCTTGAGCTCGCGCACGTTCCCCGGGAAGGAGTGGCTGCGCACCGCCTTCAGCACGCCCTCGCTCAGCCGCGGCACCGGCTTCTGGTAGCGGCGGGCCACGTCGGCGATGAAGTGGTCCAGCAGCTCCACGACGTCGTCCCCGCGCTCGCGCAGGGGGGGCACCCGCAGGGGCACCCCGCTCAGGCGCCAATACAGGTCCTCACGGAACTGGCCCTTGCGGATCATCTCGCGCAGGTCGGTGTTGGTGGAGGAGATCACCCGCACGTCCACCGGCATGACCCGGTTGGAGCCCAGGCGGCAGACCTCGCGCTCCTGGAGCACCCGCAGCAGCTTGGCCTGCACCGAAAGGGGCAGGGCCGAGACGTCGTCCAGCAGCAGGGTCCCGCCGGTGGCGTACTCGAACTTGCCCACGCGGGTGGAGTAGGCCGAGGAGAAGGCCCCGCGCTCGTGGCCGAAGAGCTCGGACTCCACCAGCTCCGCCGGGACCGACCCGCAGCCGATGGCCACGAAACGCTCGCGCTTGCGTAGGCTCTGGGCGTGGATGGCCCGGGCCACCATCTCCTTGCCGGTGCCGCTCTCCCCCTCGATGAGGACCACGGCGTCGTGGGCCGCCACCCGCGTGATCACCTCGCGCAGGGACTGCATCACCGCCGAGGAGCCCAGAAGGGCGTCGGCCTGGGCGAAGGCGGCGCCCTGCTTCAGGACCGCGTTCTCGGTGAGCAGCCCGGACTTCTCCGAGGCGCGCGAGACGACCGTGCGCAGTTCCTCCACGTCCCAGGGTTTGGAGATGTAGTCGTAGGCGCCCAGGCGCATGCAGCGCACCGCGGTCTGAACGTCCTTCTCCCCGGTCACCATGACGACTTCGGTGTTGGGCCAGGACGACTTCACCGCGCTCAAAAGGGCCTCGCCGTTCATCCGCGGAAGGTTGATGTCGCACAGCACCACGCTGAAGGGCCTCTGGCTGAGGCGCTCAAGGGCGTCCTCAGAGGTGCCCACACAGACGGCGTGGAAGGCCTCTCCCAGGGCCAACTCTAAGGCCTCCCGGACCGAGGGTTCATCGTCGACGACTAAAATGGAACTGCCGGAAGGCCGCATACCGCCCACTGAGTGAACGAAACCATGTCAAACGCTGAAAGGTGGCTAGATTTTTCCAGAAACCGGGCATTTTGTCTATCAAAACTCGCCAATTGAAGTTCTTAAATTAAACCATATTATAAATTTGTAATAATTATGATTCATAAAACTATGCATTTCCATCCGCACGGTTACACGCAGGCCTGGGCCAAGCGCCAACACAGGCGCTTGCGGGCACGTTTAACCTTCCGTTTCGGATGAACCTTGGGTTGCGTCAGACGATCGCCGATGCGCTTGAGGACCCTTTAGCCGGCCTTCCGCTCCGGATTAAACCCCTGGTTTAGCCAAGCGGTAGCGGATTCGGGCCACGAAGGTCCCGTTGGCGGCTTCGTCGTCGCCAGGATCGTAGCCCTGCAGACCCCAGGGCGCCAGCGGGGAGCCATAAGGATCCCTGCCGAAGAAACCCTCCTCCAAGGCCCCGGGGTCGCGCACTTGGCTGTCGTCGGCCAGTTTCCGGTCCAGGTAGGTGGTTTCCAACGTCAGCACGACCGCGTCCCCGGGTTTGACGTCCAGCCCGTACCGGCCCGGGGCCGATTGCAGGGGCAGGCGCACTTCGTAGACCAGGGCCCCGTACAGCATCTCGGAACTCAGTTCGATGCCGTCGTCGCCCTGGTGCCAACGCCGCGGGTAGCCCTCCGCGGACGGTCCCAGAAGGGTCACCACCTGGTCCACCGTGTCCAGGGGCTCGACGCCGAGGGAAAACGAGGCCTTGGGTTTGAAGTCGATGCGCAGCCCGCGTTCCCCCTCGGGCCCGGCGAACAGGAGCAAAAGGGACTGGCCGTACTGGCCCACGAGCTGCTGCTGAAGCCCGGGGTCGTCGGTGGAGAAGCGCAGGTGCAAATCCTGGACGCTGTTGGCCGCCAGGACCTTGAGGGGACCCACGTCCGTCTCCGGGACATGGGCCCACACCGGGTCCATGTCCGCGAGGGCGGGCTGGACCGGGATCAGGTGCAGGCGGTTGGTGATGGGATCGAAGTCGGGCGGAAGCCCGGAACAGGCCCCGCACAGGAACGCGACGGCGGCCAATAAAAATGGAGCGGGAGAAGGGAATCGAACCCTCGTGTGCAGCTTGGGAAGCTGCCATTCTGCCACTGAATTACTCCCGCGCAATGTGCGTATCATACCCGCTCCGCCTCCGGAGACAAGCGGAAAATGTCCCCCCAGCCCGCCGGGCTCAGCGCCCGGCCCCGGCGGCCTCCAGGGTCCCGACCAGCACCCGGGGGCTTCCCAAGGGTTCCCAGGCCAGCAGGGTTCCGTCCTGGTTGAAGCCCACGCGCTGGGCGTTGCCCACGGGCGCGGCCGAGGCCCGGGACAGGTCCAGGAGGCAACGCCCTATGCCGTTGCTGTTCATGATCCAGAGCTTCCCCCAGTACGCGAAGACCAGCTTGGTCCCGTCGGGGGTGTAGGCCAGGGTGCCGTCCAGATGTCCCTGGGCTTGGAACAGGAGCCGGGGCTTGGCCTGGGCGCCCCGCGAGGGGCGCACCTGGTAGATGCCGCGGCGGTAGTCCTTCCAATCCATGGCGCAATAGGCCACGCGGCGGGAATCCGGCGACCACACGGGCTGGTAGGCGTTGTGGCAGTTCTCCAGGCGCACCACGGGGCCGCCGCGGCGGCGGTAGAAGAGCCAGTAACCGTCCTTGTCGCTTCCCCTCCACACCGCGGCCTGTCCGTCCGGCGAGGGCACCACCACCGTGGCCCGGGGATCCTGGTAGCGGACCTGCCAGGGGAAGGTCCCATCGGAGGCGGGCCACGCCTCCAGAACCCGAACCCCCTCCAGGCGCAGGCGGGTGGCGTCCACCGCGGCCAAGGGGAAATCATGGGCCGGCGCCGGGGCCGTCCAAAGCGCGGATCCCAGCGACGCCAGCGCGGCCAAGACGAAACGGGACTTCATGCTTGGGTTCCCTCCCTTAGGTTGCGAATGCGCCGGCCCCTTCACAGGAACAGGCAGGCGTCCCCATAGCTCAGGAACCGGTAGCCGCGGGCCAGGCACTCGGCGTAGAGCCGCAGAAGCCCCTCGCGCTCCCAGAACGCCGCCACCAGGGGGAGAAGGGTCGAGCGCGGCTGGTGGAAATTCGTCAACAGGCCCCGCGCCGTCCGGAAGCGGTGGCCGGGGGTGATGAACAGACGCGTCCGCACCCACCCGTCCCGCCATCCGCCGTCGGCCCGGACGCAGCTCTCCAGCGTGCGCAGGACCGTGGTGCCCACCGCGACCACCCGTCCGCCCCGGGCGGCGCAGGCGTCCATGGCGCGGGCGGCCTCCGGCGGGACCCGGCACACCTCCTCGTGCATGGGGTGCGCCAGCAGGTCCTCGGTCTTGACCGGGCTGAAGGTCCCCGCGCCCACGTGCAGGGTCACGTGGGTGTGGGCGATCCCGCGCCGCTGGAGGGCCTTGAGCAGGCCCGCGGTGAAGTGCAGGCCGGCCGTCGGGGCCGCGACGCTCCCGGGGATTCGGGCGTAGACGTTCTGGTAGAGGCGGGCGTCCCGGGAACGCTGGCGGGCCGCCGGCAAGCGGTCCCTGTGGATGTACGGCGGCAGCGGCGGCAGGCCCATGGCCCGCAGCCGGGCCTCGTCCAGGGGGCCGTCCCCCCGGAACGAGAGTTCGAAGATCCCGTCCGGCCTGCGGGATTCCAGGATGAAACGTCCCGCGCCCGGCGCGAGTTCCGGGGCCAAAGCTTCCCCGAAGCGCACCCTCCCGGCCGGACGCAGGAAGGCCGGCAAGGGCCCCCGCGCCAAGGGATCCAGCAGGAAGACCTCCACCGCCCCGCCGCTGGGGCGCCGGCAGGGGATGCGCGCGGGCAGGACCCGCGAATCGTTGAGGACCAGAAGGTCGCCCGCGGCGAGGTGGGCCCCCAGGCGGGAGAAGCGCGTGTGCTCGACGCTCCCGCGGGCCCGGTCCACCACGGCCAGCCGGCAAAGGTCCCGCCGCGGGGCGGGGACCTGGGCGATGGCCTCCTGGGGGAGGGCGTAGTCGAAGTCGGCGGTCCGCAGGCCCATCCTGAGCCCTATTCCCGCAGCGTCGCCAGCGTGGTGCCTGGGTAGTAGAAATAAAGGATGGCCCGGTAGTCCCATCCGGCCCGGGCCTGGGCGAAGGCCCCCTCCTGGGAAAGGCCCACGCCGTGGCCCCAGCCCCGCCCGCGGAACTCCAGGATCCCGTCCCGGTCGGCGAGGCTGAAATGGGTGCTGCGCAGGCGATCCGGGCCGAGCGCCTCGCGGAAGGCGTTGGCCCCGACCTTGTGGGTCCTCCCCGAATCGTCCACCAGCACCAGGGTGCGCCAGCGTCCGTTCCAGGACCGCGCGCCCGGGCGCACGGCCCGCAGCCCGCCCTTGAGCAGCCCGGCGGCCCTCAACCGCTGGCCCGCCTCCTCCAGCGGCACGGACCACTTCCAACGGTAGTGCGGTCCACCCTCGCTCCAGGGGTCGTCGACGCCTCGCAGGTAGGGCGGGGTCGGCGCCCCGGAGCCCCAGACTTCCCCGGCGTTCGCCGTGGCTCCGCCGCTGTTGCTGTGGAAGTACGTGCGCGCCACCCGCCCCTTCCAGGCCAGCACCTGGCCGCGGGTCTCCCGGACGGCCCGGTCGGTGGCGGGGCGTTCGGCCTCCCGCGATCCGTAGACCTGGCTGTCGCTGCTGTCGTCGAGGTCCCAGGCCTTCCCCGCGGAACGGCCCAGTTCCCACACCGCGAAGCTCCGGGCCGCCACGGCCTGGGCCTCGAGCGCCTCCATGGGGCCGCGGGCCTCGACCTCGCGGGGAAGCACGCCGCGCAGGTAGTCCTCCAGGCCGACCACGTTCACCAGCGCCAGGCGCCCGGCCAGGGCCTCCAGAAGCAGCCCCCCGCGGTAGCGTCGTCCCTCCACCCGCACCGCTTCCCCGGGGCGCAGGGGCAGCACCCAGGCCCGGGACGCGTGCAGCCCCTCGCCGTTGAGGGCGATCTGGCCGCCCCGCGCCTCCAAGCCGGCCCGGGCCGTGGCCGGGAGTTCGGCCAACACGGTGCCGTCGGGCGCCTCAAGCTTGAGCCCGCCGGGAGCGGAGGCCCGCAGGCCGTCCGGCCCCATGCGCAGCAGCACGCGCAGGCGAAGCCCATCCAGCCGAAGCGGGGGCGGCCCGGCCTGGTCGCCGGAGCGGGATGGGCCCGGAGAGGCGCATCCCGCCGCCAGGGCCAGCGCGGCGGAGATTCCGGCGGCGGCGAGCGCCGCGAGCCCGGCTCGCCTGGCCCGGGCTCCGGAAGGGCCCGACGTCAAGCCAAGTCCAGCTCGAAGTGGTTCTCCGCGGTGCGCTTGAACCCGTGTTCGTCGAAGATGACCATGGCGATGCGCATGTTCAAGTCGGTGTCGGCCAGGACCTTGCGGTATCCCGCCTCGCGGGCCTGGCGCACCGCCTCGGCCACCAGGCTCTTGCCGATGCCGTTGCCGCGGTACTGCGGGGGCACGTAGAGCCTCTTGATCTCGCCCTGGCCCTCCTGGACCTTCTTCAGCCCCACCATGCCGGCGGCCTCGCCCTCGTAGGTGGCAAGCAGAAGGCGGCCCGCCTTGGCCGGGGAATAGGGCCCCGGCAGGTCGGCCATCTCGGCCTCGAAGTTCACGCCGCGGAACTCGTAGCCGCGCAATTGGGAGTACTCCTCGAAGAGCTGCCGCACCATGGCCACGTTCTCCGGGCTGATGGCCTGGATCACGCGCACGGAACGGGCGTCCTCGTCGACGCGCTCGGTCACGCCCACCTTGGCGGTGGCCTCGATCTCGACGAGGATGTCCGGGTTGATGAAGCCCAGGACCTGGACGATGGTGGTGGCGGGCTTGATGCGCTCGAAGGCCTCGTGGTGGGCCCGGCCCACCGCCTCCCAGTCCTCGAGCCGCTTCAGGTACACGCGGGTGTGGACCACGTCCTTGATGTCCGCGCCGGCCTTGAACAGCGCCCCCTGGATCCAGCTCAGGGCGCGGCGGGCTTGGCTGTAGGCGTCGCCTTTGGCCACGGCCGCGGCCGCGTCGTCGAGCCCGGCCGTGGCCGAGACGTGCACGGTGGTCCCGACCCGGACGGCGCGGGAATAGGCCAGCTTCTCCTCCCAGGGGGAGCCGGTGTTCACGTTTTTGCGGCGCATGGTTTCCTCAAGACAAGGGCGGGACGCGGGTTGCGATGGGAAGGCTCCATTGAAGCACAATCCCGCCGCCCCTTCCATAGGGCGCGGGACTCGGGCGCGCTCAGGGGCGGTAGCGGTAGGAGCGCCCCTCGCCGGGACGGAAGCCCCGGAGGAAGCCGCCCCCGTACCCGATGGCGTTGAGCTTGAACGCCAGGAGGCGCAAGAACAAGGGCCCCGCGACCAGGGTCCCCTCTTCGTGCTCCCGGGCCAGCTGCACCAGCCGCACCCCGGTTTCGACCACCCGACGGCGGACCTCCTCGGCCGGCTCCGCGGCTGGCGCGGGGTGGGCCATCCAGCGCAGAAGGCGCCAGGCCTCCGGTCCCCGGGACGGACCCAAGTCCGGCTCGGCATAGAGGCGCTTGACCTCGAGACGGCGGTCGGGATACAGGCGGCGGGCCGTGGCCAGGGCCTCGGGCTGGGGGCCGCACAGCACGGTGGCGCCGGGCCCGTGCAGGGGCTCCAGCCGCCGCTCATTCCCGGCGGCGCACTGGCACCGCAGGGACAAGCTGGAGGCCCGCAGCGGGGCGGCCGGGGCCGGGGTTGGGGCGCCGGATGGGACGGTCGAAACGGCTTCAGGGGTTTCCATGGCCGCGCATTATACCCGCTCCGCTTGGACCTTGCATCCCAGGCGGCTTTGGGACTACCATGGCAAAGGTTGGGCAAGGCCTTGGGACACACGGGTTTTTCGGCACCGTATTCCTGAGCCACGCCGCCTTAGGACGGCGCGGGATCCCCACCAAACTTCCTTGGACGAGGTGGAGCATGGCTGGAGCAGGACTGGAGGACATCGTCGCGGGCGAGACCTCCATCAGCACGATCGACGGCAAGCGCGGGGTTTTGACCTACCGCGGTATTTCGATCCACGAAATGGCGGACCATTCCAGCTTTGAGGAGACGGTCTTCCTGCTTTGGTACGGCCGCCTGCCCAAGGCCGCCGAACTCGACGACTTCCGCAACGCCCTCTCCCGCGAGACGGTGATGGAGGATCGCGTGGCCGCCTGGCTCAAGAGCCTGCCGGCCGAGGCCAATCCCATGAGCCTTCTGCGCACCGGCGTCAGCCTTCTGGGCCTGGCCGACCCGGAGGAGGGGGCCTCGGTGACGCCCGAGCCCTGGAAGGAGGGCTTCCGCTACATGGGCCAGCTCACCTCCGGCGCCCCGGGCTTCGGCCGGGACCATCCCCAGAGCCGCAAGGCCATCCGCCTTCTGGGGCGCATGACCACCCTGGTGCCGGCCATCCAGAGGGTGATGAAGGGCCAGCCCTTCGTCGAGCCCAAGGCCGGCCGGAGCGTGGCCTTCAACTTCCTGCGCTGCCTCACGGGCAAGGACCCCGAGGAGGGGAGCGAGAAGATCTTCGACAAGTGCCTGATCCTCCACGCCGACCACGAGTTCAACGCCAGCACCTTCACGGCGCGGGTGGCGGCCGCCACGCTGAGCGACCTGCACAGTTCCGTGGTGGCGGCCATCGGGGCGCTCAAGGGGCCCCTGCACGGCGGCGCCAACACCGAGGTGATGCGCATGCTCCTGGAGGTGAAGGAGCCCTCCAAGGCCAAGGCCTGGGTCAAGGACGCCCTGGAGAGGAAGCGCAAGATCATGGGCTTCGGCCACCGCATGTACAAGACCGAGGACCCGCGCGCCACGCACCTGCGCCGCATGAGCGAGAGCCTGTGCGCCAAGGTGGGCCAGCCCCAGTGGTACGAGATGAGCCGCCTCATCGAGGAGGCCATGTGGGAGCTCAAGGCCATCAAGCCCAATGTGGACTTCTATTCGGCCAGCACCTATTACTGCATGGGCATAGACCCGGAGATGTTCACGCCCATCTTCGCCCTCAGCCGCCTCAGCGGCTGGACCGCCCACATCTTCGAGCAGCAGGCCAACAACCGCCTCATCCGGCCCGTGGGGGAATGGGTGGGACCCCAGGAGGCGCACTGGGAGCCCATGGAGAAGCGCTAGTCCCTTGGATCGAGGATCCAAGGCCCGCCCCCTTCCCCAGGGGGCGGGCTTTTTTGTGCCCGAAGCCTCAGCGCGGGCGCTGGGGGAACGCCAGGACCCAACGCGCCCCGGGCCGGGCCAGGGCGTTCTCGCGGGCCTTTGCCAGGGCCGCCAGCCCGGGTTCGAGCCGTCCGAACGCGCCTTGGATGGCCTCCAGGGGCGCGCTGTCGAGGCAGGGCCCCTCCAGCGGGGCCGTCACGTCGGGGACCGTGACCCGGCCCAGGGCCAGGGCCTCGCGCAGCCTCAACCCCGCCCACACGCTTTCCGACCAGGCCGTGGCGGCTTCGGCCACGCGTCCGTCCAGGGCCCGGAGACGGGCGGGTCCGGGTAAGGCCAGCACGGCCTCCTCGTCGGCGAGGTCCCGGGCCGTTCGCCCCAGAAGGGCCAGCGCGGGCCCTGAGGCTCGCAGGAGGTAGAGGGGGTGGGGATCGTTGGGGGCGTTGAAGGCGGCCCAGCGTCCCCAGCGCGGATCCGCGGGATCGGCCAGGGTGCGGGGCACCAGGAACCAGGTCTCCACCGCGGCCCCGGGGGTCGGCGGGCCGGTGGGCCGGCCCAGGCAGCGCTCCAAAAGGGGCGTGTCCTGGAACTCCAGCGCCGGCCCCAGGACCAGGCTCCGGGTCCGCGAGCGGTCCTTGAGGAAAGCCGCCATGCGGAAGACCTCCCGGGACGGCCCCTCAATGGAGGCGTCCCAGGCGCGCTCGGCCCGCACAAAGCCCCGGGATCCGATGGCCGGGGCCAGGACCAGGGCCAGCCCCAGCCAAAGCCGGGAGGGCCTGCGGGGCAGGCGCTTGCCCCACCACGCGGTCCCCATCCCGGCGATGAGCAGAAGGGCCGGCCAAGCCACGATGGCGCGGTTGGGCTCCATGAAGGGCCCCCCGGCCCACAAGCCCAAAAGGCCGAAAAACGCCCAGGCCCACAGCCACAGGGGCGCGGCCCATACGCCCGCCACGAGTCCCGGCCAGGCCAGCGGCGGGACCGTGGGGACGTCCTCGAGGCCCAAGGCGGGATGGAGGCGGGAGCCGAAGGCGTAGCCGCGGAGGTTCATCCACAGCGCCGGGGCCGCGCCGGTGAAGCCGCCGCCGCGCCCGCGTTCGAAGAGCCAGTCCCGGAGGTAGGGCGCTTCGGCCGCCAGGAGAAGGCCGCAGCCCGCCAGGAAGCCCGCGGCCAGGGGACGCGCCCGGGCCCGGGACCCCGGCGGGGCCGTCGCCCACGCCAGGGCCAGGGCGGGCAGGGCCAGCCCCCAGGCCTCGTAGTCCAGCCAGGCTAGGGCCGCCAGAAGGCCCAGAAGGGCCGAGGCCGCGGCGCCGCGGCGCCCACGCAGTCCCAGGACCAGGCCTAAAATCCAGGCCGGGACCAGCACATAGCTGAAGGTGGTGCGGGCCTGCAGGAAAGTGAAGGGGGCGCTGAAGCAAAGCAGAAGGCTGAAGGCGGCCGCGGCTTCCCCGTCCAGGAAGCGGGCCAGGCGCCAAAGGCCCCAGGCGCAGCCGGCCAGGGCCAAAAGGTTGAAACCATAAAGGGATTGCCAGGGACCGCCCGGGGCCAGGAGAAGGGACTGCAAAGCCCGGCTCCAGGCCCCGCCGCCCAGGCGCAGCCAGAAGCGCCAGGTGGCCCCCGGGTCGACGGCCAGGGCGAAATTGGCCAGTTCCTCGGGCGCGCCCAGTCCGGGCCGGGCGACGAGGACCTCCCACGCCGCCCAGGCCACGGCCTCGGCCAGGGCCGCCAGGGCCCAGAGCCTGAGGGACTCCCGGGGCCCCGCCGCGGCGGCGCTTTCCCCTTCCTGAATGGGCGTCACAGGCGCCCCCTTCCCCAAGCCCACGTGCCGCCCGGGACCGCCCGGCCGCCGCCTTAGGCTACTTGCCCAGGACCTTCGCCACCTCGGCGCCGATGAGGCTGGGGTTGTCCACGGCGTGGATGCCGTAGGAGGCCAGCATCTTGAGCTTGGCGTCGGCCGTGTCGTCGGCCCCGCCCACGATGGCGCCGGCGTGGCCCATGCGCTTGCCCTTGGGCGCGGTGCGACCGGCCACGAAGGCCACCATGGGCTTCTTCATGTGGGCCTTCCAGTACTCCGCGGCCTGCTTCTCGGCGTCCCCGCCGATCTCGCCGATGAGGACGATGGCCTCGGTCTCCGGGTCGGCCTCGAACAGGGGCAGAAGGTCCAGGTAGGTCGAGCCCAGGATGGGGTCCCCGCCTATGCCCACGCAGGTGGTCTGGCCCAGGCCGGCGGCGGTGGTCTGGTGCACCGCCTCGTAGGTCAGGGTGCCGGACTTCGAGAGGATGCCCACGCGGCCTTTCTTGTGGATGTACCCCGGCATGATGCCGATTTTGCACTCGCCCGGCGTGATGATGCCCGGGCAGTTGGGCCCGATGAGGCGCACCCCGGGGTAGCGGGACTTGAGCAGGGCCTTGGTCCGGCTCATGTCCAGCACGGGCACGCCCTCGGTGATGCAGACCACGGTCTTGATCCCGGCGTCGGCGGCCTCCAGCACCGCGTCGGCGGCCCCGGGCGCCGGCACGAAGATCATGCTGGCGTCGGCCCCGGTGGCCCGCACGGCTTGGCGCACGGTGTGGAAGACCGGCACGCCCTCGACCGTGGTGCCCCCCTTCTTGGGCTGGACCCCGGCCACCATCTTGGTGCCGTAGTCCTTGCAGCCCTTCAGGTGGAAGCTGCCGGCCTTGCCCACGCCCTGGCAGAGCACCTTGGTGTCGCGGTTGACGATGATGCTCATCTCACTTCCCCCTTACGGCTTCGACGATTTTAAGCGTGGCCTCGTTGAACCCGGCCGCCGGGGTGATGGGCAGCCCGCTCGTGGCCAGCAGGGCCCGGCCCTGCTCCGCGTTGGTCCCCTCCAGGCGCACCACCATGGGCACGGCCAGAGAGACCTCCTTGGCGGCGTCGATGACGCCCTGGGCCACGAGGTCGCAGCGCACGATGCCCCCGAAGATGTTGACCAGGATGCCCTTCACCTGGGGGTCGCCCAGAAGCAGCTTGAAGGCCGCCAGCATGGTGTCCTTGTTGGCCCCGCCCCCGACGTCCAGGAAGTTGTTGGGCGCCCCGCCGTGGAGCTTGATGAGGTCCATGGTGGCCATGGCCAGCCCGGCCCCGTTGACCAGGCAGCCGATGTTGCCGTCCAGGGCGATGTAGTTCAGCCCGGCCTCGGCGGCCTTGACCTCCTTGGGGTTCTCCTCGGCCACGTCGCGGAGGGCCTCCAGCTCGGGATGGCGGAACAGGGCGTTGTCCTCGAGGGCCACCTTGGCGTCCAGGGCGATGACGTCCTTGGAGGGCGTGATGATGAGCGGGTTGACCTCCACCAGGCTGGCGTCGTACTTGAAGAAGGCCCGGCTCAGGCCCATCAGCAGCTCGGCCAGGGCCGCGGGCACCGGCGAATCCGGCGCCTCGCCCGGGGCCAGGCGGTAGGCCAAGTCGCGGGCCTGGTGGGGCTGCATGCCGGCCAGCGGGTCCAGGTGCTCCTTCAGGATCTTCTCGGGGTGGGTGGCGGCGAGTTCCTCGATCTCCATGCCGCCCTCGGCGCTGGCCACGACCAGGGGCCGGCCCTCCTTGCGGTCCATCAGGATGGAGACGTAGATCTCATGGGCGATGTCGCAGGCCTCCACCAGAAGGATCTTGCGCACCTTCACGCCCTGGGGTCCGGTCTGGTTGCTCACCAGGGTCATGCCCAGGATGGCCCGCGCCTTCTCCCTCAGGTCCTCCCGGGTCTTGGCCAGCTTGACGCCGCCCGCCTTGCCGCGGCCCCCGGCGTGCACCTGGGCCTTGACCACCCAGGGCCCGCCCGGGCTCAAGGTGGCGATCGCGGCTTCGATCCCGGCCGGGTCCGAGGCCACCGCCCCCTTCAACACCCGGACGCCCGTGGCCTCCAAAAGGTCCTTGGCCTGGTACTCATGCAGCTTCATCGGCTACCACCCCATCAGCGTGTCGACCGTGGAGCAGAGCTCCTTCACCGCGGCCGCGCTCTTCTCCAGGGCCGCCCGTTCCTCGGGGGTCAGCTGCATCTCGACGATCCGCTCCACGCCCTTGGAGCCCAGCACCGCGGGCAGACCGACGAAAAGGCCCTTGATGCCGTACTCCCCGCCGGCCAGCACGGCCGAGGGCAGGATGCGCTTCTTGTCCTTGAGTATGCTCTCCACCATCTCCACGGCGCTGGCCGAGGGGGCGTAGTACGCCGAGCCGGTCTTGAGCAGCTTGACGATCTCGGCGCCGCCGTCGCGGGTGCGCTGGACGATCTTCTCCAGGCGTTCCTTGGGGATGAGCTGGCCCACCGGGATTCCGGCGACGGTGGAGCAGGCCAGCACGGGCACCATGGTGTCCCCGTGGCCGCCCAGAACCGTGGCGTGGACGTCCTCGACCGAGACGCCCAGCTCCAGGGCCAGGAAGGTGCGGAAGCGGGCGCTGTCGAGCACCCCGGCCATGCCCAGGACCCGGTTGGCCGGGAACCCGCTGACCTTGTGGGCCACGTAGGTCATGGCGTCCAGGGGGTTGCTGACGATGATCAGGACCGCGTTCGGGCTGAACTTGGCGGCCTGGCTGGTCACGCTCTGGACGATGCCGGCGTTGGTCTTGAGGAGGTCGTCGCGGCTCATGCCGGGCTTGCGGGGGATGCCGCTGGTGATCACCACCACGTCGCTGCCGGCGGTGGCCTCGTAGCCGTTGGATCCGGTGACCAGGGTGTCGTAGCCGTAGACCGGGCCGGACTCCATCAGGTCCAGGGCCTTGCCCTGGGGCATGTCCTCGACGATGTCCACCAAAACGACGTCACCCAGCTCCTTCTCGGCGAGGCGCTGGGCGGTGGTCGCGCCGACGTTCCCGGCGCCGATGACGGTGATCTTGGGCATGGGCATCTCCTGGTTCAAAACGGGATTTCGGTGGGGCGCGGGGGCCGTGTCCCGGAGGGGCCCGTGGCGCTGGGTGGGAGGCCCCGTCTAAGGGGCTCCAGGTAAGGCTGGAGGTGACGATGGGATTCGAACCCATGAATAACGGTTTTGCAGACCGTCCCCTTAGACCACTTGGGTACGTCACCGAAGGGGCCCTATCTTACACGTCCGTCCGGGCTTTTCAAGTCGGGCGTGCGCAGGTTCCGCCCACGGGCGGGGAAAAGGGCCCGGGGACGGACCGGGGGGAGCGGGCGGCCCCTCCCCGCGCGCCGGCCTTGAGCCCCCGGCGGCGGCGGTCCATAATGCGCGCGTGAGGATTTCGGGATTCACCATCGCCCGCAACGCCGTGCGCTTCGGCTACCCGCTGGAGGCTTCGTTGCGTTCCCTTTTGCCCCTGGTCGACGAGCTGGTCGTGGCCGTGGGCGACTGCGACGACGGCACCGCGGAGCTGGTGGCCGGGATAGGGGACCCCAAGATCAAGGCCTTCCCCACGCTTTGGGATCCGGCGCTGCGCGAGGGCGGGCGGATCCTTTCCCAGCAGACCAACTTGGCCCTGGAGCGCTGCACGGGCGACTGGGGGATCTACCTGCAGGCCGACGAGGTCCTGCACGAGGACGGCCTGGCCCCGCTGCGCCGGGCGCTGGAGCGGCACCTCGACGACGGCACCGAGGGCCTGCGCTTCCCCTACCTGCACTTCTACGGGTCCTTCGCCACGGTCCAGGACCATCCCCTCAAATGGTACCCCTCGGCCGTGCGGGCCGTGCGCTTGGGCCGGGGCGTGGAATCCTGGGGCGACGCGCTGGGCTTCCGGATGCGCCTAGGCGATGGCCGGTTCCGGGACCTGCGCACGGCCCCGGCCGGCGCCACGGTGCACCATTACGGATGGGTGCGGCCGCCCCGGGTCATGCTCGAAAAGCAGCGCAACCTGGACCGCTTCTACCACGACGATGGCTGGCTTGAGGGCGAGTACCGCCAACAGGAACGCCGGGTCCGCGACTTCTACGCCGACCGCGGGAACCTGGCCCTTTTCCGGGGAACCCATCCCGCGACCATGGCCCCGGCCGTGGCGGCCCAGGACTGGACCTTCGACCACGGCATAGGGTCCCAGCCCCCGGACTGGCTGCGGCACCTGCGCATCGCGCTGTTGTACCGCCTGGAGGTGCGCCTGGCCAAGCTCAAGCGGCGCCTGAGTTCCAAACTGCGCGACCGCGCCCGCGAATCGACCGGCCTTTAAGGGTCCAGCTCCCGGAGGCGGCGCGCGGTGTCGTCCAGGAGCGCGTCGGCCTGCGAAGCCTCCAGGACACCCTCGGCGATTTCCCAGCCGAATTCGCGGCGGATCTGGTTCAGTTTCAACCGGCAGCGCCTGAGATCGCCCTCCTCCCACGCCGTTTCCGCCAAGTCCAGGCGATCCCGGGCCACCTGGAAGCGCTCCTCCCGCTCGGTCATGGCGCGCTTCTGCTGCTCGCGGCGGTGTTCCCGGTGCCACCGAAGGGTCGGGGCCGGGCCCGCGGACCGCAACCAGAGGCGGATCACGGCCCCACCTTGTTCGTAGCCCCTCTGTTCTATCTGGCGGAAATACGAGGGCAGCACCTCCTCCTCGATGCGCGAACGCAGGCGGGGCGTGCCGTCGCCGCGCAGGCCCAAGCCGGTGATGATCCGGACCTGCCTACGCCCGGCCGCCAGCGCCTTGTCCAGGAAGTCCCGGCAGGCGCGCACGGCGGCGTCGGGGCCGCCGGGCGCGCTTTCGGGATGGAGGTCGATCGAAGGGACGGGATCCATCGGGAGATTTTCCGTGAAGGATGTTGCGCTTTATGCGGACCGGGCTATAATACCCGCACTTCACCCCTGCGACATCCCCTTTAGCCCGATGACAGAGGCACCCACGTGAACCGCGTCAAGCAGGCGCTTTGGCCCGAGGCCCTCGGCCTCCTGGCCCAGCGCATGGACCCGCAGTCCTTTGAGACTTGGTTCGCGCCGACCACCGCCGAGTGGCTGGACGACTGCCTGGTGGTCCACGTGCCCTCGCCGTTCTTCCGCGATTACATCCAATCCCATTATTCCGGCACGGTCGCCGAGGCGCTGGAGCGGGTGCACTCCGGGCCGGTGGCCTTCCGCCTGGAGGCCACCGAGGCCTCCCACCTGCGCTGGCAGACCCAGATCGCGGCGCCCGAGGTCCCCCCTGCGGTGGCAGGGGACGGCGCCCCGGTTGCGGCCGCGACCGCCTACCAGCCCAGCCCCGAGATCAAGAGCGGGCTGCCGCTCAGCCCGCGCTACACCTTCGACCGCTTCATCATCGGCAACAGCAACCGCTTCGCCTGCGCCGCGAGCGCGGCCGTGGGCGAGTCCCCCAGCCTCAGCTACAACCCCCTGTTCATCTACGGCAAGGTCGGCCTGGGCAAGACCCACCTGCTCCAGGCCATCGGCAACCACGTCCGCGCCAGCCGTCCCGAGCTCCGCGTCCTCTACGTCACCAGCGAGATCTTCGTCAACGAGATGGTGCGCTGCCTGCGCGCCAACAAGATGGAGGAGTTCCGCTCGGCTTTCCGCGACGTCGACGTGCTGCTGGTCGACGACATCCAGTTCCTCGAGGGCAAGGAGCGGATGCAGGAGGAGTTCTTCCACACCTTCAACAGCCTCTTCGAGCACAGCAAGCAGATCGTGGCGACCAGCGACAGCCACCCCAAGGACATCCACCTGGGCGACAAGCTGCGCAGCCGCTTCGAATGGGGCCTGACCGTGGACATCCAGCAGCCCGACCTCGAGACCCGCATCGCCATCCTGAAGAAGAAGTGCGAGACCGAGGCCATGGTGGTGCCCAACGACGTGATCCTTCTGCTGGCCGAGAGCATGCGCAGCAACATCCGGGACATGGAGGGCTCGCTCAACCGGGTCACCGCCTACGCGGCCCTGACCGGGCAAGTCCTGACCCTGGAGCTGGCGCGCCAGGTGCTGCGGGACGTGCTCCAGTCCGAGACCCGCGTCATCGGCATCGACCGGATCCAGAACGAGACCGCGGCCCACTTCAACGTGCGCGTCGCCGACCTGCGGGGCGCGCGCCGCACCGCGGGCGTGGTGCAGGCGCGCCAGGTCGCCATGTACATGGCCCGCGAACTGACCAACGCGAGCCTCACCGAGATCGGCGAGGCCTTCGGCGGCAAGAGCCACAGCACCGTGATCCACGCCATCGAGAAGGTCCGCGGCGAGATGGAAAAAAACGGCGTGTTCGTGAGCCAAGTCGAGAACCTGAAGGCCCGCATCACGGCCTGATAACTTCCCTCCAGCCTCCCGCCCCGTCCAGGGCCAGGATGCGCGTCACGAACCCCGGAACCTCCTCGGGGGCGTGGCTTACCCAGACCCAAGCCCGCTCCTTGCCCTCGGAATGGGCCCGCGCCAGCCGGTCCTCGGCCGCGGCCAACTCCTCGGCCCCCAGCCCCCTGAGGGCCTCGTCCAGCAGCAGCAGCCGCGCCGGTCCCTCCAAGGCGCGTTCCAGCAGCGTCAGCGGGGACACCCCCGCGGCCGCGGCCAGCTCCGGCCCCACCCAGGCCACCTGCTCGCGCAGCCTGGCTAGGGGCGTCCAAACTTCCCTGCCCCGCCCGTTCAACGACCAGGACCGCGCCCAGGCCTGGGGGTGCTCCCCGCTGAGGTAGGCCAGAAGGGTGCTTTTGCCCGCGCCGTTGGGTCCGGTCAGGAGCCAAGCCTCCCCGGCCCGCACGCTCCAATCCAGGCCCCGAACCAGGGGCCTCGCCCCGGCCCAAAGATCCAGACCCTCGCAACGGAAGCGCTCCACGCCCGGGCCCGGACCCGCCCCGACCCGGGCCGCCCACCGGGCCGGCGGCGGCGGCGCCCCGACCCAGGGAAGGAGCCCCTCGCGCGCGGCCAGGTGCAGCACCGCGGCGCCGTCTTGGGCGCAGGCCTCGGCCGCGGCCCCCAGGAGGGCGCGTCCGGCGGCGTCGAGCCCCTCGCAAACGTTATCCAAGACGAGCACGCGCGGCCCGGCGGCCAGGGCGCGGGCCAGGCATACGCGGGCGATTTCCCCGTTGGAGAGCAGGCTCAGCGGGCTCCCGGCGAGCGCCTTGAGCCCGCACAGCCCCAGGGCCCGCTCGACCGCGGCCGGATCCGGTTCCAGGCGGTGCACCCCGCCCGGGCCGGGCTTCCAAAGGCTGAAGGCGGCGCCCAGCCACGCGGCCACGGTGGGCGCGTCCTGGCCGGCGACGGAATGGTAGCGTTCCTGCGCCGCCGGGCGCCAGGCCCCCAGAAGGGCCTCCCTCTGGCGCCAGCCCACCCGGACCGGGGCCAGGACGCCCAGGGCCCGCTCCAGATCCCGGGCCGCGGCCCCCGAAACCACGCAGGCCGCGACCGTGCCCGGGAGGGGCCAGGCCCCGGAGGTTAGGCGGGCCAGAAGTTCGCCGGGCTCCAGGACCGGGGCGCCCCCCATGGGCTCACTCCCCGACGTAGGCGTCGGCCTCGATCTCCACGAGAAGCGCCGGGTCGATGAGTCGGGACACCTCGACCATGGCCATGGCCGGACGGATGCTCCCGAACACCTCGCCGTGGGCCTGTCCGATGGACTCCCATTGGGCTATGTCCGTGACGTAGATCCGGGTCCGGACGACCTGGGACAACGAGGCGCCCGCCGCCTCCAGGGCCTTGCGGATGGTCTCCAGCGCGGCCCGGGCCTGCTCGGCGGCCGTGGCCCCCGGGCCCGTGGTTCCGGAGACGTGGACGTAAGGACCGGCCTTGACCGCGCGGGAATAGCCCAGCAGGGGCTCCCACTTCGAGCCGGAGGGGATGTTCACGCGGGGCATGGGTTCCTCCAAAGGGATGGCGACGGGGATGGGAATGGGGGGAATTCGGGAACCGGTTCTGAGGGCTACCAGCGTCCGGTCAGGCGCCCGGCGAAGCCCTGAAGGCCCCGGTGGCATTCCCTCAGGCGCCACAAAAGGGCCAGGATCACCAGGGCCTCGGCCAACGCGACCAGCTTATAGACGAACTTCGGGATCATGGCTTCCCTTTCCTTCAGGGGTAAAGGCGCACCTTGGCGCGGGCCCGCGCCATGCGCTGGTGGTCGTCCTGGAAGCGTTGGAGCAGTTCCCGGGCCAACGCGCGGGACGGGATGCCGAGGTCCTTGAGCCCGGCGGCCGCCACGGGTGCCCCGGCGGCGTCGATGTTGACCCCCAGGTGCACCTTCACGCTCACCCCGGTGGGCGCGGCGATGGAGACGCTCAATTTCCTGCGGCCCAGCCAAAGGTCGTTGCCGTCGCGCCGGACCTCCGCCCGCCCGAGGCGCGCGTTGAGGGCCGCGGCCAGGGTGGCCGCCATGAGCCATTGCCGGGCGACGGCCTCCTCCAAGGGCGGGCCGAAGAGCTCCAGCACGAAGTGCAGCATCCGGCGGGAACGGATGAAGGCGCCGGCGCGGGCGTCCTCCAGGTCGGCGAGGGCCTCGACCTGCACCTCGCAGGGCCCCTCGAAGGCCAAAAGGCTGTCCCCGGCCACGCCGTGGAGGCGGTAGGCCCAGTGGCCGGAAAGGGGGGACCCATCGTAGGGGTGGGTCCCGGGGAGGAGGCGGACGGAGAGGGCCACGCTCAGGCCGATGGGGGGAGCTCGGGCAGGCGCACCGTGGCGATGCGCGGCTGCCGGCCCAGGAAGCGCCGCGCCAAGCCGCGGAATTGCTCGGGCGGGTCGGTGACGTAGAAGCGGTGGCGGGAGAAATCGACGCGCCCGGAGGGGGCGCGGAGGCCGTCGGCCTCCAGCACGGTGCGCACCTCGCGGGCCACCTCGCGGGCTGAGTCCACCAGGGCGATGTCCGGCCCCAGCACCGCCGAGATCACGCCCTTGAGCAGGGGGTAGTGGGTGCAGCCCAGGACCACGCTCTCGACCCGGCGCCGCTTCAGGGGCGCCAGGTAGGCGCGGGCCACCTCAAGGGTGGTGGCGCTGCGGATCCAGCCCTCCTCGATCAGGGGCACGAACAGGGGGCAGGCCTGCGCCGCCACCGCGGCCTCGGGATCCAGGCCGTGGATGGCCCGGGCGTAGGCCTGGGAGCGCACCGTGGCCCGGGTCCCGATCACCCCGATGGGTCGGCCGCGGCGGCCGGCCACCGCGGCCCGGGCGCCGGCCTCGATGACCCCCACCACCGGAACGCTGAGGCGGGCCCGCAGGGCCGGCAGGCTGTAGGCGCTGGAGCTGTTGCAGGCGACGACCACCATCTTGACGCCCTTGGCCGCCAGGAAGGCGCCGGTCTCGAGGGCGAAGCGGATCAGGGTCTCGGGGCTCTTGTTGCCGTAGGGGGCCCGGGCGGTGTCCCCCAGGTAGATCAGGCGCTCGCCCGGGAGCTGGCGGATCATCTCGCGCGCCACGGTCAGGCCGCCCACCCCGGAATCGAAGACCCCGATGGGGCGGGCCCGCGCGTTCACTTATGGTTGGCCTTCATCAGTTTGTACTCGACGGATTCGATCAGGGCCTCCCAGCAGGCCTCCAGGATGTTCTCGTGCACGCCCACGGTGCTCCAGACCGCCCCCGAGGCGTCCCGGCTCTCGATGAGCACCCGCACGCGGGCGCTGGTGCCGCCTTTGCCGTCCAGGACGCGCACCTTGAAGTCGGCCAGCTCCACGCCCTTGAGCGCCGGGAAGTGCGGCAACAGGGCCTTGCGCAGCGCCCGGTCGAGGGCGTTCACAGGGCCGTTGCCGTCGGCCACGGTGTGCTCCTCGCGGCCGCCGACCTCGATCTTGAGGGATACCTCGCAGGGTTCGATGGCCTGCCGCCGATCCACCGAGACGTGCCAGTGGAGCACCTTGAAGGCCGGTCGGAACCGCCCCAAATGGCGCCGCGTGAGCAGCTCCAGGGAGGCGTCGGCGCCCTCGTACTGGTAGCCCTGGGCCTCGCGCTGCTTCACCAATGCCGTGATGGCCTTGGCGTCCTCCTCACCCGCCTGGACCCGGAAGTCCGCCAGCTTCCCGGCGATGGCCGCCTTGCCGGCCTGTTCGCTGGTCAGGAGGCGCCGGGTGTTGCCCACCACCGAGGGGGCGATGTGCTCGTAGCTCCCCGGGGCCTTCAGCAGGGCGTCGATGTGCAGCCCGGCCTTGTGGGCGAAGGCCCCCGTGCCGCTGTAGGGCTGGTGGTCCGAGGGGGTCAGGTTGGCCACGGAGGCCACGAAGCGCGACACCGCGGTCAAGCGGGCGAAGCGCCCCTCCGGCAGGGTGGCGTAGCCCATCTTCAACGTGAGGTCCGGGATCAGGCTCACCAAGTTCGCGTTGCCGCAGCGCTCGCCGTAGCCGTTGATGGTCCCCTGGACGTGGCGGGCGCCCTGCGACACCGCGGCCAGGCTGTTGGCCACGGCCAATTCGCCGTCGTTGTGGGTGTGGACGCCGATGACGGTGGCGGGAAAGGCCTTGCGCACCTCGGCCGTCGCGAAGGCGATCTCGTTGGGCAGGCTCCCGCCGTTCGTGTCGCACAGCACCAGGGCGTCGGCGCCGGCGTCCCGGGCCGCGCTCAGCACCCGAAGGGTGTAGCCGGGGTTGCGTTTGAAGCCGTCGAAGAAGTGCTCCGCGTCGAAGAACACCCGCTCGCGCCGCCGCTTCATGAAGGCGATGCTCTCGGAGACGATGCGGAGGTTCTCGTCGAGGGTGGTCCGCAGGACGTCGGTGACGTGGAAGTCGGAGCACTTCCCCACCAGGCAGACGTCCCGGGTCTCGGCCGAAAGCACGCCCTTGAGCAGCGCCGAGGTGGCCGCACGCTCGTGGACCTTGCGGGTCGAACCGAAGGCCGCCAGGCGGGCGTGGCGGAACTTGAGCCGACGGGCCGCCTTGAAGAAGGCCTGCTCCTTGGCGTTGCCGGGCGCCGGCCAGCCGCCCTCGATGTAGTCCACCCCCAGCGCGTCCAACTCCTCGGCGATGGCGAGCTTGTCCTCGACGGAGTAGCTGATCTCCTGGGTCTGGGAACCGTCCCTCAGGGTGGTGTCGTAGACGTCCACTTTGGCCCGCAGGACCGGGGTCCGGGGCCTGGTCTTCGCCGGAGTTTTCACAGGAATATCCTCCAGGCCGCCAGGATCGCGGCCAGCAGGATCGCGGCGCACACCAGCGCGGTCTTCAGGTGCCAGGCCGGCGCGAAGTCCCTTCCGTCGGCCCCCACCCCGCCGGACGCGCTCACGACGACGCCCCGAGCCGGAACTGGGCGTGCAGCGCCCGCACGGCGGTCTCGACGTCCGCCTCGGGGATGACCACGCTGATCTTGATCTCGGACGTGGAGATCATGCCGATGTTGACGTCGGCCCGGGCCAAGGCCTCGAACATCTGCGCGGCCACCCCGCTGTGGCTGCGCATGCCCACGCCCACGACGCTGACCTTGGCGATGCCCTCGTCGACCTGGATGCCGCTGGCGTTGAGCTCCTTGGCCACGCCCTCCAGCACCTTCCGGGCCTCGCGAAGGTCGCCCTTGGCCACGGTGAAGGACAGGTTGTTGATGCCGGCCTCGGAGACGTCCTGGACGATCATGTCGACGTTGAGCTCCGCGGCGGCCAGGGGCCGGAAGATGGCGGCGGCGATCCCGGGCTTGTCCCGGATGCCGAGCACGGTCAGCTTGCACTCGTCCTTGCTGTAGGTGACACCGGTGATGAGGGCGTCCTCCATGCCTGCGGTCTCCTCCTGGATGGTGGTCCCTGGATTGTCGTTGAGCGAGGAGCGCACGTGGATGCGCACGCCGTTCTTCTTGGCGAATTCCACGCTGCGGGCGTTGAGCACCTGCGCCCCGGCCGAGGCCATCTCCAGCATCTCCTCGTAGCTGAGGGCCTCGATCTTGCGGGCGTCGGGGACGATCCGGGGGTTGGCCGTGAAGACCCCGTCCACGTCCTTGTAGAACTCGCACAGGTCGGCCGGCAACGCGGCGGCCAGGGCCACGGCGGTCAGGTCCGAACCGCCCCGCCCCAGGGTGGTGATGTCCTCGTCCGCCGTCTGCCCCTGGAAGCCCGCCACGATGACGATCTTCCCGAGTTTGAGGGCGCGGTGGATCTTCTCGTCCCCGATCTTCACGATGCGGGCCTTGCCGTGGAACTCGTCGGTGATGATGCCCACCTGGGGGCCGGTGAAGCTGATGGCGTCGAAGCCGAGGTCCTTGATGGCGATGGCCAGCAGGGCGATGCTCTGCTGCTCCCCGGTGGCGAGCAGCACGTCCATTTCGCGCTCGTCCGGATGCTCGGCCACCTGGCGGGCCAGTGCGATCAGGTCGTCGGTCGTGTCCCCGGGGGCCGAGACCACCACCACCAGGTCGTCACCCGCCTTGCGCGAACGCACGATGCGCTCCGCCACGGAGCGCATGTGGCGCGGGGTCGCCACGGAGGAACCGCCGTATTTCTGGACGACGAGGGCCACGGCCAAGCCCTCAGGCCGCCGGCGCCGCCTGGGGCGCCGGATGGAGGAATTCCCGCATCAGCTTATGGCCTTCCTCGAGAACGCGGCCCGTGCCGCGGGCCTCGGCCTCGGTGAAGGGTCGTCCCTCCCCCGATTCCAGGCCGCTGTCGTAGATCAGGTACGGCACGGGTTCGCCGCTGTGGGTGCGCAGTTCCAGCGGGGTGGCGTGGTCCGCCGTCACCAGAAGCCGCCAGGGGGTCCCCCGCAGGCCCTCCGCCAGCGGCGCCACGACCCCTTCGTCGATGAGTTCCACGGCCCGCACCTTGGCCTCGGCGTCGCCCTTGTGGCCGGCCTCATCGGTGGCCTCCAGGTGCACGTACACGAAGTCCTTGCGCTTGAGCGCCTTGAGGGCGGCCGCGGCCTTGCCCTTGAAGTCGCTGTCGAGCCATCCCGTGGCCCCGGGCACGTCCACCACCTCCAGCCCCGCGGCCACGCCCAGGCCGCGCACCAGGTCGACCGCCGTGATGACCGCGCCCTTGAGCCCGAAGGGCGGCAGGCGCACCCCCCGCCCTTGGCCCCACAGCCAGAGCATGTTCGCGGTCTTGCGCCCCGCGGCCCGCCGCTCCCGGTTGATCTCGTGGCCCTCCAAGAGCAGGCGGCTGTCCTCCATCAGGCGGCGCAGGTCCTTGTGCCCGGCGCCCTTGGGCAGGTGCTCCTCGAAGGGGCGCCCGGTGATGTCGTGGGGCGGCACGCACTGGGCCTTCTCGTAGGATCCGCCCTTGAACACCGCCAAGTGCCGGTACTGCGTGCCGCCGGCCAGGCGCAGCCGCTCCGTCCCCAGGCGCTGCTGGAGCATCCGCACCAGGGCCCGCCCCTCCTCGGTGGTGATGTGCCCGGCGCTGTAGTCGTCCATGACCCCGCCCTCGACGTGCACGAGGTTGGCGCGGAACGCGGTCTCCGTGGGGGCCACGTCGACGCCCAAGGCCAGGGCCTCGAAGGGCGCCCGGCCGCCGTAGTGGGCGCGGGGGTCGTAGCCCAGCACGGCCATGTTGCCCACGTCCGAGCCCGGGGGCAGCCCCTCCGGGCAGGGCCGGAACATCCCCAGGCGCCCGCGCGCGCTCAAGGCGTCCAGGGCCGGTTTGCGGGCCGCCTCCAGGGGCGTGCGCCCGCCCAACCCCCCGAAGGGCCGGTCGGCCACGCCGTCCATGAGCACCACCACGTGCTTCACGCTATTGCCCGGGCTGGACGGTGGGCGTGGGGGTCGGGCGGTAGGCCCGCGGCATGGCGCTGTAGTAGCCGGCCTCGAGGCGCCGCAGGGCCCTCAGTTCGAGGCGCGCCTGGCGCTGGCGGCGGTCCATGGTGATGATGTGGTTGTAGGTCTTCTCGGCGTCGGCGTAGTCGAAATAGCCCTTGTAGGCCCGCGCCAACCCGTACCAGGCGGGCATCATGTGGGGGTCGTCGGCCAGGGCCAGGTTGTACTCGTCGATGGCCCGGCGGGCCTCCAGGTGGATGAGGGACTCATCCTCGCCGGTCGGGCTGATTCGCAGCACCTGGACATGGGCGTAGAGCACCTCGGCGAAGTCGTAGTGCCCCCCGGCGAACCCGGGGTCCACCTCGGTGGCCTTGAGCGTGTCGGACAGGGCCCGGTCCCAATTCCCGGCCTTCCACCACGCCACCCCGCGGTTGGCGTAGGCCTCGGCGAAGCCGGGCTTCTCCTGGATGGCCAGGCTGTACTGCTCGATCGCCGCGTGGTAGCGGCCGATGAAGTCGTAGAGCCGCCCCAATTCGTTCCGGTTCTCGGGGAACTCGGGCAGCAGGGCGTTGGCCGCCTCCAGGCGG